>CAMAOY010000008.1 GCA_945859865.1 Phenylobacterium deserti
ACTTCCTCATGCAGCGGAACTTCGAGGGCTTCAAGGTCGACGTCCAGTACTCGACCTACCAGCACAAGAACGACAATGACGGTATCCAGGCCATCATCAAGGCCAAGCAGGCGACGGCGGCCGACAAGTCGCAGTTCGTTGTCCCGTCTTCCAACGTGACGGACGGTGACGGCGTCGCCGTGTCGGTCGCCTTCGGCGCCAACACCTCGGACGACAAGGGCAATATCACCGCCTACGCCACCTGGCGCTACAACAACCCGATCCTGCAGGGGAACCGGGACTATTCGACCTGCACCTTCTTCTCCGGCGACGCCTTCACCTGCGGTGGCTCCGGCACGGCCAGCCCGGCCCGTTTCGGCAGCTTCGTCGTCGACCCGGCAGGCCCTGGCAACACCTTCCGCGCCCGGACGAGTGCGGACGTCTACAACTATGGCCCGACTAACTACTACCAGCGGCCGGACGAGCGCTACAACCTGGGCGCCTTCGCCCACTATGACGTTACCGAGTGGGCCACGGCCTATATGGACGTCATGTTCATGGACGACCGCAGTGTCGCCCAGATCGCCCCTGGTGGTGTCTTTGCCGGTGCCTGGAGCGTCAACTGCGACAACCCGCTCATGACGCTCGCCCAGCAGACCCAGCTCTGCGGCGCCACCGCGGGCACGGCGACGCTGAAGACTCTCACCGTCGCCAAGCGGAACGTCGAAGGCGGTCCCCGTCAGTCGGATATCCGGCACAGTGCTTACCGCATCGTGCTCGGCCTGAAGGGCGACCTCAGCGAAGCCTGGTCGTATGACACCTACCTCCAGTACGGCACGGCCACGGAGAGCGAGACCCGGACCGGCTATTTCCTTGTGCCGAACATCAAGAACGCTTTGGTCGCCCGGCGTAACTCCGCGGGCCAGATCGTCTGCCAATCGGTGATTGACGGGACGGACCCGGCCTGCGTGCCCTACAACATCTATCAGTTGAACGGCGTCACCCCGGCGGCCCTCAACTACCTCGAGACCGACAGCTCGAGCATCGGCGAGCTCGCCCAGACCGTCGTGAGCGGCTCGGTCACCGGCCAGCTCGGCGAATACGGCGTTAAGAGCCCCTTCGCTGAAGAAGGCGTGGGCGTGGCCTTCGGCGCCGAATACCGCGAAGAATCCGCCTCCTCCAAGTCCGACTATGTGGCGGCCAAGGGTCTTCTCAGCGGCACGGGCGGCGCCTCGCCGCCGATCTCCGGCGGCTTCGACGTCTACGAACTCTTCGGCGAGGCCCGCATCCCGCTGGTGGAGAACATGGCCTTCGTCGAGAAGCTCACCCTTGAGGTGGGCTACCGCTATTCGGACTACGCCGCCCAGAACACCAGCACCTACAAGATCGCGGGCGACTGGGACGTCTTCGAGGGCCTGCGTTTCCGTGCGGGCTACAACCAGGCCGTGCGGGCTCCGAACATCTCCAACCTGTTCGCGCCCCAGAACGTGGTCCTCGACGGAACGACCGACCCCTGCGCTGGCCTGTCCGCTTCGAACCCGCTGGTCGCCAAGTGCGCTCAGGCCTTCAGCCTGACCACCGCCCAGGTCCTGGCCATCGAGAAGAACCCGGCACCCCAGTATAATGGCCTCACGGGAGGTAACCCCAACCTGAAGCCCGAGACGGCCGACACCTACACAGTCGGTGTCGTCTACCAGCCGAGCTTCCTGCCGGGCTTCAACGCCTCGGTCGACTACTTCAATATCATGATTGAAGATGCGATCGGCGGCGTCGGCGCTGACCTGGCCATCAACCGTTGCGTGTCGACCCTGGACCCGTTCTTCTGCGGGCTCGTCAAGCGCGACTCCCAGGGCTCCCTGTGGCTGTCGCCCCAGGGTTACATCGTTAACACGGCCCTCAACACCGGCTCGACCTCGACCGCCGGGGTCGACGTCGAACTCAACTACCGCCGCGACCTGGCCGACTTTGGCCTGGATGATTACGGTAGCCTGAGCTTCAATTTGGTCGGTACTTGGCTGGACTCCCTGAAGAACTCGCCCCTACCCGGCGACCCCGAGTATGACTGCGTGGCCCTCTACGGCACGGTCTGCGGCACCCCGAACCCCGAATGGCGCCATAAGTTCCGCGTGAACTGGGCAACGCCGTTCTGGGGCGACCTCCAGGTGGGTGTCCAATGGCGTTACTTCTCCGAGGTCACCCTCGACGCCTCCGACTCCGATCCCCAGCTGAACAACGCGGACCTGCAGTACGCCACCGACGAGACCCTTGCTGCGCAGAGCTACTTTGACCTGACGGCGAGCTTCAAGGTGAAGGACAACTACACGGTCCGCTTGGGCGTCAATAACGTGCTGGACGAAGAGCCGCCCCTCGTCGGCGGCAGCGCCTGCCCGACCGGCTCCTGCAACGGCAACACCTATTCCCAGGTGTACGATGCTGCAGGCCGTTACCTCTTCATCGGCCTCAAGGCCGACTTCTGATCCGATCCCCTCGCGGGGAAAGGAAGGGCGGCGACCTCGGTCGCCGCCCTTTTTCTTTGCCTGCGACCTGACCCGGTTCCAGTTCCGCCCCCAAGGGGGAGGTGGACCGCGTAGCGGGCCGGAGGGCTCTGCTGAGAGGCCGTGGACCCCCTCACCCGGCTTCGCCCGGAGCTCCCCCTAAGGTGGAGCAATTAGACGGCTCCAATTCCTCCCCATCAGGGGGAGGTGGCCCGGGGCGCACGCCCCGGGACGGAGGGGGTCAACGGCGTCGCCGCAGTCCCCCGGCCCGTCTCCCGCCAACAGGTCCCCTAGAAGGCCGGCTGGGGTGCCCTCACCGCCGCGGAACCCGCCGGCCTGCGGCTCCAGGCCATTTCATCGAGGATCGCTTCGGCCCGGGGGTCGCCCAGGATCCAGGCTGTCGCCGCCAGGCTGCGGGCCGAAGTCGCTGAGACCCCGAACATGCGGCTGATGGCCTCCAAGGGCGTGCCTTCCGAGGCCATCCACTTCAGGCGCAGTTCCTCGTTCGTGCCGGACAGGGCCCGGGCCCGGTCCACGGCGTCGTAGAAGCCCCCGATCTGGTCAACCAGGCCCAGCTCCCGGGCCTGGGCCCCGGTCCAGACCCGCCCCTTGGCAATGGCTTCGACCCGCTCGACGGGCAGGCGGCGGCCCTCGGACACCCGTCCGATGAAGCGGGCGTAAATCTGGTCCATCCAGCGGGCGAAGGCGGCGCGCTGGCTGTCCGAGAGCCCGGATCCCAGAGAGAAGGCGGAGGCATAGTCGGAACCCACCCCCACCTGCCGCAGATCGACCCCGTACCGGGCCAGGGCCTCGCCGACGGCGAACTTGCCGCCAAAGACGCCGATGGAGCCGGTCAGGGTCGTGGGCTGGGCCACGATGGCCGACGCGCCCGAGGCGATCCAGTAGCCACCGGAGGCCGCATAGGGGCCCATGGAGACCACGACGGGCTTCCCCGCCACCTTGGCGTTTTCGATAGCCCGCCGGATCTGCTCCGAGGCAGTGTCGGAACCCCCGGGTGAGTTCACCCTCAGGACTATGGCCTTGACGTCCTTGTCCTCCACGGCGTCGTTCAGGGTCTCCTCCAGGCGGTCGGAGTAGATCGCGTCCCCGGAGGCAAAGGGATTGGAGCCGCCGTCGCCGCCGGTGACGATGCCGCCCTCGGCGGCGATCACGGCGATGGCCGGTCCCATGGACGGGCCAACGGCGTGCGCGCTGCGGGCATAGGCACCGATGTCACGGAACACAGCGTCCTTACCGGCCTTGTCGGACAGCTGCTTGCGGGCCGAGTCGAGATAGTCGACCCGGTCGATCAGGTTGAGCCGGAGGGCATCCTCGGCCATCAGGGGCCCGGACTCCAGGGAGGCCTTCAGGGTGGCCGGCGTCTGGCGCCGATCGGCGGCAGCCCGGTTGATTGCCGTGCCGTAGATTGACTCCAGCATGGACTGGGTCGCCTCCCGGTGGGCCGGGGTGAAGTCGGACTGCAGGTAGCCATTGACCGCGTTCTTGAATTCTTTGCGCTGCTCGAAGTCAGCGCGGACGCCATAGCGATCGAAGAAGCGCTTGAGGAAGACGTCCTCCGAGACCATCCCCGTGGCTTGCAGGGAGGATCCCGGCTGCATCCAGACCTGGCCGCCCGCTGCCGCCAGCATGTAGGTCGAGGTCGTGGCACCCGCAGGATAGAGGCCCTGGCTGAAGGCGATCACGGGCTTGCCGGTCTTGCGGAAGCGGCGCAGGGCGTCGGAGATCTCATCGGCCATGGCGGGCGCCATGCCGGACTCAGGCAGGCGCACCAGGAGGCCGCGGACATGATCGTCCGTCTCGGCCTCGCGCAGGGTGGCGATGATCCGCATCACGGACAGGGTGGGTTGCCCGAAACTGGCAAAGGGGTTGGCCCGGTCCTGGTCGGTGATCTCCTGCCTCAGGTCGAGCTCGACCACCGTCTGCGCTGGAACGGGCTCGGGCCGCGAGGCCCCAGCCGCCAGGACGATCAGCAGGAAGGGCACGCCCACAACGAACAGCAGCAGACCGGCGAAGACGCCAGCCATGGTCAGGAGGAACTGTTTCATTGCGGATCCCGGGGGCGGTGTAGGGGTTGCGACCCTAACCCGGGACGGGCGGCGCGCCAATGGACGTGGAGCCGGTTCCGACGTCGGATCGATCGGCTCAGAAGGTGTGGAGGAAGACGAACACCCGAGAGAAGTCCCCCCGGCGGGCGGCAGCATCGTGGACCCAGAAGAAGAGACGTCCCCGCCGCATCCACTCCAGCCCGGCGGCCGGGTCGCTGTCGACCTGCAGGAAAAGTCGCCAGTGGTGGGCGGCGGAGATCGTCTCGGCGGTAATATCGTCGGGATCGAAGGTCCGGACGTCGCCGGTCCCGGCGGCCGCCGCTGCGCACTGGATCTCCATGTCATCCCCCTGGAGGATGCCCGGGTACCCACCGATCTGGTGGGCGGGCTCTGGCGACAACATCTCCAGGACAGCCGCCTCCAGGGTCAGGGTCTCGGCCTTGGTCAGGGACTTCCAGTCGAACGCGATGCGCTCGTCGGCATAGGAGGTCCGTTGGGTCGGCATCAGGGGGAAGGCGGCGATCCGGCTTCGCGGTCGCAGGTCATCCGGCGGCGCGACAGGTCTGGCAGGGCCTGTCTCCAGGCGCACGATGCAGGCGCCGGGCTGCTCGGGCTCAAAGTCCTGGGGGCGGTCGCCCATGTCGAGGAAGACCTGGAGCCGGCCTTCAGCCGGCAGCCAGTCAGGCCCTCCCGCCGTGTGCACCTCCTGCAGGTCGATGCGCGCCAGGCAGGCCATGGGCCTATCCCGGAACCTGGGCCAGTCGCCGGAAACGTCCGCGTCGCCCCCCAATCGGGTCCGTCCCTCGCCGCCGGGAACGAGATGCAGGCAGGGCTGAGCCTCGGCATGAATCTGGTCGAGGATGCCCTGGACCCGTTCGGTCGGCGGCGCGATCGCCTGCGGCCTGCCCCCGAAAAGCCCACCCAAGAAGCTGAAGACGCCCGCCATGACGATTTCCCTTATTGATCCTGTCCCTGCGACTTTCCGTTCCCATTCTGTTCGAATTGCGGCAAGGGGCAACCCTCATTTCGATTTCGCGGTCGGAGTCCTGTGGGTATTTTCGACAACGTCGGCCGTCCTGGAGGCGGCCGAAGTCGGGAAGGCCTTCTGCCAATCGGTGGAGCCGTACCAAATGCGCCGGATGGGATCATACTTGGGCTTCCCCGCCCAACTCCCATGCAGGCGGCGGTGAACCTCCTTGGGGAGGACCTTCAGGAAGAGGTAGTGGTTCCGCCAATCCTGAACAGATCGACCGACGCCATCGAGGGGGATGGAGTGGTGGACCTCCTTTCCAGGTCCCGTAAGGCCCGCCTTCTTGATCATCTTTTGCGCTGCGCCGGCGGTCACGGACCCCTTCTTGAAGACCCCAATGCCAAGCTTCGCGGCCTTGACACCCTTGATCAATGGCCCCGCGGGCGTCGCATCCGCTAGGGCGAGCGCGGTGTTCACCCCGGCACCGACCAGGTTTCCTTCCTGCAGGTCCGCCGCCGCCTGCCAGGCGGGCCCGACAACCGGGATCAGGGACGCCGCGGGCCCTGGCTGACGAATCCTGGGCAGGCTATTCAGGATGTCGGGATCTGCGTCGATGAGGTCTTGCTGAGGCGTCGCGCCAAAGTCGGGAGCCTCCCGAAGCCTCCGTATTCGCGCCATTTCGAGGTCATAGAGGTCTCCCTCGGGATCGGGGACGTTGCGGGGCTGGCCCGGGGGCATCTTCGCCATGTCTTGCTCCGGAAAGGCATCGTTCCGGATCGGGGCGGTCCCGCCGGGTCCCTACGGGTGTCCCACACCGATCAGCGCTGGCAAAACAAAACATGAACATTTTGAGCAAACCCAACCCCAGGTGGCAAACACATCTGAAGAGGGGAAAATGGTCGGAGTGGCAGGATTTGAACCTGCGACCCCCGCGTCCCGAACGCGGTGCTCTACCAGACTGAGCCACACTCCGACTTGGGAAGCCGGCTTATAGAGGACGGGAACACAGGCCGCAAGCGAGGCCGGGGCGTTGCATCCGGCCCGGCCTTGGGCTATTCCCACGCCCTCGCGCGGCCCGTCTGCGTCGCCGTTCCTGCTGGGGAATGGTGTAATGGTAACACAGCGGTTTTTGGTACCGTCGTTCTAGGTTCGAGTCCTAGTTCCCCAGCCAATCCTCCCGTGACGGCTCACTCTGAGTGGCCGCTTGTCACGCAGCGCCCGGCCGGGTCAAATGCTCTGGCTGTCGCGGTCGCCCATTTGGGCGCGCGATCCGGGGATCACCTGATGCAACGCCATGAACTGAACAGGCATTTTGAGTGGCAGCCTATCTCTGGCCCGTTTCGGACCCTGAACGCGGCGCAGGCGCGCCAGTACAACGAGGCCGGTTATTTTGTCTTCGAAGGGGCGTTTACGCCTGAAGAGGTAAGCCGCGTCCGGGAGGCCATTGATCCCATCGAGCAGGCTCACGAAGCAAAGCTGCGGGAAAGGCACGGGGGCCGGCTGTTCATCAGCAAGGCGGACGCGATCACGTTTTCCGTTCACATCGTGACGCGCTCCGAGGTGGCTCGGGACTTCAGCCGTCACCCTGTCTTCAGGGACATTTGCCATGACATCATTGGTGAAAAGGCTCGGCTTTACTGGGATCAGGCGGTCTACAAGAAGCCTGGGAATCCCGAGGAGTTCCCCTGGCACCAGGACAATGGCTACACCTACATGGAGCCCCAGCAGTACCTGACCTGCTGGGTCGCGCTAACGGATGCGACCCTCGAGAATGGTTGTCCCTGGATTGCCCCTGGTCTGCACCTGAACGGCACGCTGGCTCATGAAGCGACACATCTCGGGTTTCAGTGCGCTCGCGATCCTGAAGGCGCTGTGGCCGTTCCCGTGAAGTCGGGCGATATCGTCGTGTTTTCCTCGCTGACGCCCCACAGGACGGGTCCGAATCTCACCTCGGAGACCCGCAGATCCTATATCCTTCAGTATGCACCCGACGGGGTGGTCGCCTTGGATCCCCTGAGCGGCGAAAACAAACCCGCAAATCATCCTGATCGACAATATTACGTCGATTTTTGAATCATATTATTAAACGATAATAAATATCGCGGACAATACAAATCCAGTGCAACTGTGTATTTTACTCACCTGATATTCTTGTCTTATTCAGATGACATCAGAGGCTGGGCCAGCTGCAGCCGGTCTGATTCGGAAAGGATCAACCGCCTTCCTGGTTCAAGCCGCAGGTCCAGCCTTGCGGGCTGGTCGAAGGCTGCGAGACGAAGCTGAGCCGGCGAACGGGAAAGCAGTTCCACCCGGGTGATCCGGCCCTCCGCCAGGCTCGCAGAGACCTCTATCGCGCCATCGGCCAGCAAGGTGTCGAAGGACGCTATCTCCCAGGTCTGCGGGACGGCGGGAAAGAGGCGCACCAGGCCCTGTGAGCTCTGCAGCAACATGGTCTGGATGGCGTCGGCCGCACCCAGGGCACCCTCGAGGGTAAAGGCTCCGAACCGCGCCCTGCCAATGCCCTGTCCGCTCCAATCTCCGTTGGCGTGGAAGCCATTGGGGAAGACGAAGGCCTGGTCAAAGAGTGCCAGGGCGTCCCGCGCCGCTTCGCCATCGCCTATTCGGGCGGCGAGGGCCGCAGCCCAGGCATAGCTGTACCCCATCCAGAATTCGCGGGAGGCCGAAAGGATCTGCCCAACCGTCGCCCTGGCGATCCCCGAGGCGACCGGGTCGGGATCAAATCCCGTGAGCAAGGCCAGCGGATGCACGGCCAGGGCATGGGAAAAGTGTCGGTGATGGCCGGGGTACTCGACATCCTGCGCGACCTGCAACTCGCCCCGCGCTGACAGGTTCAGCTCCGGCATCTGCTGCAGGACGGACTCCCAGTGTTCCGCGTCGGCAGCCCATCCGATCTCCCTCGCCAGGGTCGCTGTGGCCGCCAGGACCCACCTGAAGAGGCTCAGATCGTAGTTGGTGAAGGTGCTGAACCAGGCTTCCGGCCGGTTGTCCCCGACCTCCGGCGACGATGACAGGGCGACACTTCGCAGACCCTGAGCGTCGCGAACCTCGCTGATGGCTTCGACGAACCGGCAAACCTCCGTGAGGTAGGGCAGGGCCCGCTCCCGCAGGAAGTGCCGATCCTGGCTGTAACGCCAGTGCAGGAAAAAATGGTGCGCCAGCCAGGCTCCTGTGGAGACCGAGTGGGTGTACTGGCGCCAGCCGCCAATCTGCCGGTTCAGCAGGTCTGCCGTCATCGGCACATTGAGGCCTTGGGTGCCGTAGAAGCGCCGGGTCCAGGCGGTACAGGCCTCGCGGGTGTCCCATAGCCAGTCAAGGAATCCGAGGCCGGCTTCCAGCTGGTTCCCGGCGTAGGCGGGCCAGTAGGCCATCTGACTGTTGATGTCGTGGTGATAGTCGCCCTTCCAGGGCGGCAGCCGGCCATCGTCGCTGGTCCAGACACCCTGGAGCGCAGCCGGCGGTCGGCCGCGCCGCGCCGCGGCACCGAACTGCGACATGCCGGAATAGTAGACCTTTTCGATCGACGCCTCGGGCAGGTCCAGCCGGCCCCGGGACCAGTAGTCCGACCACCAGGCCGCCTGATCGGAGACGGCCTGGTCGAAATCGCCGGCAAGCGCGGCCTCCAGGCGACGGGTGATCTCACCGACCGGATCCCCGCCAGCCGCGGCTGTAACGACGGTGCAGGCGCCCATCCAGTCCGCGCCGTCCAGCCGCCAGGCCGCCAGGGTTGCAAAGCTGAAGCCACCCCAGCCTTGCTGGACGAAACCAGCCATCCCCGGGCCCGTGATCAGTTCCGGCGCCGGATATCCGAGGTCCCAGGCATGGTGACGGCTCAGGGAAAACCCCGTCTCCGGAACCGTCTCGGTCGGAGGCGGCCCGAAGGGCGGAGGAACGACGCTGACGTCCGGAGCGCATCCCCGCAGGCGCAGTCGGTAGATCCCCTCGGCGTCCAGGATCGACTCCAGGACGGCGCCATTGGCCAGCACCACTTCAGCCCGTCCGGTCGCCCGCTCCAGACGCCAGCGGATCACCGGGCAGGGCAAGATCAGGGCAATGCGGCCGGCCGGCAGCCGGGTCGGCCCTGCGCGATCATATGGGGCTTCAAGCGAGGCCTTCAGGTCGTCATGCCGCCCAGCGTAATGCGCCTCAGCGACCTTTTCCCACGTATAGTCGGCCCGTTCGTACTCCTCTATGGGCCTGAGATCCCAGAGGTCAGCCCGGTCGAGTGAGATGTTGAGAGGTCGGCCATCTCCCCAGATTCTGGCCCCCATGAGACCATCGCCCAGTGGAAGCCCGTGATCAGAGGTGACCGGCGTCGTCTCGAGCTCAAGGGGATGGCGCCAGACGGGGTGATCCGCAGGCAGCCCCGCGGCCTTTGCCCTGGGCGCGCCTGAACCTGTCAACGGGGCCAGAGCACAGGGTTGAGGGGACCCGCTGCGACCTCGCCCGGAGGCGTGTCAGCAAGCCAGAGCTTGTGATCGAAGAACCGGGCGCCGCTGGTGTCCTGGCTGACCCGGGTCCCGTCAGCATACCAGATCACGGTCATGACAGAGCGCAACAGCGAGGTCGGGTTGGGCGGTGCCCGGTGCAGGGTCCAGCCCCGATGAAAGGTGGCGTCGCCGGCCTTGACCGCGCCATGCGTGGCCTCGACGAGGTTCAACTCCCGAACCACCTCGGAGAACCGCGCCTCGGAATCGTCTCCGATGACGAAGGACCCCAGGTTGCCGCGAAGGTGGCTGCCATTGGCGAAGGTCATGGTCCCCACTTCGGCGGGAACGTCGACCAGGGGCAACCACATGGTGATGGTGTCGTTGGTCTCAAGCGGCCAATAGCTCTGGTCCTGGTGCCAGGGCGTGTGGCCGCCCCCCGGTTCCTTGAAGAGCGCCTGGTCGTGATAGAGGCGCACGCCCTCCACCCCCAGCAGATCGGCCGCCACCTTTGCGAACCTGGCGGCGAAGACGAGCCGCTTGGTGTCGGGATTACGGGTCCACAGATTGTGCGCCTGCAGGAAGGCCCTTCCATAGGTATCCCGCGCTTCGATCGGCACCGCCTTTTCGGCAAGGCGGCCGACAAGCGCCTCTATCGCCGGTCGGAATTCGGAGATTTCGTCGGCGTTGACCAGCCCCCTGACGACGGCGTGGCCATTGCGCTGGAAGCCGTCAATCGTATCCCGGTCGATCTCGACCAGCCTGTCGATTCCGCTTGGCGGTGGAAGTCCGGCATCGGGGGTCATGGGCACCTACTGCACGATCGGGATGGCGCCGGATACGGGCCGGGCCGAGGCCGCCACCTCCGGAAGGCGCATGGCCAGACTGCCTGTGGCACCTTGCATGCGTCCGACGGCGTCGGCGATGTCGAAGAATGTAGCGGCGTCGAACAGCCTTGGCCGGGCGTCCATGTGGAGCTTCTGGTCCATGGCCTCCAGCGTGTCCCGCCAGCCCTCACGGCCGTAGGACGGCCATTGGACGCCGTCCTGCATGTAGGCGATGTCGATGAAGTAACGCTTGTGGCTGCCCCCACCGGGTTGGGCGCGCCGCGCGTGGACCAGGGCCGAATGCGCGAAGATCACAGTCCCTGGCGGGATGTCATTTATCACCACCGTGCCGGGGATTTCCTGTTCACCAAGGAAGGACAGGGCGTCGCGCCGCATGACGGCCCGGTGACTCTTGGGCAGGAGCAGGAGGTCGCCGACCGTGCCATTCAGGCCGTCGAGATAGTGCAGGACGTGGAGCTGCACATGCTTACGGTTCGTCTGCGGCACCTGTTCGTAGTCATGGTGCCAGGCGACCCCCGCGAGGCCGGGGTCATGTCTTGCGGCATGGCAATGGTGGAAGGTGAAGGCGGCCCCGCCCATGATGTCGTCGGTGATCGCCAGGGTCTCCGGATCGACCACCAGGTCGCAAAGCCGATCATAGCGATGGATATTGCGCCCATCGAACCGGGGCTCGACCTCGACATAGCGATCGATCTCGCGGGCCACGGCTTCGGATCTCTCCGGGCTCAACATGCCGGGACGGATCACATAGCCAAGCTTTCGGAACTGCTCTTTCTCGCCTTCGGATAAACCCATCGTGCTTTCCTCGGCCAGCCTGCCCCGGAGGGACGAATCTAGAGTGGACTCCGGACAAGGTGTCAAACGGCATCTGGGCGTTCCGCATGGTGAGACGGGCGGTCATCGTTCCGGGAGCGTCAGGCCGGGACCAGGTCGAAGGCCACCGTCATGCGGGTCTCGTCGGTCGTGAACGGGACGGTCCCGTGCCACATATAGCTCGGGAACAGCACCAGCCGGCCGGGCGCTGGTCGGACATGGTGTTCAGCGTCCAGGGGCGGTGAGGTCGGGATGGGCGGTCTGCTGAACCGGATCCACCCCTCCCGGGTTTCCCGGTCGAGGGCCTGCTCCGGCGTCTCCACGTAAAAGGCCGAGGAAATCCAGCCCTGGGGGTGGAAGTGGTCGGTGTGGAATCCGCCGGGCTTGAGCCGGACGGACCAGGCACCCTGGATCCTGTAATCCCCCGTGACCCGCGCCCGGTGCGGGTCGTCTCCAGGGCCCAGGCCGGACATATAGTTCCGGATGGGGGCGTCGAGGGCCTCGAAGAGGGCGGCGATCACTGGGTCTGGCGATCCGCTGAGGTTCTGGAGGGTCTGCAGACCGCCGCGCACCGACTGGTTGATCGGCTGGCGCTCGTAGACGTGCAGGGCTGTCAGGGCCGAGGCGAGGTCCGCCAGGAAGGCCTTCAGGTCCGTCCACCCAGCGGGCGTCTGCAGGGTCTGGGCGCGGACCAGGCCCTCATGGTCGTTCAGGACGGCCGAGAGGGGATCCCCACAGGCCCGGGCGGCGGTGGCGGCCCAGCCCAGCAGGGACTGGTCGTAGGGTGACCTGGCGAGCCCTTCACGGGCGGCGGCCAGTGCGGCCTCCGGTCGCCCTGCCGCCAGGTGCAGGATGGCGGACTGGTTCAGCACGGCACCGCTGCGCGGGGACACCGCCCTGGCGGCATCCAGCTGGGCCTGTGCCGTGGAGAGGTCACCCGCCAGGATCGCCGCATGGGCCGCCGCCAGCTGGACATTGACGTCCCGGTCCAGGGCGTCCGCCGCCTGGACCAGCAGGGCATCGGCCTCGCCGGGGTGTCCCGCCGCCTTCAGGATGTCGACCTTGGTGAGGAGACAGGCCCCCGGGTCGCCGCCGGCGTTGAAACAGGTGTCCATGGCCGAGAGACCCAGCTGGGCGTCTCCCCTCAGCATCCAGACATAGTTGGCGTATTCGGCGGTCAGGCGGGGGTCGGCCAGGGCGCGTTTGCGGGCCTCGACATAGGCGGATTCCGCCCCGACGTGATCGCCGCAGGCCATCAGGACGCGGGCGCGGACCCCCCAGGACTCTGCTCCGTCCAGGCCGAGGGCCATGCCCCGGTCTATGGCGGTGCGCGCATCATCGTGGCGGCCGAGGTCGTCGAGGGCGGCGGCCAGGTTGTGCCAGGACACGGGGCTGTCCGGATAGAGGTCGGCGGCCCGGCGGCTCAGCTCCAGGGCCTCGAGGGGCCTGTGCAGCAGCTTCAGCGCCCGGGCCCGGGTGGCCAGGGCGAGGTGGTCAGGCCGGGCCTGGCCGACGAGGATCTCGGTCAGGCGGACGGCGCTGGCGGGGTCTCCGGACTCCAGAAGCGCTACCGCCTTCCTTAGGGTCGTGTCGATCATGGTGGGTGTCTCCGGGCGCGCGTCAGACAGAGAAGAAGGCGTTGCGGGCGTTCATCAGGGCCGTGACGGCCTCGCGTTCGACCTCGGTAATCAGAGGATTCCAGATGTCGAGGATCATGATCACGCGAAGGGCGTCGGCGTCGTTCCAGGCTTCGTGGTCGATGGTGTCGTCAAAGGCCCAGGCCTCGCCCATCTGCCAGTTCCGGGTCTCGTTGCCGACCCGGAATCGGGCGGGCCCGGGCAGGATCAGGGGCAGGTGCACCAGGAGCCGGGTATTGGTCGAGCCGGTGTGCGCCGGGATCTGGGTCCGGGCCTCAAGGGCCGAGAAGATCACGGTCGGCGCAAAGCCCGGCTGGCGGGCCAGGGGCAGGCGGTCGAGCAGGGCCGCCGTCCCCGGGCACCGGCGGCAGGGCTCTTCCTGGCGCTCGCCGTCCTTCCACAGGAAGAGGGAGCTCCAGAGCCGTGACTGGTTCAGCTCCCCCCACTGGTTCACCGGTGCGCCGGCCGGCACGTTGATGTAGGGGGCGAAGTCGGCGTCCATGGTGGCCAGCATCCCCTCGAGCTCGCCCCGGATCATATCCGTGGCGGCCTCCAGTTCGGGGAACCAGGGAAACAGCTCCCGATCGAAGAAGGGGATGGCGGGCAGGCGGGGATAGGTCAGCAGTATGCCTTCCGAGGGATAGGGGCGCGTCCGGCCGGCATAGATCTGGAGCCCCTCGTCGAACCGAGCGCCCGCCGTCCGGTCCATGCGCGCGCGGGCGGGCGCAGCCCGGTCCGCCAGGAAGGCGGCGAGGGCGTCGGTGGTCTCTTCCACCACCTGCCGGGCGCGGTCGACCGCGGGTTGCAGGGTGGAGGGCAGGGGATCGGGCAGGATCTTCAGGGCGTTGCGGTAGATCTGCCAGGCCTTGCGTGGGCCCGAGAGCCGTTCAACCACCGCCGCCTTCGAGAGGAGGGCGACGAAGTGGTAGGGCTCGAGGTCGAGGGCGGCGTCGAGGGCGGCCAGTGCGCCCGCCAGGTCTCCCTGCAGGCGAAGGGCCATGGCCTTCTGGAGCCGCAGGTCGATGTCCCCCGGGGCCTGGCCCAGGGCTTCATCGATGAGGCGCACGGCTGCGGCCCCGTCCCTGCGCCCCAGGGCCTGCTGGATGTCCCGGAGGAGGGCCTCGGGGAGGGTCATGGCCCTGCGGCGGCCTCGCCCACCGCCCAGAGGGCGAAGGCGTATTCGAGGGCCGTTTCCTTGAGGTCATCGAACCGGCCCGCCGCGCCGGCGTGGCCGGCCTCCATGTTCATCTTCAACAGGACAGGTCGCCCGCTGGTTGAAGCCGGGCGCAGGCGCGCCACCCACTTGGCGGGCTCCCAGTAGGTGACCCGGGGATCCGACAGGCCCCCTGTCGCCAGGATGGCGGGATAGGGGCGGGGCGCGACGTTGTCGTAGGGGCTATAGGCTGCGATCTGGTCGTAGGCCTCAGGGTCGGTCAGGGGGTTCCCCCATTCCGGCCATTCGGGCGGGGTCAGGGGCAGGGAGGCGTCGCTCATGGTGTTGAGCACGTCGACGAAGGGTACGGCGGCGATGATCCCGGAGAACAGGTCCGGACGCAGGTTGGCGACCCCGCCCATCAGCAGGCCCCCCGCTGACCCGCCACAGGCCACGGTATTGGCTGGCCGACCATAGCCCTGCCCCTGGAGGTGCTCGGCGCAGGCGATGAAGTCGGTAAACGAGTTCATCTTGCGCTCGCGGCGCCCCTCCAGGAACCAGCCCCGGCCCTTCTCCGAGCCCCCGCGCACGCAGGCCCGAGCCCAGATCCAGCCCCGGTCCACCAGGCTGAGGGCCCGGATGGAGAAGCTGGCCTCCTGGGAGATCCCGTAGCTGCCATAGCCATAGAGAAAGAGCGGTGCCGAGCCGTCGAGCTTCTGGCCCTTGCGCATCAGGACGAAGACCGGGACCTCGGTCCCGTCCGGTGCCCGTGCATCGAGGCGACGGGTCTCGTAGCGGGAGGGATCGTGGCCGGAGGGGATTTCCTGGGTCTTCACCACCGTCCGGGTCCGCTTCGCCATGTCGTAGTCCACCCAACTGCGGGGCGTGGTCATGGAGTTGTAGACGAAGCGCAGGACGTCGGTGCCGTACTCAAGCCCCGGATCGAGGTCGAGGGCGAAGGCCGGTTCGTCGAAGGCGATGGCGTGTTCGACACCGTCCTGGCCCCGGATGACGATCCGGTTCAGGGCGTCGGCCTTCTCCAGCCGCACCAGCCAGTGGCGGAAGGCTAGGGTTCCCTCGATGAGCACCCCCGGCCGATGGGCGATAAGGTCCGTCCAGCTGTCGCGGCCCGGTGAGGTCTCCGGCGCGGAGACCAGCTTGAAGTCCACGGCGCCGTCGGCGTTGGTCCGGATGATGAAGCGGTCGTTCCAGTGCTCGACATCATAGAGGACGCCGTCGCGGCGCGGCTCCAGGGGGACCGGCGTGGCGGTGGGTCGGTCAGCCGGGATGAGCAGGACCTCTCCGGTCTCCTGGTTGCCGCAGGCGATCAGGATGAAGCGGTCCGAGGCGCTGCGGTGGACCCCGATGAAGAAGCCCTCATCGGCCTCGGTGTAGACTAGGACGTCGTCGGCAGCGGTTCCCCGGACGGGACGGCGGTAGATGCGCGCCGGGCGGCCATTGTCGTCCCTCCAGGTCCAGAAGAGCCAGGCGCTGTCTGGCGAGAAGGTGAAGTCACCCGTTGAGCTCTCGATCGGCGAGGGCAGGACCTTGCCGGTGGCCAGGTCTCGAATGAAGATCCGGTAGACCTCCGAGCCCTGTTCATCCGCCGCCCATGCGAAAAGCCGGTGGTCAGGTGAATGGCCGGCAGCGCCCACGCTGAAGAAGGCCTTGCCTTTGGCCTCGGCCTCCTCGTCCAGCAGGACCTCCTCGGCCCCGCCGCCTCGTTGACGACGGACATGCGCCGGGTGCTGGGCACCGGCGGCGTAGCGGGTGAAATAGACGAAGGGTCCGTCGGGCTCAGGCGCTGAGGCGTCGTCCTCGCGGATCCGGCCCTTCATTTCCTTGAAGAGGGTGTCTTGGAGCCCCTCCGTCGGGGCCAGGACCGCCCGCATGTAGGCGTTCTCGGCTTCGAGGTGCCCGCGGATCTCGGCCTTCAGGACGGACGGGTCCCTCAGGACCTTCTGCCAGTCCTCGTCCTTCATCCAGGCGTATTCGTCGGTCCGGGTGCGGCCGAGCTGGACGAGGGTGCGCGCCTCACGGCGAGGCGAGGGCGGTCTGGGAAGGGCGTCGGAAGCCATGCGGCGGGGTGTCCCTGGCTGGGCCCTGGCGGAGGTGGACAGCGCCAGGGCGGCGGCGCCCGTCAGCCAAGCTCTCCGGTTCACGTCAGGCCTCCCGCCGCCAGGAAGGGGTGCCGGAGCGGCGCGAGGCCGCCCCGGCCGATGGGCCTCAGCCCGCGAACAGGATCGACATGGTCTCGGCCACGCAGGCCGGCTTGGTCTCGCCCTCGATCTCGATGGTGCATTCGTTACGGATCTGCATGCCGCCCGCCTTGGCTTCGACGCCGATCAGCTTCTGACGCATGCGCACGCGCTTGCCGACCCGGACCATGTTGATGAAGCGGACCTTGTCGGAGCCATAGTTGATGCCGCGGCTGACGCCCTTGACCGGCAGCATGCCGGCACCCAGGAAGGGGATCAGGGAGAGGGTCAGGTAGCCGTGGGCGATGGGGCCGCCCATCTCGCGGGTGGCGCGCTCGACATCCACGTGGATCCACTGGTGGTCGCCGGTGGCCTCAGCGAACTGGTTGACCCGCTCCTGGCTGATCTCCACCCAGTCCGAGACGCCGACTTCCTGACCGACAAGACCGGGCAGGTCCTTGATTTCCACGGGGTTCATGTCGCGCTCCCTCAAATTGTTGCAATCCCGCCGCTAGCGATAGCATCCGCCGCAGACCGTGCAAGCGGGCTTTGCCGGATGGTCAGGTCCACCTTATGGAAGGACGCCCTGCAGGAGCCTCCCGATGCAACGCGCGCTCAGCGTCAGCCGCATGACCGGCAATACGTCCACCTTCCCCGACTGGTATCAGGCTGTCGTCCGCGACGCCGACCTCGCCGAGGTCTCGCCGACCCGCGGTGCCATGATCATCAAGCCCTGGGGCTACGGCGTCTGGGAACGTATCCAGCAGACCCTCGACCGGCGGATCAAGGAGACCGGCCACGAGAACTGCTATTTCCCCCTCTTCATTCCACTGTCCTTCTTCGCCAAGGAGGCCCAGCACGTCGAAGGCTTCGCCAAGGAGATGGCGGTGGTCACCCACCACCGGCTGAAGTCGGTGGATGGCAAGCTGGTGCCCGACCCGGACGCCCGGCTGGAGGAGCCCCTGGTGGTCCGGCCGACCTCTGAGACCATCATCGGCGACGCCTTCTCGCGCTGGATCAAGAGCCACCGGGACTTGCCGGTCCTGATCAACCAGTGGGCCAATGTCGTCCGCTGGGAAATGCGCACGCGCCTGTTCCTGCGCACCTCGGAATTCCTCTGGCAGGAGGGCCACACCGCCCACGCCACGGCCGAGGAGGGTCGCGAGGAGACCCTGAAGATGCTGGAGGTCTATCGGGAGTTCTCGGAGACCGTCCTGGCCATGCCCGTGGTCGCCGGCGAGAAGCCCGAGAACGAGCGCTTCCCGGGTGCAGACAAGACCTTCTCCATCGAGGCCATGATGCAGGACGGCAAGGCCCTGCAGGCCGGGACCTCGCATGACCTGGGAACCCACTTCGCCGAGGCCCAGAACATCCGCTTCCAGAACACTGCGGGCGAGCTGGTCCACTGCCACACGACCAGCTGGGGGGTTTCCACCCGGCTGATCGGCGGGGTGATCATGACCCACGGCGACGACGACGGCCTGCGCCTGCCTCCGGCCATCGCCCCCCGCCAGGTGGTGATCGTGCCCATGCTGCGGGACAAGCCAGAGGACGCCGAAGTCCTGGCGGCGGGCGCGGCCCTAGTGAAGGCTCTGGGCCAGGTCACCGCCCTGGGCGAGCCCGTCCGGGCCCTCCTCGACACCAAGGCGCAGAAGTCGGCCGAGAAGCGCTGGAACTGGGTGCGCCGCGGCGCGCCGGTGATCATCGAGCTGGGCCCCCGCGACGTGGCCTCCGGGACCATCAGCTTCATGCGCCGGGACCGGCTGCGCGATGGCGACAAGGTGGCCAGCCAGTCCCTGTCCCGCGAGGACTTCCTGGCCGGCCTGCCAGTCCTGCTCGCCGAGATCCAGCAGGGGCTCTACGACGAGGCCAAGGCCCGGCTTGAGGCGAACATCCGCACGGACATCGCCACCTTCGCGGACATGGCCGCCTTCTTCGGGGCCGCCGCCGCCGATGAAGAGGAGGCGACCGCCTTCCGGGGTTGGGTGCGCGCGCCCTGGGCGCGGCCCACCGGAGATGAGCTCGCGGCCATCGAGCAGAAGCTGAAGGTCCTGCGCCTGACCCTGCGCAACGCCCCCATGGACCAGCCGGCGACCTTCGGGCCGTGCCTCTTCACGGGGCGGCCGGGCGTGGAAGAGATCCTGATCGGCCGGGCGTACTAGGCGCGAGGCTTCGGCGACTCAGCTGACCCCCTCCGTCCCGGGGCTTTCGCCCCGGGCCACCCCCCCCCGGGGGGGGGAATTAGAGAGCCAATTGCTCCCCATCAGGGGGAGCCCCCGGCGAAGCCGGGTGAGGGGGTCTGCGGCGACTCGGCTGACCCCCTGCGCCCCGGGGCGTCAGACGATCTTCGTGCCTTCCTTGCCCCAATAGGCGTCACGGATCAGGCGCTTGTAGAGCTTGCCCGTGGGGTGGCGGGGCAGTTCCGGCATGAAGTCGATAATCCGTGGGCACTTCACGTGGCTGATATTGGCCCGGCAGAATTCGGCGATCTCGGCGCGGAAGGCGTCATTGGCGTCGGCCCAGTCTGCGGGCTGGATCATCGCCGCCACCTGCTCGCCCATTTCCTCGTGCGGGGCGCCCACCACGGCGGCGTCGGTGATCTTCGGATGGGTGATCAGCAGGTTCTCGAGTTCCTGCGGGTAGATGTTCACCCCGCCGGAGATGATCATGAAGCTCTTGCGGTCGGTGAGGTAGAGGAAGCCCTCCTCGTCCAGCCAGCCCACGTCGCCCAGGGTGGTCCAGCCGTGCTTGTTGGTGTTCTCGGCCACCTTGTCGGGCGCGTTGTGGTAGGCGAGGGGCGCGCCGCCAGCGAAGTAGACAGAGCCCTGAGTGCGCGGCGGGACCTCCTCGCCGTCGTCGCCGACGATCCTGACCTCGCCCATGACCGCACGGCCCACCGTGCCCTTGTGGGCCAGCCAATCCTCCGGCCCGACATAGCAGAAGCCGTTGCCCTCGGAGCCGGCGTAGTACTCGTGGACCACCTTGCCCCACCAGTCGATCATCTGTTCCTTGACCGGGATGGGGCAGGGGGCGGCGGCGTGGACCGCCGAGCGGATGGAGGAGATGTCGTATTTCGCCCGCACCTCTGCCGGAAGCTTGAGCATGCGCACGAAGTGGGTCGGCACCCACTGGCCGACGTCGATCCGGTAGCGCTCGATCAGGGACAGGGCGGTCTCGGGATCAAACTTTTCCATGACCACGACGGTGCCGCCCATCCTCTGGATGGCCATGCACCAGCGCAGGGGCGCGGCGTGATAGAGCGGTGCCGGCGAGATGTAGATGCTTTCTGGCCGGAAGCCGAACAGGCCCTGGGCCATCATGGCCAGGGTATTCGGCTCATCGATGGCCGCGCCGGTGAGGGGCGGCTTGATGCCCTTGGGCCGCCCTGTCGTACCCGAGGAGTAGAGCATGTCCGCGCCCGCGGTCTCATCGGCAATGGGGGTCGCGGGCATTGCGGCCCGGGCGGCCTCGAAGCTCTCGTAGGGCGGCCTGGACTCGCCCACCATATAGAGCCGCACGCCGGGCAGGAGGGGCGGCAGTTCGTCAATCACCGGGCCCACGCCGGCGGAGGTGATCAGCACCTTCGCCTCGCAGTCCTGCATGATGTACTCGATCTCGCCGGCAGACAGCTTGGACGAAATGCAGGTGAAATAGAGGCCGGAGCGCTGGGCCGCCCAGGCGATCTCGAAATAGCGGGGATGGTTGTCGAGCATCAGGGCGATGACGTCGCCGGTCTTCAGGCCCAGGGACCTGAAGAGCTGGGCACCCTGGTTCGAGCGGTCGTTGAGCTCTCCATAGGTGACGGTCTCCCCCGTGGCACCCATGATGTAGGCGGCGCGATCCGGCTGGGTCCGGGCGTGGGTTGCGGGGTGCATCGTCATCCTCCTGGGTCTTCGCCCGTCTGCGGGCCGCCGCTCTCCGGCTTTCGGTATGCATATGCGGGTCTTGACGGAAGGTCCGTCAAGGCCGACCGATGTGCCGGAAACGCCACGGAGACCTAAGACCATGTCAAACTTCGAGACGATCCGCCTGGAAGTCGAGGACGGCATCGCCACCCTGACCCTCAACCGGCCGGACAAGCTGAACGCCTTCAACACCCTGATGATGCAGGAGATGATCGCGGCCTTCGACCGAACCGACGCTGACGACAGCGTCCGGGTGGTGATCGTCACGGGCGCGGGCAGGGCCTTCTGCGCCGGTGCCGACCTCTCCGCCGGGGCGGCGACCTTCGACTATTCGACGCGTGGCGGCGAGGACAAGGAAGCCCGCACCCTCGACGGCGTCCAGAGGGACGGCGGAGGCCTCCTGACCCTTCGCATTTACGACAGCCTGAAGCCCGTGATCGCCGCCGTGAACGGCCCCGCCGTCGGCGTCGGCGTGACCATGCAGCTGGCCATGGACATCCGGATGGCGTCCACCGACGCCCGCTATGGCTTTGTCTTCTCCCGCCGGGGGATCAATCCCGAGGCCTGTTCGTCCTGGTTCCTGCCCCGGCTCGTGGGAATCCAGACCGCCCTGGAGTGGTGCTATTCCGGCCGCGTCTTCCCGGCCCAGGAAGCCCACGAGAAGGGACTGGTCCGCTCTCTTCACGCCCCGGAGGATCTGCTGCCCGCCGCCCGAGCCCTGGCGCGCGAGATCGCCGACAACACGGCGCCCGTCTCGATCGCCCTGACCCGCCAGCTGATCTGGCGCATGGCCGGGGCCAGCCACCCGATAGAGGCGCATATGGCCGATAGCCGCGGCATCCAGGCCCGGGGTGCCATGCCGGACGCCAAGGAGGGGGTGACCTCCTTCCTCGAAAAACGCCTTCCCCGCTATCCTGACAGGGTTTCCACGGACCTGCCGAACATCTGGGAACACTGGAGTGCCCCCAAGTTTCGATGAGGGAGCGGCTCTGTGGTTGTTTGGACGGTGCCGCCTTCAGCGGCCTGTTGGCGGGTGAAATCAGTCGAGCTCAATTGGCTATCGACAAATTCCCGACAATTTCAGTCGCTTAATTCTTGTAGAGCCGAGGATAGGTCGCTATCTCCAAACCACGCGTTGATTTTAGCGACGCATGTTTCAGTTTTTAAAGCGGATGCCAGATATGGACGATAAGAACGAAGTCATCGAGAGGACGGCGGATATTGTCTCGGCTTATGTCGGGAACAACACGATCTCAGCCGCTGAACTCCCCGCCCTGATCCAGAGTGTGCATCGGGCCCTGTCGGGCGCGAGCAGCAGCGCTGAGGTCGTTGAGGCGGCCCCGCGGGATCCTGCTGTACCGATCCGGCGCTCCATTACCCCCGATTTCATCATCTGCCTTGAGGATGGTCGCAAGTTCAAGTCGCTGAAGCGCCACCTTCGGACTAAGTACAACATGAGTCCCGAGGATTACCGGGCCAAGTGGGGTCTGCCCAAGGACTATCCGATGGTGGCTCCGAACTACGCCAAGGCGCGGTCCGACCTCGCCAAGCAGATGGGTCTGGGCCAGGGCGGCCGCCAGGCGCCCCGCCGGCGCACAAAAGTCTGAGCCGAAGACACTCAGACCCCCGAGATTACCGAGACGCCCGGCCGCCTGTGCGGTCGGGCGTTTTCATGTTCGGTCCCCATTCAATACGCGCCGTTAACCAAAATTCGCTTGCCCGCGATTCGCGCATCAGGCGATAAACGATTTGTTATGAATCCAAGGGGTTGTTGGGGACTCTGAAGATGGTGTCGGAACTCGGCGCAACCGCCCAGGCGGAGGGCGCACAAGAAGCGCTTTACGCCTACTGGGCGGGACTGGGAATGCAGGGAAAGCTGCCGGCCCGGGCGGATCTGCGCCCTTCGGAAATGAAATCTTTCCTGCCCATGCTCAGCCTCACCGACGTGCGCACTGACGATCGCTTCAGCTTCCGCCTGGCCGGGACGGGCCTCTATCGCGTGTTCGGAACCGAGGTGACCGGACGCAGCCTCGGCGAGGTCTATGTCGGCTCTGCAGCGGAATACTGGCGTCGGGAGCTTTCTGGGATCGTGGTCGACCGACGACCCGCCATCGGGGTCCACTCCCTGGGCTGGCGCGGCGCGGCCCATCTCTCCGTCCTCTGGATGCGTCTGCCCCTGGCGTCCAACGGCCAGGATGTGGATATGATCCTCGGCTACGACGCCCTGCTGGGCGGCGACAAGGCGGCCAACCGCTTTTCCGGAATTCGCGCCGCCTGAAGGGGCTGCCGCCTCAGGCCTGGGAAATCCCGGACCGGGCGTCCTTGCGCATCCGCTCCGCCATGGCGGCGAGGCCGCTCGTCCTTTGCGAGGACAGATGCCCCGTAAGGCCGAGACGGTTGAGCGCCGCGGCGGCGTCGAACCCAGCAATCTCCACGGCCGAGAGCCCGGAGACGAGGTGGAGCAGGATGGCGATGAGGCCCCTGACGATATGGGCGTCGGAGTCCCCTCGGAAGGTCAGGGCCCCTTCCGGGGCTGGCTCCGTCACCAGCCAGACCTGGCTTGCGCAGCCCCGCACCCGGTTGTCCTCGCAGCGCTCCGCATCCCCGAGGGGCGCCAGGCCCCGGCCTAGGTCGATGACATGCCGGTAGCGTTCCTCCCAGTCGCCCAGGAGTTCGAAGGTCTCGGCCATCTCGTCGAGACGCGCATCGATCAAAGCCGAATTCGGCACAGGGAGAACTCCTCGGGGCACCCCGGGAAGGGCAGGGACGGGAACAGGCTCTAGGTCGCGGCGGCGCCTGGCGCAAGGCCGACGGGGCCCCGGGACCGGAAGGTTATCCACCAGCAATCCGTGGCTTTGACTCCCGGCCGGTCGACGGGGGGTCTAGCCTGTCCCCATGTCTGCAAGCTGGCGAGCGATTCGCGATGCTGGAGCCGTATCTGCGGAGGTTGACGCACGTCATCTCTCCCAAGAGGGCCCTCAAGGTGCCGACGAGGCTGGCGACCTGTGCGACCTACTCCCCGGGCTCCTCTTCCGTCTGGACGCTGAGGGTCGTGTCGACCGGATACGGGGCGCAGGCTTCGCCGACGCGCCGGACCTGCGGCCGGGGTGCCCGCTGACCTCTGGCTTCGCCCAGTCGCAAGCCATCGCCCTGGAAGCGGCCTGCGACCTGGCCCGTCGAAACGGCGTTGCAAGTCTTTGCCTGTCGGCGGGCCCAGGGAACTCGCCCTGGCTGCAGTGCGATCTTGCGGCCCTGCCCGGACAGGGCGTGGCCGGCCGGCTTTCCGACCTGCGCGCCGGGCTGGAACGCGAGCAGGCGCTGGTGAAGGCGCTGCAGGACGCCGAGGCCCGCAGCGCCGGCAAGTCCCGCTTTCTGGCCAATCTCTCCCATGAACTGCGGACGCCGCTGAACGCGATAATGGGGTTCGCCGACACCATGCGACAGGGCGTTTTCGGGCCCCTGCCGGACCGGTACCGGGGCTATTCGGACCTCATCCACGAGTCCGGCGAACTCCTGCTGGAGCTGATCAGCGATGTCCTCGACATGGCCCGCGTTGAAGCCGAGCGGTTCGAACTGAACCTCGAGGTCTTCGACGTCCGAGAGGCAGCGTCTGCCGTCGTCCGGCTGGTCCGCGGGCAGGTGGAACGCGCCGGCCTGGAGTTTGTCGCCCCTGACCTGCGCGAGCGGATCGAGGTGCGCGCCGACCGGCGGGCCCTCAAGCAGATGTCGCTCAACCTCATCTCCAATGCCATCAAGGCGACGCCGCCGGGGGGCCGCGTGGTCTTTGGGCTGGCGAGGGAGGGCGAGGACCTGGTGCTGGTCGTGGAAGACACGGGTTGTGGCGTGTCCGAAGTCGATCTTGCCCGGCTCGGACGGCCCTTCGAACAGGCCGGCTCTCCCGACCAGAAGGCGGCAGGGGCGGGGCTTGGCCTTAGCCTGGTCAAGGCCCTGTGCGATCTCCACGGGGGGGAAATGACCCTACGCAGTCGCCAGGGCCAGGGAACCCGCGTGTGCCTGCGGCTTCCCGTTGTTGTCCACGATCAGGTCCAGCCCGAACTCGACCTGACCTGAATGGCGTCAGCCCGGACGCGCCGCAAGAAAGGCCCGGCCGGCGGCAAAGTCGCCCACCTCGACATAGATCCTCCGCGTCGATCCGGACCCGAACTGGAATTCCACCTGAATCGACTCCCGAGGATCGAGGTCGGCCATCGCCGCCGCCGCCTGGGCCGGAAACCGGAAGGCCCAGCCCGCCCGGACGCCGGGTGGCAACAGGTCCGTTCCCGCCTGTGAGCGGGCGTCGGCGAGGTAGCCTTCGTAGGGTCCTGACTTCGGCAGCCGCCGGGGCAGCGGAAGGGTCCGCAGGCTCTCGCCCCGGGAGTCCAGGTAGGCACCCGTGGTCTGGCTACGATTCCGCATGACGATCCGTGCGGCATAGGGCGCTTCGGCAGAGGAGAACTGTGCGACCGCCATCAGACTGTCGGCGCCACCGCGCCCCGCAAGGCCGAAGCGCATCTGGTCTCCGCCCTGCTGGACATCCTGGGTCAGCCTCCAGAAGACCTTCTGGGCGCTGACGGAACGGTCGGCCTTCCAGCTGTAGAGGTCGCCCGGAAAGTCGAGCCGGATCAGCCGGGCATAGCCCTCGAAGGCGGTTCGGACCCTTTGGGCCGCTATGACAATGTCCGGGGAGTCACAGGGGACGGCGCGGGCGCGGGCGCGGGCGCGGTCGAATGTTGCCTGCAGGTCCCTTGGCGGGCTTCCTGCCCTCAGGGCGGCGCCCCTTGCCTGCTCGCGCGCCGAAACCAGGGCGGACTGGACCTGGGGTGCGAACAGGCCGCAACGGGTTCCGGCCTCCGCCATGAGACTGCGCTCGTAGTAGATATCGGCGGGTGCGGATCCGGCGGCGGTCGGGGAAAGCCCTACCAGGGCCGCCAGCATCAGGGCGCAAGGATTGAAGAGCGATCCGGGATGGGGCATGGAACCGTCCACTCCAAGGTTTTTC
The DNA here is from genome assembly GCA_945859865.1 of Phenylobacterium deserti. Lineage (GTDB taxonomy): Bacteria > Pseudomonadota > Alphaproteobacteria > Caulobacterales > Caulobacteraceae > Phenylobacterium > Phenylobacterium deserti_B. The sequence continues at coordinate 25,509 of CAMAOY010000008.1, forward strand.
GCGGGATCGGGTCCTGGACCCGGGCGGCGCAACTCACCCTAGCCCAGCGAGGGCATGCTTGAAATTCTCCACGGACATCTGGGTCGCCGCCCTCATCCGCCGGGTCGATCTCGGAGGTGGAAGCGCCGTGGTCGTCCACAAAGGCGACGCCCGGGCGGGATCCGTGCTCGTCAAGGTGCTCAATCGCCGGGAAGATCGCGCTCGTCTCTATGCGGAAGCCACCCGGGCGGACGGTGAGACGGTCTGGATGCGGCCAGCGGCGTCTGAGCTGGAGCCGGAAATCGACGCCTACATCTCCCGTGCGCGTCGGATCGACCCGGATCTCTGGGTGGTGGAGCTTGATGACCCCCAGGGGCGGCACTTTCTCACCGAGCCTGTCGAAGAGGACTGAACAGCCTCTGGATTCTTCTCCCCAGAGGTCATAATTTATGCCCCTTCACCTTGCATCCCCGACTGTCGGGGGTCTCGAGTCCGCGGGAGATGCAGACGTGCTTTTCCTCATGAACGACTGGGTGATGCAGTTCGAGACCCAGGCTCTGGTCGGCGACCTGGTTGGCATCAACACTCGCGAGATCAGCCTTCCTCAGGTCCTGGTGCTTGGCCAGGAACTCTATGCCGAGGACCCCGAGCTTCACCTCCGCCAGCCCCTGCAGGCCCGGAGGCTCGCCGCCCTCGCAATGGCCAAGCAGCCGGAGATCAACGCCCTGCTCTTCAAACCGCCCCATCAGGGCTGCAACCCCCGCGACGTCACGGTCCGCTACTGTGCCGTGGGCTTCGACATGCTCGCACAGCTCTTAACCCTGCAGGAGTCCCAGCGATCCGGCGGATGGGCCAACAAGGAAGTCTGGAACAAGCTGGGAAACCGCACCCAGGCCTGACGCGCGAATTGCGCCGGACCGGCCCGCAGGCTACCTCCGCGCCATGAGCCAGTTCCCCGCCGCCGAGGCTGCACGCCGCCGCACCTTTGCGATCATCTCGCACCCTGACGCCGGCAAGACGACCCTGACCGAGACCCTGCTTCTTGCGGGCGGCGCCATCCGGGCCGCGGGACAGGTCCGCGCCCGGGGTGAGAACCGCCGCACCCGTTCGGACTGGATGAAGATTGAACGCGAGCGCGGCATCTCCGTCTCAGCGAGCGTCATGACGTTCGACCATGACAGCCTCATGTTCAACCTGCTGGACACGCCGGGTCACGAGGACTTTTCGGAGGACACCTACCGCACCCTGACCGCCGCCGATGCGGCGGTGATGGTTCTGGACGCCGCCAAGGGCATCGAGCCCCAGACCCTGAAGCTGTTCGAGGTCTGTCGCCTGCGGGACATCCCCATTGTCACCTTCATCAACAAGATGGATCGCGAGGCCCAGGACCCGCTTGAATTGCTCGACGAGATCGCCTCCAAGCTCGCCCTCGACCCTGCGCCCCTCTACTGGCCTGCGGGATCTGGCGGCCGGTTCCAGGGGATGCTGGACCTCAGGACCCGCCAATTCCTCCCTTTCGAACGCTCGTCAGCCGAGCGTGATCTGTCGGGTCACCCCTCGCCAGTGCCCGTCGATGACGCCGCAATCGAGGCCTACCTCGACCCCCAGGTCCTGAAGGAGCTGAAGGAAAGCGCCGAACTCGTGCAGGGTGCCTCCCCGCCCTTCGAAGTCCAGTCCTTCCTTGAGGGACACATGACCCCGGTCTTCTTCGGTTCTGCCCTGCGACGGTTCGGGGTCGACCAGCTTCTGGAAGGCCTGGGCGCCTATGCCCCGCCGCCCAGGTCCGTGGTGGCCGCAAGGTCTGGCGAGGAGACCGAGGTGGCTCCCGGCGATCCCGAGGTCAGTGGTTTCGTCTTCAAGGTCCAGGCCAACATGGATCCCAACCACCGCGACCGGATCGCCTTCCTCAGGTTGTGCTCAGGCCGGTTCCACAGGGGCATGAAGCTGAAGGTCCAGAACACCGGCCGCCAACTTTCGGTCAATGCCCCGATCATGTTCTTCGCTTCGGACCGGGAACTGGCTGAGGAGGCGTTCGCTGGCGACGTGATCGGCATCCCGAACCACGGTGTCCTGCGGGTGGGCGACAGCCTCTCTGAAGGCGGAACCCTGCGGTTCGCCGGCCTCCCCAATTTCGCTCCGGATATCCTGCAAAGGGTGCGGGTGAAGGACCCACTCAAGGCCAAACACCTGCGCCGAGCCCTGGAGGGCCTGGCGGAAGAGGGGGTGACCCAGCTTTTCCGGCCCCTCATCGGATCGGACTTCGTTGTCGGCGCGGTTGGACAGCTGCAGTTCGAGGTCATGGCCGATCGCCTGGCCAGCGAGTACCAGCTGGACGTGATCTTCGAGGCCAGCCCCTATGCCGAGGCCCGCTGGATCTCCGGACTGGAGGCCGACATCTCCGCCTTCACGGCCGCTTACCGCTCTGCCATGGCCGATGACATCGACGCCCGGCCGGTATTTCTCTCGAAGTCAGGGTGGGAGACCGGCTATGTCGCCGAGCGCTACCCGGCGGTCAGCTTTGCCCGTACCCGGGAACGGGGCTGACGCAGGCGATGGAGCCTCCTGTCCTGCTTTACGGGCATCCGCCCCCCGAGCTCTTCCGGGCCCCGACAGGCGCCGTGCAGGCGTCACCCCTGGAGCCGGGCGCAGAAGACCCACTGGAAGTGCAGGAGGCGCATTTCGCCTCGGCGCTGGTCCTGACCCCTCCCGGCGCCCTCGAACGGGACTGGGTCCTCGCCCGCGTGCTTGAACGGCTTCCGCCCGGCGCCGAGATCATCGCCCTGGGGCCGAAGGACCGGGGCGGGGCCCGCATTGCCCCGACACTTCGGGGTTTCGGATGCGACGTCTCCGAGGAACCGAAACGCCGTCATCGCATCTGCCGCACACGCCGCCCCGTAAGCCCGGTCAACCTCGCCGCTGCGCTAAGGGCTGGCGCGCCCCGGCTCGATCCCGGGTTGGGCTTGTGGACCCAGCCAGGCGTCTTCAGCTGGGACCGCCTGGACCCGGGCTCGGCCCTGCTGATGGATATCCTTCCCGACCTCGGTGGGCGGGGGGCCGATTTCGGCTGCGGGATCGGCCATCTGGCCCTGGGCGTTCTCGGATCCCGCGCGGTCACAGACCTGGAGCTCGTCGATCTCGACCGCCGGTCTCTCGCCTGCGCCCGCCTGAATGTCGCCGATCCCCGCGCGCGCTTCCGGCACGCCGATGTCCGCCGGCTTGGGGCGGCTGCCGATCTCGATTTCGTGGTGATGAACCCGCCCTTCCACGATGGCGGCCGGGAGGACAAGGCGCTGGGGGTGGCCTTCATCGAGGCGGCGGCCCGGGCACTCAAGCCGGGCGGGGCGTGCTGGCTTACCGCCAACCGACACCTTCCCTACGAACAGGCCCTTGCTCGCAGCTTCAGGGATGTCCGGCTGAAGGCGCAGGCCCAGGGATACAAGCTCTATGAGGCCATCCGGTGAGCCCTGCCCCCAGGCCCCCCGCTGTGCGCCTGGACCGGCTCCTCGCCAATCTGGGCTATGGGTCGCGCCGCGAGATCCACGCCCTGGTCCGGAAGGGTGAGGTGGTCCTCGACGGCCGATCCGTATCTGACGCCGGGGCCCGGATCGGCCTGACGGCGGACATGACCGAGCGCATGACCATCCAGGGTGTTCCTGTCGATCCCCCGGCGCCGCTGGTGTTGATGATGCACAAGCCCGCTGGCGTCGTATGCTCCCACAGGGAGCCCGGCCGCAGCGTGTATGAACTCCTGCCATTGCGCTGGCGCAGCCGGATTCCGGCCCTGTCCTCCGTCGGCCGCCTCGACCTGGACACTACGGGGCTTCTGCTGATCACAGATGATGGCGATTTCCTGCACAGGGTGATCTCGCCGAAATCACATGCCCCAAAACGTTACATTACGAGACTGGCGGAACCCCTCTTCGGGACGGAGTCGGAGGTCTTCTCGCGGGGGGATCTCCTGCTGGAGGGCGAGGAACGGCCCCTTGCCCCTGCGCGACTGGAAGTGCTGGATCCGTTCACGGCTCGGCTAACCCTCACCGAAGGGCGCTACCATCAGGTCAAGAGAATGTTCGCGGCCGTTGGCAACCATGTGACGGCGCTTCACCGGGACCGGATCGGCGCCCTGGACCTTCCGTCGGATCTGATGCCCGGAGCCTGGCGGCGGCTGACGCCCGCCCAGTGCGCGGCTGTTCTTCTTGAGGCCGACGACACCCCCGGTCTGGCATAGCAATTGCATCGTGTTTAGCCGCACGCCCGCGAAGGAATCCCGCTAAGGGTCAAGGAATGTTCGGCCTCAACCGGCAAGTCAGGAAACTGCTGGAGGAGCAGGGCGGCGCGGCACCCCGCGACGGCCTGAGTGCCGACGACATGTCCCTGGTCGAAGTCCTTCCGCTCGGTATGCTGCTGAAGGAGGCGATCGATGCCGATGATGTTGCCGGTCGCGCCAGCGGGCGGGCGCGTTCGCAGCTCCGGTTGGATGCCGCCATACTCTGGCGAGAGGCGACCCGGCGCAGTGGCGACGTGCGCGCCCTCAGCCGGGCGGCATCCAGCGCGGAGGATGCGCTGGAGCATTACGGCGAACGGTCTGCAGGTTGGGCGCGGGCGCGGTGCGAGCAGGGCTTCGCCGCCATGCTGGGCGCAGAAATCTTCGGGGATGGAGGGCTCATGGTCGCGGCGGAGGCGGCCTTTCGCGACGCCCTTACCGGTCCCCGGCGGTGCCTTGCCCTGCCGCATGCCGAGATTGGCCTCCTGACCCTCAGGGGTCGCCGCGCCCTCGCCACGGGCGACGCTCAGGCCGCGCGGATCGCCGCCGCACGCTTCGCACAGCCCATCGCCACCCTGAAGGAGATATCGGCCCGCATCCGCACCGCGCGGATGCTCTCGGTAGACGGCCACATCATGCGCTCGGAACTTCTCTGTGATTGGGGCGCACGTCTCGAAGACGCCCCACTGCTGCGGGCCGCCGCGCGCGATACGCACACCGCCGCATCGGGCCTCACGCCGGACTTCGAGCCGTTGACGATCGCCCGCATCGGATTTGCCCGGGCCCGGGCCCAGATCGCCCTGGGGGATGTGGAGGCCAACGCCGAACCCGTCCTCGGCGGCGTCGACCTGATCTATGTCATCCTCGCCGAGCTGTCCCTTGAACACAGCCCGCTGGACTGCGCCCGGGGAGAGTACATTGCCGGCTGCGGGCTGAAGGCCCTGGGCGATATCTCGGGCGACGCGCGCTATTTTGAAAGGGCGCTAACGGCGTTCGATCGGGCCGCCGCCGTGACCGCCCGACGCGAGGGACTCGTTCTGCGCGCCGAGATTGGCTCCCGCCGCGCCATCTGCCTGGCTCGGATCGCCGAGATCTCTGGCGACGTGAACGCGCTCAATTCCGCGGAAAAGGCCCTCAGGCAGGAACTCGCCAATCCCTGGACGGTACGCACCCCGCACTCCTGGGCCCGGCTGCAGCTCTTCCTTGCCCGTCTCCTGCTGGCCCGGCTTGGGATCACGCGGCGCGACAGGGGCGAGCGCGCGGGTGCCCGCGCGGCGCTATCCTCCGCGGTGGACACGCTCTCAGAAGACGGATTGCGCGCCCTGGGCCGCTCTGCGAGGCAGACCCTTGAACGGGTCAGTTCGGCCATGTCCGAACCTGCGGCGAAGCCGGAGCCCCCGCCCGGGGCTGGCTAGATCATGTTCCGATAAGTGGGAACCGGTTATCGGATCGAAACATGATCTAACATATTGAAATTATAGCCTGTTTTGCCCTTTCAGACTTTCCGCCTGAAAGGAACAGGCTCTAGGGTGTGGTGAGCCCAACCCGGATCTCGACTCCTGCGGCCTCGGCGTCGGGCTGCAGCGCAGAGGGCTTAAGCACCCTGACCCGGACTTCCCGGGCACCCGGCATGTCCAGGCAGGCGCAGGCGAGCCGGTCGGCGAATGTTTCCACAAGATCGATGTGCCCAGACCCTGCGATGGCGCGCGCCGCCTGAACGACCGCCTCGTAATTGAGGGTCTCGGAAAGCTTCGTGACCCGCCTGGGCTGGGTCTCGATCTCCACATCGATAATCAGGACCTGAGAATGATCCTGTTCGTGAGGGTGGATACCGATCCGGGCCTCGAGCCTCAGGGTCCGGACTAGGATCCTTTGCTCCAGTAGGGGCGGCTGGGAGGTCGGGGCGGTCACAGGTTCAGTCCAGGTGCTGACCGCCATCTACGGCGATCATCTGGCCAGTTACGCTGGACGCCCCGATCAGGTAGGTCAGGGCCCCGCCGATATCGGCCGGATCAACGGCCCGGCCAAGCGGCGTCGAGGCCGCCTCGTCGTCGAAGTCAGCCGCAGACTGGTCCGGGTTGGCGAGGACCGGGCCGGGACCGATGGCGTTCACCCGGATGCGCGGCGCCAGATCGATGGCCATCATCCGCGTGGCGGACCACAGGGCGGCCTTGGAGATCGTGTAGGCGAAATAGTCGGGACCCGGCGCCAGCACTCTCTGGTCGAGGATGTGGACGACATGCCCGGCCAAGCCCTGGGCGGCCATGTCCCTGGAGAGCACCAGAGGTGCCCTAAGGTTGATGTCCAGGTGTTCGTCCCAGGACTTCCGCTCCAGCTGGTCGAAGGTGTCGTTCCGGAAGAGAGAGGCGCTGTTTACCAGCAGGGTGACAGGCCCAAGTGCGGCGATGACCCTGCCGATCAGGCCCGACACCGCAGATTCGTCGGCCAGGTCGCAGGGAAAGGCCCCGGACTCCCGCCCGGCGGCCCGAACCTCGGCAACGGCCGCCCGGGCGTCCTCGTCCTCGCGTCGGCAGTGAATGGCCACGTCGTAGCCCGCCGCGGCGCAGGCGCGGACGAGTTCGCGGCCGATCCGGCGGGGCCCGCCGGTGACCAGGGCTGTTCCGCGCTCCGAGCGGGGCATGGTCCTAGTCGAACCGTCCCATGTCGATCTTGTTCATGACAAAGAAGACCAAGAAGAACGCGATGATGATTAAGAGGGGGCTCATGAGGCTCTCCTTGCAGACGGACGGGCTTTAGCTGCGGTCGCCGCACTTGTCGAGGCGGCCCGCCTGGGCACACAGTGTCCAACGCCGCTCAGGAGCCCGCCATGCCGCTATCGCCCATCGACACCGCCTTGTTCCAGAAGATCGCCGTCGGCATCGACCGGCCGGAGGATGTGGTGGTCAGCGCCGCAGGCCGGGTCTTTGCTTCTGACCACCAGTGCGCCGTCGCCGAGATCCTGCCGGACGGCAGCTTCGTGCGGATGGGGCCAAGGGGCGGCGCACCGAACGGGATCAACATGGACCTGCAGGGCCGGATCCTGATCGCCAACTTCGGCATCTACGACCGCGAGGAGGGCCCCCTCCAGAGGTTCGATCCCGCAACGGGGGTCCATGAAACCCTGGTCGCAGAGGTCGGAGGGCGGCGGCTGACCAGCGCCAACTATCCTGTGATGGACAGGGACGGAAATATCTGGTGCGCCAATTCCACCCTCGCCGAGACCTGGCCCCAGGCGCTGGATGGACGGGCGGACGGATTCCTGTTCGTCCTGCGGCCAGACGGAACCTGCGTGATCGTTGCGGAGGGGCTGAAGTTCCCGAACGGCCTGGCCCTTTCGGCGGATCACCGGCGGCTCTTCTGCGCCCAGACCTCCGCCGCCGACGTCCTCGTCTTCGAAATCCTGTCCGGTGCGCAGCTGGGCACGGGCGTCCGCTACGGGCCGGTGCTCGGCGAGCTTGCCGTCCCGGGACGGCCCCCCGTCCCCGAGGCGGACATGGGCTATACCGACGGGGTTGGAATGGACGCCGAGGGAAACCTCTGGGTCTGCCTGCCGGCGGCGAACAAGGTCGTCGCTATCACCCCGGCGGGAGAAAAGGTGACAGTCATCCACGATCCATCCGGAGAGGTGGTCAACCACCCCACCAACGTCACCTGGGGCGGTGCAGACCTCAGGGACCTCTATATCGGCTCCATCCGAGCGGACTATGTGCTGAAGACCCGCAGCCCGGTTGCGGGCCTCGCCCTGGTGCATCAGGACAGACTCCCGGCATCCAGAGTCTGAATCCCCCTTCCAAGCGGGCACCTGATCATTATTGTAGGAACGGAAGGCGCACTGGGGGTTCCCGGCGCCCGCAAGAGCCACATCCCGGAGGACGCCATGCGCGAATACGTGAAATTCTATATCGACGGCCAGTGGGTCGATCCGGTCGAGCTGACGACCCTCGACGTCATCAACCCCGCCAATGAAGGCGTCTGCGGCAAGATCGCTCTGGGCTCAGCCAAGGACGTCGACAAGGCTGTCGCCGCCGCCAAGAAGGCCTTCAAGACCTGGTCCCAGACCACCCGCGAGGAGCGCCTCGACGTCCTCAACCGCATACTGGCCGAGTACCAGAAGCGCTTCGGCGACCTGGCCCTCGCGGTGACCGAGGAAATGGGCGCCCCCGCCTCCCTCGCCCAGCGCGCCCAGGTGCCGATCGGCATGGGCCACCTGTCCACCGCCATCAACGTCCTGAAGGACTTCAAGTTCGAAGAACAGCGCGGCCCGACCCTCCTGGTGAAGGAGCCCATCGGCGTCTGCGGGTTCATCACGCCCTGGAACTGGCCGCTGAACCAGATCGTCTGCAAGGTGGCACCCGCCATCGCGACCGGCTGCACCATGGTGCTGAAGCCCTCGGAAGTTGCGCCCTTCTCCGGGCACATCTTCGCCGAGATCATGCACGCCGCTGGCGTGCCGGCTGGCGTGTTCAACCTGGTGCATGGCGATGGCCCGAGCGTGGGCGTTGCCCTGTCCAGCCATCCGGACATCGACATGGTGTCCTTCACCGGCTCGACCCGGGCGGGCATCGAGGTGGCGCGCAACGCCGCTGCGACGGTCAAGCGCGTGGCCCAGGAACTGGGCGGCAAGAGCCCGAACATCGTCCTGGACGACGACGCCTTTGCCAAGGGCGTAACCCGCGGCGTGGCGACCATGATGACCAACTCGGGCCAGTCCTGTAACGCCCCGACCCGGATGCTGGTGCCGAAGACCCGCATGGACGAAGCGATCACCGTGGCGCGGGAAGCCGCTTCCCAGGTGACCGTAGGCGATCCCAACGGCAACTCCCAGCTGGGTCCGGTGGTCTCTGAAATCCAGTTCAACAAGATCCAGAAGCTGATCCAGGCCGGCATTGACGAGGGTGCGACCCTGGTCATCGGCGGCACGGGCCGGCCTGATGGACTGGACAAGGGCTACTATGTGAAGCCCACGGTCTTCGCCAACGTCACCAGCGAGATGACCATCGCCAAGGAAGAGATCTTCGGGCCTGTCCTGTCGATCCTCGGCTATGACACCGTCGACCAGGCGATCGATATCGGCAACGACACCGAGTACGGCCTGGCCGCCTATGTGCAGTCCGGCGACCTCGAGAAGGCCCGCAAGATCGCTTCCAAGCTGCGGGCGGGCCAGGTGTCCATCAACGGCGGTGGCGGCGACATGATGGCCCCCTTCGGCGGCTACAAGATGAGCGGTAACGGGCGCGAGTGGGGCGACTACGGCTTCCACGAGTTCCTCGAGACCAAGGCCGTCCTGGGCTACGCGCCCCAGGCCGCCGAGTAAGACTGACGCCGCCCCGGGGCTGGGCTCCGGGGCGGTTGTCCTTTCCACGCATCAAGCCGGAAAGCCGCCCCTTGCCTGAAGCGCACAGCATTGTTCTTCCCGAACTCGCAGGCGCCGCAGATGTGGTCCGGCATCATGCCCGTTTGAGGCCGGACGCTGTCGCCCTGGTCTTCCAGGACGAGCAGATCACCTACGCGCAGCTCGACGCCCTGTCCTCGCAGTGCGCCCAGGCGCTCATCGCGGCGGGCGTGAAGCCGGGCGATAGGATCGGGACCCTCGCCCGAGGCAATGCAGACTTCTTCGTCCTCTGGTTCGGATGCCTGAAGGCGGGTGCCTGCCTCAATCCGGTCAACTGGCGCCTGGCGCCTCCGGAGGTCGCCTTCATCCTCCAGGACGCCGGTTGTCGCCTCGCGGTCGTCGGAGCCGACTATGCTGGCATGATCGAGGGTCTTTCCGGTGACCTTGCCGACCTGAAGACCTGGATTCAGTTCGAGCCGGGGCATGCGCGCTGGCCGGCCTTCCGGGACTGGATCGGCGCCCATTCCGCCACCGACCCCCAACGCCCGGTCCAAGGGGACGATGACGTCATCCAGCTCTACACCTCCGGGACGACCGGCCTGCCCAAGGGCGTGCAGCTGACCGAGGCCAACTATGCGGCCTGCTTCCGCAGCGCGAGCACCGCCTGGGCCCTGATCGAACCCGGGGACGCCGTCCTGGTCTGCATGCCACTCTTCCATGTGGCGGGGGCCAACCTTGGCATGCTTGGCCTGCTGATGGGCGGCCGTTGCATCATCATGCGCGAGGTCGATATCGGCCTGATGCTGCGCCTCTTCGGCGAGTACGGCGTGCGCCACGCCTTCCTCGCGCCGGCCATCATCAACATGGTGCTCCAGCATCCCGAACAGGCCCAGGCCGACCTGTCCCGCCTGGACTATGTCTACTATGGCGCCTCGCCGATCTCGGAGGAGGTGCTGACCCGGGCCCAGGCCCGCTTCGGCTCGCGCTTCATGCAGCTCTATGGCCTGACCGAGACCATCGGCGGCGGTGCCTACCTGCCCCCGGAGTCGCACGATCCGGCGCTGGGCAAGCTCAGATCCTGCGGAGTGCCGTCGCCTGGCTACGAGATCCGGATCCGGATCGACGACCGCAACGCCGAGGTCGGAGAGGTCGGCGAGATTGAGATCCGCTCGGAAGGGGTGATGAAGGGCTACTGGAACCGTCCCGACGCCACCGCCCAGTCCATCGACGCTGAGGGCTGGTTCCGGTCGGGCGACGCCGGGTTCTTCGACGCCGATGGCTATCTCTTCATCCATGACCGGGTGAAGGACATGATCGTTTCCGGCGGCGAGAACATCTATCCCGCTGAGGTCGAGAACGCCCTGATGTCCCACCCTTCCGTCGCCGACGCCGCCGTGATCGGGGTGCCGGACGACCGCTGGGGCGAGGCGGTCAAGGCGATGGTCGTCCTTCGGCCCGGCGCCGACCCGGACCCCGAGAGCATCATCGCCCACAGCCGGACCCTGATTGCCGGCTACAAGACCCCCAAGACCATCGATTTCATCGACGTCCTGCCGCGTAATCCTTCTGGAAAGGTCCTGCGGCGGGAGCTTCGCGAGCCCTATTGGCGGGGCCGTGAGCGCCGGGTCGGCTGACCCACCAGACGCCAACAGGAGTCCGCCCAATGGATCCGCACTTCAAGGCCATGCTCGACGCTGAGGCCGCCGCCGCCGCTGGCCA
>CAMAOY010000009.1 GCA_945859865.1 Phenylobacterium deserti
GGGCGAGGGGCGACGCCGGCGCCCGGGAGGCCCTGTCGATCCTGGGCGACAGGCTGATCCGGATCCCCACGGACTCCCCGGGGGTCCTCATCGACGTGGACCGCCCCGGGGACCTGGACTCCGCTCCGGCGCCCGCAATCCCTAGCTGATCCAGTCGGCCCCGAGGCCGGTGAGGGACACCCCCACCAGGATCACCTGGTCGCCATTGCCCATGTCGACCACCACGTCGGCACCCACCTGGGCGACAGTCCGGGACGGCCCGCCATCCAGCACCAGCCGGTCGCCTTGGGCGTAGTTGAAGTCGGTGATCCGGTCGATGGCCGCGCCGACCAGGCTGTGGAAGATGTCTGCACCGGCACCGCCGCTGATCGTGTCGTTGCCCTTGTCGCCCCAGATCCAGTCGTCGCCGGCCCCACCCATGACGGAGTCGTCTCCCTGGCCGCCGCGCACCCAGTCGTTCCCGGCCCCGCCGTCAACGGTGTCATTGCCCATATTGCCGTAGACGATGTCGAAGGCGTTGTTACCGAAGATCAGGTCGTTGTCCTTGCCGCCGACGACCCAGTCCTCACCGTCATTCCCGTGCAGGGTATCGGCGCCCATGTTGCCGTTGATGTCGTCGAAGCCCGTGCCCCCGGACACGGAATCGTCGCCGGCGTCGCCGCGCAGGTAGTTGGTGCCTGAGACATCCATCAGGGTGTCGCCGCCTTCGCCGCCGAGGACCGTGTCGGATCCCGCCCCGGAGGTCAGGCGGTTGGCGAGGCTGTTTCCCGTCAGGCTGTCATTACCGGCACCGGCGATGGCATCCTCGATGTCGGTCCCCCGGGCGATGGCCACATTGCCCCGGTAGCCGCCCACGTCCGAGAAGAAGCCCGGCCTCAGGTCGATCACCTGGCTGTCGGGGTAGCCCGAGAAATCGAAGGTATCGCGCCCACCCGCGTCCCAGACGGCCCACTGCATGACCGAGGTCGCGCTCACGGCCTCGAACCAGGACCTGCCGGAGTTGGAGTTGAAGCCGTAGACCGTATCGCCGGTCCGGGTCGCCATGTTGGGGCCGTACTCGGCCTGCATGGCGGCAATGTCATCGAGCAGGGGTACGGCGGAATATCCCGGCAGATAGGCACCGGTGTTGAAGCCACCGAAATAGCTCATCACCGTGTACTGACGGCTATCTTCGAAATAGCTGGCGTCGGCGGCGTAGGTGGGCGTCCCCGTGGAGGGGTAGGTTGACGGATGGGCGAGACCCAGCGCGTGACCGATCTCGTGCACCAGGACCAGGCCGCCGTAGTTGGAAGCCGATGGCTGCTGGTTGTAGCTGGAAGTGGAGTCGATCCAGACGTCGCCGGACCGCGCCGAGAAGTCCAGGGAGCCGGGATAGTAGGCGAAGGCCGCCGCGCCTTCGGGCCCATCGGTATAGTTGGCGAACAGCATCACTGCGAAGTCGGAGTAGGCGGTCTCGCCGCTCTCGCCGGAACCGACACGGAGGAACTGGATGCCGCTGACGTCGGTCCAGGCCTGCAGGGCCTTTTCGGCCTGGCGGATCTGGGCGTCGTTGAACCGGGAGAACCCGGTGGTCCCGCTGGGCATGTTGGAGGGCTCAGCCGACCGGAAGGCGTAGCTGACGGTGAAGGGCTGGCCCATGACGCCCCAGCCGGCCTCACCCCCGGTGAGGCGGTTGGCAACCTGGTCGAGGGTGAAGCTGGTCTTGCCGTTGGAGGCTGTCCCGCCGCGCTCGTTCACGTTGAGATAGGCGAAGACTGGCGAGGACTCGCCATCGCCCTGACGGACCGCACACGCCCCGCAACCGCACAAGGTCCTATGCCCATCCCCGTCGTCGCCTTCCCGCCAGGGACGGGGTGGGTCGAGGCCGGGGTCGTCCGGCTGGCGAAACGGAAGCTGCACTGGACCTTTCCTCCCCAGCTTCAGGTCGACCCTGAAGCCGGTACAGACTTGCGAACGATGCGCTTCTGGCGCTGCATGGGAGTCTACACGATTTCGACCGGAGGCGAAGATGTCGGAAGAGGCGGTTCCGGGGGACGGCTGGGAGCACACTGGCGTGCGGGTGGTGCCAGGGGACCAGCTTGACACCAATACGGCCCAGAGCCCTGGAATGAACCGCGCGGCGGCCATCGACTTTGCCCGGGTGGGCGCACGCAGGCTCTGGGCGGGAACCGTTCACATCCATGCTGGCGCAGGCACGGGCGCCCATCATCACGGCCCGCTGGAGAGCGTCATCTATGTTGTCCGCGGGCGCGCCCGGATGCGCTGGGGCGAACGGCTGGAGTACACTGCGGAAGCCGGGCCGGGCGACTTCATCTATGTCCCGCCCTTCGTCCCGCACCAGGAGATCAACGCCTCCTCGGACGAGGCCCTCGAGTGCGTTCTCGTGCGCAGCGACGGCGAGGCGGTGGTCGTGAACCTCGACATCGAGCCCGTCGAACCGGCGCGGGAGATCCGCTGGATCGACCCGATCCACAGGGACTGACCATGCCAAGAGTCACCGCCAACGGCCTCGACATCCACTCTGAACGCATCGGCGAGGGACCGCGGCTGCTGTTCATTTCCGGGACCGGGGGCGACCTGAGGGTCCGCCCGAACATGCTCGACGGCCCCTTTGCGCAGGCCTTCGACCTCGTGGCGTATGACCAGCGGGGTCTGGGCCAGACGGAGAAGCCCGACCGCCCCTATTCCATGGCCGACTATGCTGACGACGCCGCAGGACTGATGGACGCCCTGGGCTGGGAAGATGCCCTGGTCATCGGGGTCTCCTTCGGGGGCATGGTCGCGCAGAACCTGGTGGTGCGGCACCCGCACCGGGTGCGGCGCCTGGTGCTGGCCTGCACCTCGCCGGGAGGGGCCGGCGGCAGCTCCTTCCCCTTCCATGAGATCGGCCACCTGAAGGGCGAAGCCCGGGCCCGCCATCTTTTGCAGGTCAACGACACGCGGCTCGACGCGGCCTGGGCCAAAGCCCACCCAGAGCGCCATGCCGAGGCCATCGCCTTGTCTGCGACCGATCCCTTCGCTGGGGAGCCCGGCCGCGAGATGGGGGCCCGGCGGCAGATCGAGGCCCGGGCCGGACACGACGTCTGGGAGGCCCTGCCCGCTGTCCGCACGCCGGTTTTGATCGCCGCCGGCCGGTTCGACGGCATCGCGCCGCCCCTGAGCCAGATGAACCTGGCCCTTGCCCTGCGGGGATCGGTCCTGAGGTTCTTCGACGGCGGCCACATGTTCATGGTGCAGGACCGCGCGGCGGTTCCGGCCATGATCGAATTCCTGCTGGAGGGAGGCACCTAGGGATTCCCCCAGCCTTGTAACTCGCCGGAGAAGGGACCATTTACCGGTCCGATCAAAGGGGCTGAGGCCCAAGGAGAACCCAGATGTCTGATGCCACTGTAGACAAGACCGTCCGCGCCGCCCGCTCGGCCATCAAGTCCACCTCTGAGGCGGCCAGCGACGCCGTCGACCAGGCCGAGCACACCCTGTCCGACGCCGCCCGGCGGATCGAGAAGGCCGTCACCGAGGGCGTCGAGCATATCCGCAATCACAGCAAGGCCTATGCCTCTGAAGCGTCGGACCATATTGACGACGCCCAGCGCTATGTCGCAGGCCGGGTTCGCGAACGGCCCATCGCCGCCACCGGGATCGCCGTTGGCATCGGGGTCCTGATCGGCCTTCTGCTGGCCGGCGGACGTAACCGTTGAGGCTTGGCCGCCTCCTCCTCCTGATCTGCGGAGGTGCCGCCATGGCGACGGCTTCGGCCGTCTTCGTGGTGGCCCTTTCCCTTGCGCTCTACGCCGTCATGGAGCCCACCCTCGGGGCGGCCGGCGCTGCGGCGGCGGTGGCGGCCGTCTGTCTCCTAATCCTCGTCGTCGCTGGCCTGACCCTGCTGATCTTCGCCGGATCGAAGCGCCGCGGGCCCGCTGTAGACGGTGACAGGGATGTGGGCTCAGACCTTCTGGAACTCGCCCGCCGACGGCCGATCTTCGCCCTGTTCGGGGCCTTGGCGGCGACCGCGGCGGGCGTGACCGCCCTGCGCAACCCGCGCCTGGCCGCAGGAATCTTCAGTTCGTTTCTGGGAGCGCGCAGGCCCCGCTGAGGCGGGGACCTAAACCTCCGGGGACCTAAACCTCCGGGGACCTAAACCTCCAAAGTCCGAAAGGCGGGGTTGCGTGTGTAGATGCCGTCCAGCCCGGGCAGGGGCAGGAGCGCGGGTGCCAGGTCGGCCTCGCCTTCGCCTTCCCAGCGCCCAAGAACCAGGAATCCGTCCTCAGCCAGGGACAGGGCGAGGTTGACGACCGCCGTGGGTCGCACATGCGCCGCCATCTGGGGCAGTATGCCCCGGCAGACCACCAGGTCGAAGCGCATGGAACCCGGCGTGTCCGAGAACAGGTTCACGCGGCGCCAACGGATCATGTCGCGCAGGCTGGAGGAGGCCTGCCAGCCACCCTCCACAGGCTGGAAGTGGTCAATCATCTGGCGGGCAGACAGGCCCTTCTGGATCTCGAAGTGGCTGAAGATGCCCGTCCTCGCCCGCTCGATCCCCTTCACGGATAAATCCGACGCGTAGATTTCGACCTGGAAGCCGCCGCCCATCCTCGCCGCCGCCTCCTGGGCGAGGATGGCGAGAGAATAGGGATCCTGGCCTGACCCTGCCGCAGCGCACCAGATCCGCACCGGATTGTCGCCCTTGATCCCGGCAAGGTGTGGAAGGATTCGCCTGGCGACCTGCTTCAGGACCTTGGGGTCCTCCATGAAGCCCCGCTCAAAGGCCGTGAGCCCCTCCACGACCGGCCAGGCCAGTCGCTCGGCCTCGCTGGTGCGAAGCGCGAGAAGCAGGTCGTCGACGCTTCCATAGCCTTCGCGGCGGGCGACGATGCCCAGGCGCGCAGCCGCCCTCTCCGGAACTGAGGTGTCCAGCCGGCGGCCTGTCCGCATCAGGCAGAGCCGGGCCACGATTTCGAGTTTCCCGGGCGTCACACAGCCCCCACGAGGGAGAGTTTTCCCGCCAGGATTTCCCGGTCAAAGGGCTTCATCACGTATTCGTTGGCGCCGGAGGCCAGGGCCCGGCCGATCATTCCAGGGTCCGACTCGACACTGCAGAAGATCACGCAGGGGCCGCCCCCGCCGGGCAAGCGCCGAAGCCGGATCAGGAATTCCAATCCATTCATCACGGGCATTCGCCAGTCCAGCAGGATGACGTCCGGCATGTCCTTCTGGCAGGCCGCCAGGGCCTGGGCACCGTCCGGCACTTCGCGGACATGATATCCGGCGGCCTCGAGAAGCCTGCGGATCATCAGCCGGACGACGGGACTATCGTCAGCGATAAGACAGGACTTCAAGGGCGAGCCTCCCTCCGCGGACGTTTCCAGATCTTGGTTAAGCCCAGATTTTGGTTAAGGACCGGTTTTCGACTTTGCGGACGCCGGGCTCAGGCCGGAAGGGCGGCGAGGAAGTCGACGGTCCCCGGCCCGGAATCCACGCGGACAGTCCCGCCGGCGTCCGTGACGAACAGGTGAACGTAGTAGGCCTGGACCCAGTACCCATGGAGGCCCTCGCCCATGGGCAAACCAGCGAGGCCGTCGGAAACCTCGGCGCGCAGGCGGGCCCGGGCGCCCTCGGCGCGGGCCCGGATGAGGATGAAGCCTTCACGTTCCTCGGCCTGGATGCGGGCGGCGCCGCCGGTTGGCAGGGCCGCTCCAGCAAGCTGGGAGAGATTCAGCAGCGCCCTCGCAGCGGGTTTGGGGAGGGCCGGGGTTGCGACCTGCCAGTCCAGTTCGGCCCGGATGTGCCGGAAAAGGCCTTCAGCGAGCCGGCCGAGTTCGCGGGAGTCGAAGACCTCCGCCGAAGCTGAGGCACCGAAGGCAACCCTGAAGAAACCGAGCTGGTCCGCCAGCTTCCGGGCCGAGGCCGAGATCAGGCCCATAGCGTCTTCGCGCAGGTCCTGGGCAGAGGGGTCATCCAGAAGATCCAACCCGCTGACCATGGCGCTGACCGGGCTGATGAAGTCATGGCACATGCGCGCAGCGAGATAGGCGGCGATCTCCGCAGTGCGCGGCGCGGGCGGCTCGCGGCGGACGTCTTCTGGCAGGGTGGGGAAGGCGTCGGACATGGTAAAGGGAATCTGGCCTGATTTGCCGCTTTGGGAAACTGCCCGGCACATTTAGGAAGGCGGCCGCACAGGAGGCTCGGCCATGCTCATCCCAGACGCCCGGTTCGGAGCCCTTCTGGCCGACCTCTGCGAAGAGGCTGCAGACCTCGTCCTGCCACTCTGGAACAGCGGCCTCGCCGTGGATCGCAAGTCGGATGACAGCCCGGTCACCGAGGCGGATCGCCGCGCAGAAACCCTGATCCTTGCCCGTCTGGCGGCGACAGCGCCCGGCATTACCGTGGTTTCGGAAGAGCATGCCAGCGAGTTTGGGACGCCCGGTTTAATCGGTTCCGTCTTCCTCCTTGTGGATCCCGTTGACGGCACCAAGGCCTTCGTCCGGGGCGACCCCAATTTCACGGTCAACATCGCGCTGATTGTCGACGGAGTTCCGGTGGCCGGCGCCATCAGCGCCCCGGCCACCCGGGAGACCTGGTTCACCGCCCCGGGCGGGGCCTTCAAGAGGATCGCCGGAGCCCCGGCGGCCCCGGTGGCCGTGCGGCCCTGGCCACCTGGCGGAGCGGTCGCACTGATCAGCCATACCATGAATCCAGAGGTGCTCAGTACACTGACAGAGAGACATGGCTTCGATGCGACAGAAGCCATGTACTCCTCCATCAAGTTCTGCCGGATCGCGGAGTGTGCCGCCGACATCTACCCGCGTCTCGGCCCGACCATGGAATGGGACCTCGCCGCCGGCCACGCCATCCTCGCGGCGGCGGGGGGGCGGGTGGAGACCGAGGCCGGCCAGCCCTTCCTTTATGGAAAGGCAACAGAGGGTTTCCGGAACGGGCCCTTCGTCGCCCGGGGCGGCTGAGTCGCAAAACCCGGCTACACCCGCGCGCCGATCCGTCGCATAAAGCGGTCTACAACGACTATAGGAGACCGACATGGCCCTCGACGCTGGCGCCGAAGCCAAGACCTTCAGCTGGGAAGACCCCCTGGACCTCGCCTCGCGGCTTTCCGAGGATGAGCGGATGGTCTGGGAGTCCGCCAGGGCCTACGCCCGCGACAAACTCCTGCCCCGGGTGGTCTCGGCCTATGCCGAGGAACGCTTTGATCGCGAGATCATGACCGAGATGGGGGCCCTGGGCTTTCTGGGCCCGACCCTGCCCGAGGCCTATGGCTGCGCCGGGGTAAACCACGTCGCCTATGGCCTCATCGCCCGGGAGATCGAGGCGATCGACTCCGGCTACCGCTCCGCAATGAGTGTCCAGTCCTCCCTGGTCATGTATCCGATCCACGCCTTCGGCTCTGAGTCCCAGCGCCAGCGCTATCTGCCCGGCATGGCCCGGGGCGAAATCATCGGCTGCTTCGGCCTCACCGAATCCGACGGCGGATCAGACCCGGCCTCCATGCGCACCACCGCGGTTCGGACCGACGGCGGGTTCATCCTCAACGGCGCCAAGATGTGGATCACCAATTCGCCGATCGCCGACGTCGCCCTGGTCTGGGCCAAGCTCGACGGCGCCATCCGGGGCTTCCTGGTCGACCGGGGTTCGGAGGGCTTCTCGACGCCACAGATCCGGAACAAGTTGTCCCTGCGTGCCTCCATCACCGGCGAGATCGCCCTATCGGACGTCTTCGTTTCCGAAGACCAGCTTCTGCCCGGCGTCTCTGGCCTGCGGGGGCCCTTCTCCTGCCTGAACAAGGCCCGCTACGGCATCGCCTGGGGCGCCATGGGCGCCGCCGACTTTTGCCTGCACGCCAGCCGCGACTACGTCGCGACCCGCAAGGTATTCGGCAAGCCCCTCGCGGCCCGCCAGCTCGTCCAGAAGAAGCTGGCGGATATGCAGACCGAGATCGCCCTGGGCTTCGAGGGCGCCCTCGCCCTCGGCCGGCTGATCGACCAGGGCGCCTGGGTGCCCGAGGCCATCAGCCTGATGAAGCGAAACAACTGCGGCAAGGCCCTGGCCATCGCCAGGGAGGCCCGGGACATCCACGGCGGCAACGGGATCAGCGGCGAGTACCACGTCATGCGCCACGCCTCGAACCTGGAAACCGTGAATACCTACGAGGGTGCGCATGATGTCCACGCCCTGATCCTGGGCCGGGCGATCACGGGCGAGAACGCCTTCTGATCCCGTTGATTTCGGGACGGGCGACAACCTAATTACCGGGCGTTCAGGCGACCTTGAGGTGGGGGAAGACATGGCGGCGGCTGACAATTCGAAGGCTGGCGAGGACAAGGCTGCAGCCCCGGCACAGCCGTCCCTGAGGACGGTGGTGGGGGCCTCGGCGGCGGGAACGACCTTCGAGTGGTATGATTTCTTCGTCTTCGGAAGCCTGACCACGGTCATCTCCAAGGTCTTCTTCACGGGCCTGCCCGAGGCCGCCGGCTATATCGCCGCCCTGGCGCTTTTCGGGGCCGGCTTCTTCTTTAGGCCCATCGGTGCCCTGGTGTTCGGGCGGATCGGCGACCGGGTCGGGCGCAAGGGCGCCTTCCTGTTCACCGTCGTGCTGATGGGCGTGGCCACCGTGGCCATCGGCCTCCTGCCGACCTACAGCCAGGTTGGGCTGCTCTCACCGGCGCTTCTTATTCTCATGCGGATCTTGCAGGGCTTTGCCCTGGGAGGCGAGTACGGCGGGGCCGCCATCTACGTGGCCGAGCATGCCCCCGACAATGGCCGGGGTCGGGCGACGAGCTGGGTCCAGACCTCCGCGGCCTTCGGCCTCTTCGCCGCCCTGTTCGTAATTCTCCTCACCCGCCTGGTGGTGGGCCGCTATTTCGGGCCGGACGCCTTCGACGCCTGGGGCTGGCGGATTCCCTTCCTGTTCTCGGCTGGACTCCTGCTCGTATCGATCTTCATGCGGGTGAGGCTGAACGAGAGCCCAACCTTCGCCAAGCTGAAGGAAGAGGGCGGGGCCTCCACTGCGCCCTACGCCGAGGCCTTCGGCCAGTGGAAGAACCTGAAGCTGGTCATCCTGGCCCTCTGCGCAGTGATGTCGGCCCAGGGAGCCGTCTGGTACACCACCTTCTTCTACAGCCAGACCTTCCTGGACAAGTTCCTCAAGGTCGCCCCTGAGACCATCAACATGGTGCTGATGATCGTCACAGCGGTCAGCGCCGTCTTCTACGTGCTCTTCGGGGCCCTGTCGGACCGGGTGGGCCGCAAGCCGGTCATGCTCTTCGGCATGACCCTGATGCTGGTCGCCTACTTCCCGGGTTTCCACATGCTGGCCAAGTTCGCCAATCCCGCCCTCGCAGAGGCCCAGGCCCGCACGCCTGTGGTGGTCTCCGCCGACCCCGCGGACTGCTCACTCCAGTTCGATCCGGTGGGAAAGAAGGTCTTCGTTTCCTCCTGCGACGTCGCCCGCAGCATCCTGGCCAACGCCGGCGTCTCCTATGACAACCAGAACGCGGCGCCGGGAACGCCCGCCGTGGTCAAGGTCGGTGACGTCACCGTCGCCTCCCGCTCCGCGGCGGGCCTGTCGGCCGCCGAAGTCAAGGCGGTCCGGGCCGGGGTCGAGGCCGAGGTCAAGGCGGCGCTGGCGGCGGCGGGCTATCCGGCAAAGGCCGATCCGGCGCGTTTCAACATGGCCGGTGTCCTCGGGGTGATGATGGTCTTCGTGATCGCCGCAACCGCCCTCTTCGGGCCCATCGCCGCCTGCCTGGTCGAACTGTTCCCGACCCGGGTGCGCTACACGGCCATGTCCCTGCCCTATCACATCGGCACAGGCTGGATTGGTGGCTTCGTACCCTTCTTCGCCTACGCCATCGTGATCGGCGTGGGGAACATCTATTCAGGTCTCTGGTACCCCTTTACCTTCACCCTCCTGTCGGTGGTGACCTGCATCCTCTTCCTGCCCGAGACCCGGGGGCGCAGGCTCGACGCCTGAACCGAAGGCGTCAGCGGGCGACCGGCAGGGGAGAGATCACGAGGCCAGCCTCCCGGTAGGGCGCGGGATCGCAGGCAAGGACGACAGTCCGACCCTCGGCGAGCCGCTGGGCCACCAGACCGGGAGGGGCCTCTACGGGGGTCGCCCGAACCGCATCCCGGCGGGCGAGAGTGGCCAGCTCTGTGTCAGCCCCCTCCGCCAGTACCAGCAGGTCGACGCTGGCAAGGACCCGGCAGGCCTTCAGGGAGACAAGGTCGGCAGGCGTGTCCGCAGGAAGGCTGAACAGCCGCCCAGGCGGCGCGGTACCGGACTCCAGGGCCGGAAAAAGGGTGGCGTCCGCCGCCGCCTCTCCGCCCGCTTCCAGGGCTTGGGGAAGATCACCGTCGAGCAGACCGGACAGGAAGACCCTGCGATCCGCTGGATCTGGGAACCGGGCGCGCAGGACGTCCTTGCGGGCGTCGAGATAGGCGGCCAGGTGCCCCAGTCCCGGGGGAAGGCGGGTTTCGATCTCGGCGCGCAAGCGGGAGACGAGGAGGGGGGAGGCTCCGCCGGTTCCCAGCGCCGCGACCACGGCGCCCCTGTCGATGATGGCCGGAACCGTGAAGTCGCAGAGGGCCGGTCGATCCATGACGTTCACGGGAACCCCGGCGGCACGGGCGGCGGCGGCGGCGGCGGTGCAGGCCGCCAGATCCGGATCCGCGACAAAGCCCAGGGCCATGCCCGCCCATGACCTCGGGTCCGCAGCGTCGGACAGGTCCAGGTCGACGATCTCCGCCGGGCTACCGGACAGCAGGCGATGGCGAGCGGCCAGGCCTTCACCAGAGCCGGTCAGGCCGACCCTTCGCCCCATCAGCGGCACAAAGGCGGGGAAGACGTCCAAGGTCCGGCCCCCGGGCCCTATTTCAGGGTCTTGAGGTAGGCGATCACGGCGGCGCGGTCGCCAGGGGCCGCAACGGCGACGGCCATCCGCCCGCCGGGCGCGAAGGCCTGGGGCGCGGCAAGATAGGCGTCCAGGCTGGCCTCGGTCCAGGTTCCGCCCTTGGCCTTGAGTGCGGGCGAGAAGGTGAACCCAGGGGCACCGGCCACCTTGCGCCCGAAGGCGCCGTTCAGGCTCGGTCCAGCCACGCTGCTCTGGGCACCATGGCAGGTCTTACACTGCAGGGCGAAGACCCGGGCACCATCTGCGGCATGGGCCGATGAGGCCAGCGCCGTCGCGAGGGTGGCGAGCATTGGCAGGGTCGGCGAAATGCGCATTTAGAACTCCCGGATACCATCTGGCGTAACTATACAGCCGCTTCCGAACGCTGTTAAGTTCAGCAACCGTTTCATCCCCGAGGGAGAGCCCCAAATGGCGACAAGTCTGGAGATCAACGGGAGGACAGTCCAGGTCGAGGCCGCGCCGGACACCCCGCTCCTCTGGGTCCTGCGCGAAGAGGTCGGGCTGACCGGAGCCAAGTTCGGCTGCGGGATCGGACAGTGCGGAGCCTGTACGGTACTGGCGAACGGTGCCCCGGTGCGTTCCTGCTCCCTGCCGGTCAGCGCCCTCTCGGGCATGAAGATCACCACCATCGAGGGCCTCGGCGGGACCCAGCCCCTGCAGGCGGCCTGGGTCAAGCTTGACGTCCCGCAGTGCGGATACTGCCAGACGGGCCAGATCATGAGCGCAGCCGCCCTCCTGGCCTCGAACCCGCGTCCTTCGGATGCGGAGATCGATGCGGCCATGGAGGGAAACATCTGCCGTTGTGGAGCCTACCAGCGGATCCACGCCGCCATTCAGGAGGCTGCCCAAGCCACTGGCCAAGCCACCGGCCAAGCCACCGCCAAGTCCCGCGCCTGAGGAGATCACCATGAACTCGCGTTTCGATCAGGCCGCCGCCCGAAATGGCACCACCCGCAGGGACCTGGTGGTCGGAACCGCCCTCATCTCAGGTGCCCTCCTCGTGGGCTGCTCGCCTGCGGACCTGATGTCCGCCGGGGCCAAGACCGAGGTCGGAGCCTTTGGACCCTTTATCCGCATCGCCGCCGACGGCGCGGTGACAGTGGTGTCCAAGCACATCGAATTCGGCCAGGGCAGCCATGCCAGCCTCGCGGCCATCGTGGCCGAGGAGCTTGACGCCGACTGGAGCCGGGTCAGCGTCGAGCAGTCCCCGGCCAACTCCAAGCTGTATGCGAACACGCTGATGGGGGTCCAGGGCACGGGGGGCTCGACGGCGATCGCCAACAGCTGGATGCAGTTGCGCAAGGCCGGGGCCGCCGCCCGGGCCATGTTCACAGGCGCCGCTGCCGCCGCCTGGAAGGTCCCCGAGGCCGAGATCACCGTTAAGGACGGCGTGGTCAGCCACGTCGCCAGCGGCAAGAGCGCCGGGTTTGGCGCCCTCATCCAGGGTGCCGCCGCCATCACGCCGCCTGCCGAGCCCAGGCTGAAGTCTCCCGAGGCCTTTACCCTGATCGGGACCGACCGGGTCCGTCGCAAGGACTCCCTGGCCAAGAGCACAGGACAGGCCCGCTACACCCAGGACGTGAATCTCGAAGGCATGCTGACAGCTGTGGTCGCCCACGCGCCGCGCTTCGGCGCCAAGGTGAGCGGCTTTGACGCCGCCGAGGCCCGTAAGGTGGCCGGCGTTGTGGACGTGATCCAGATTCCCACTGGCGTGGCCGTCGTCGCAAAGTCGACCTGGGCGGCGATCCAGGGCCGCAATGCGCTGAAGGTGACCTGGGACGAGAGCAAGGCCGAAGGCCGGGGCTCGGCCGAGCTGGAAGCCCAGTACACAGACTGGGCCGCCGGAAAGGGCGCCCTGCCCGACAAGCTCAAGTGGGAGTCCTTCGAGAGCCGCGGCGACGCCGCCGCGGCCGGCGAGGGCGAGGTCTTCGAGGCGACCTTCGACTTCCCCTTCCTCGCCCATGCTTCCATGGAGCCCATGAACTGCGTGGCCCAGGTGGGCGGAAAGGGCGGCACCAAGCTGACCTTCGCCTCCCAGTCGCAGACCATTGATCAGATCAATACAGCGCGAATCGTCGGTGCCCTGCCGGGCTCCATCCAGATCGAGACCCTGTTCGCGGGCGGCTCCTTCGGGCGTCGCGCCAACTTCCAGTCAGACTTTGTCACCGAGTGCGTCCAGATCGCCAAGAAGGTGGGCAAGGGGACGCCGGTAAAGCTGGTCTGGACCCGTGAGGACGACATGGCCGCGGGCTACTTCCGGCCGCTGACCCACCACCGGGTGCGGGTGCGGCTCGACAAGGACGGCTTCCCCGCCGCCTGGACCCATCGTGTGGTCACCCAGTCCCTGATGAAGGGATCGCCCCTTGCCCCGTCGGGCTTCGACGCCACTACGGTCGAGGGTGCCATGGGCTCCCCCTATCTCAAGGCGACGCCGGCGGTGGATGGTCAGGTCCTGATGCCCGAGAACGGCGTTCCGGTCCTGTGGTGGCGGTCGGTGGGCGCCACCCACACCGCCTACGTCATGGAACACACCCTCGACCACCTGGCGAAGAAGGCTGGTAGGGATCCGGTCGCCTACCGCCTCGCCCTGTTCGAAAAGGCCGGTGCGGCCCGCCACATCGCGGTGCTCAAGCTTGCCGCCGAGAAGGCGGGTTGGGGCAAGCCGGCACCGGCCGGCGTGACCCGCGGCGTAGCGGTGCATGAGTGCTTCGGCTCCGTGGTCGCCCAGATCGCCGAGGTCCGGCTGGTGGACGGAAACCCGAAGGTCGGCCGCGTGGTCACCGCCATCGACTGCGGGACTGCGATCTCGCCGGACCAGATCGCCGCCCAGATGGAAGGTGGAACCTGCTTCGGCCTGTCCGCCGCCCTGCACGACGAGATGATCATTAAGGCAGGCGCAGTCGATCGGAAGAACTTCGACGCCTATCCCGTGCTCCGCCACTCCGAGGCGCCCAAGGTCGAAACCTACATCCTCCCGTCGACCAACCCCCCCTCCGGCGCGGGTGAACCCGGGGTCCCGGTGATCGCGCCCGCCGTCGCCAACGCGGTCCTGGCCGCCACGGGGACAGGCGCCTTCCGCCTGCCGATGATCCGCGCCTGACCTGCCGAGGGCTGATTTTCCGGCGTGGCGCCGCCCGCCGTCTGGTCTAGTAAGGCTCAACTAGAGCAAATGGGACCGGAGGAATCGGGGAGGCCATGCCGGAGAACGGACTTCGGGTCGCGCCCCTCGAGGCGCTGACAGCGGGCCTGCCGGTTCCCTTCGGCGGTGACCGCGTTACCTTCGTGGATGCGGGCCTCGCAGCCCGCTTCCGGCCCGGCGACCGCCTGGTCGTGGTCCAGGAGTCCGGCGAGCTTCTTCATGTGTCCGCCGAGGTCGGCCGGATCATTGGATCCGCTGTTGCCGCGGCAGAGTCGGCCTTCAGCGCCCTGTCCCATATCCCTGATGAGGCCATTACCGCCTTCTTCGAGGCGTTTGCGCGTCGGCTGGAGGACGGGTCCGTCTGGGCGGGGATTGCCGCCGCCAATGCCCGCGATGTCGAGTCCGCTCGCAGCCGGGGGCGTTCGACGACCCGACTCGCCGCAGGCGAGGACATGCGCCGGGATATGATCACCGGCCTGAGGGCCTGGCGCGACAGTCCGGCGACCCGGGGTCAGGTCCTGGAGCGGATCGACCACGACGGCTGGAGTATCGAGCAGTACCGCGCGCCCCTGGGCGTCGTGGGCTTTGTCTTCGAGGGCCGGCCAAATGTCTTCGCCGATGCCGCGGGTGTGCTCCGCACCGGCAATGCCGTGGTCTTCCGGATCGGATCTGACGCCCTGGGCACGGCCCGCGCCCTGATGGAGGGTGCCGTCCGCCCGGCCCTGGCCGACTCCGGCCTGCCACCGGGCGCCATGAGCCTGGTGGACTCCGCGGAACGGTCGGCAGGCTGGGCCCTGTTCGCCGATCGCAGGCTCGCCCTGGCGGTCGCCCGGGGGTCCGGACCCGCCGTGGCCCAACTGGGCGCTATCGCCCGGCAGACGGGGACCCCGGTCAGCCTGCATGGGACCGGTGGTGCCTGGATGATCGCCGACGCCTCCGCCGACCCGGACCGGTTCCAGGAGGTTGTTTTCCACTCCCTGGACCGGAAGGTCTGCAACACCCTCAATGTCTGCGTCATCGTCCGGCCCCGGGCGGCCGACCTGGTCCCGGGCTTCCTGGCCGCACTCGAGGCCGCCGGACGCCGTCGGCGCGGATTCCGGCTGCATGTGTTGGAGGGAGCCCAGGGCTACCTGCCGGGTGGGGACTGGATGCACTCGCCCGTCGAGGTGGTTCGTCCTGAGGGCCCGGCGGTTGAGCCCCGCGCCGATATCCTCGCCGAGCCGGACCTGGCGCGGGAATGGGAGTGGGAGGAGACCCCCGAGGTCACCCTGGCCGTGGTCGACGACCTGGACGCCGCCATCGGCCTCTTCAACCGATGGGCCCCACGCCTGGTCGCCACCCTGGTCGCCGAGGATCCCGCCGCCCTCGCCCGCTTCGAGGCCGGGATCGAGGCACCCTTCACCGGTGACGGCTTCACCCGATGGGTCGACGGCCAGTACGCCCTGAACCGGCCGGAGCTGGGTCTGTCCAACTGGGAGGGCGGCCGCCTGTTCGCCCGGGGCGGAGTGCTGGGGGGAGACGGGGTCTTCACCATCCGGACCCGTATGCGGCAGGTCGATACCGGGCTCGACCGCTCCGGAAGCGCCGCCGCCCCAGGGAGCCTCCGGGCTCGCCCGGAAGCCTGACATGTGGGCGGCGGGACAGGTGGGGCGTCGGTCTTTGGGGGGGCACCCCGGGGCCCTCAGGCCGGGCTTCGCCCTCTCGCCGGGCATGAAGGTCGGACTTTACGGCGGCAGCTTCAACCCGGCCCACGAGGGCCACGCCCACGTCGCTGAGACCGCCCGCCGACGCCTGGGTCTCGACCGGGTGATCTGGCTTGTGGCGCCCCAAAACCCCCTGAAGTCCAGCGACGAGACCCGCCCCCTCACCCGTCGCATGGCCGGGGTCCGCACCCTTGCCCGGGACCGGGGCATGATCGTTTCCGACGTTGAGTCCCGCATCGGGACCCGGTACACACTCGATACGATCCTGGCCCTCAAGGCCCGCTTTCCCGGGGTCCATTTCGTCTGGATCATGGGTGCTGACAGCCTAATGGGCTTCCACCGCTGGCGCGGATGGACCCAGATCCTGCGCGCCGTGCCGGTGGCGGTCGTCTCCCGCCCCTGGATCTCGCTGAAGAGCCGGTCCTCGCCGGCGGCGCGGCGGTTTGCGGCGGCGCGTCTGCCCTTCCATCGGGCGAAGGCCCTGCCCAGCCAGGCGCCTCCCGCCTGGATCTTCCTGTACGGACCGCTCAACTTCCAGTCGTCGACCGCACTGCGCGAGCGGATGAGCGCCATGCGTTCACGTCAAGGCTGACCCGGGCCCCAGCCTGTGCTAGACGTATTTCTTGGCGCAACAGAACAGGAGTTCTTCCGCTGAGCCCCGACCCTGCGCCGTCCGCGCAAACCGCCCCGGCCCCGGCCGCCGAGGCCGCCCTCCCGCAAGGCGTTTCCACGCTGGAGGAGCTTATCCTGAGCCGCCTGGATGACGACCAGGCCCAGGACGTCGTCTTCATTGATCTCAAAGGCAAGAGCGCCATGGCTGACGGGCTTGTGGTCGCGTCCGGCCGCTCGCATCGGCACGTGGGCGCCATTGCCGACCACCTGCTGCGCGCCCTGAAGGACCGTGGCTACGGCCGCGCCCGGGTGGAGGGGCTGCCGCACTGCGACTGGGTGCTGATCGACGCGGGCGATGTCATCATCCATGTCTTCCGTCCCGAAGTCCGGGCCTTCTACAACATTGAGAAGATCTGGTCGGTCGAGTCCCCCGGCCATCGCACCGCGATCTGAGCGGGACGCCATCTGGACACCCGGGATCCCGTGACGCACCCTCGCGCCAGGGAGACCCCGCCATGAGCGTATCCACTGGACCCGACCCCCTCGACCGAAGCGCCGGCGACCTGGTCGCCGCCCTGGCCGACCGCAGGATCGGCGCGCTGGAGCTGACCGACGCCCTGATCGCCCGGATCGAGACGCGGGACGCGGAGATCAACGCCGTCGTCGTTCGCGACTTCGACCGCGCCCGGGACGCGGCGCGCGCAGCAGACGCCAGGCTCTCCGCAGGCGATCGCCTTCCCCTTCTGGGCCTGCCCATGACCGTCAAGGAGTCCAACCAGGTCCAGGGCCTGCCCTCGACCTGGGGCAATCCGGCCTTCCGCGGCTGGGTGGCGCCCGACGACGCCACGGCGGTGGCGCGCCTGAAGGCGGCGGGGGCGATCATCCTTGGCCTGACCAATGTGCCGCCCTTCCTCAGCGACTGGCAGAGCACCAACCCTGTCTATGGGCGAACCTCCAACCCCTGGGATCCGTCGCGCTCTCCCGGCGGCTCCTCAGGCGGCGCCGCCGCGGCCCTCGCTGCGGGAATGACCCCCCTCGAACTCGGCTCCGACATCGGCGGCTCGATCCGCGTTCCCGCAGCCCTCTGCGGCGTCTTCGGGCACAAGCCCACCTGGGGACTGGTCCCCACCCGGGGCCACACCCCCCCGGGGACCGACGGGGTCCCGGTTCCCCTGGCGGTCGTCGGGCCGATGGCCCGTTGCGCCGCGGACCTGCGGCGAGCGCTCGGCGTACTGGCGGGTCCGGAGGCGGAAGACGCCGCGGGTATGGCCTTCACCCTGGCGCCGCCCCGGCGGGAGACGCTAGCGGACTACAGGGTCCTGGTGCTCACTGACCACCCGCTGACCCCGACCGACAGCGAGATCGCCGGCGCCGTCGACAACCTGGCGCGGCGGCTGGAGGCGCTGGGCGCATCCGTCCGCCGGGCATACGACCGGCTTCCCGACCTCGCCGATCAGCATGCGATCTACCAGCGGCTCCTGAACACGGCGATCAGCCGGGGCGCGCCGGGGGCGACGCCGCCGGACGCCCATGCCTACATGGACCTCCTCGACGCCCAGCTGGCCTTCCGCCGCCGCTGGGCGAACCTGTTCGAGACCTTTGACCTGGTCCTCGCGCCGGCCTTCGGCGTCACCGCCTTCCCGCATGAGGACGGTCCGGAATCCCAGGATCGGACCCTGAAGGTCAATGGGGTCGATACGCCCTACTACGCCCAGCTGGGCTGGCCTGCGGTCGCCCTCCTGCCTAACCTGCCCGCCACGGCCCTGCCCCTCGGACTGACCCGCCAGGGACTCCCCATGGGGGCCCAGGTGATCGGTGGCTGGATGCAGGACCTGACGACGATCCACTTCGCCGAACTTGTGGAACGCGAGTTCGGCGGATTCATCCCACCCCCCAGGGTCACCGGTTGAAGATCGCCATTGTCGCCATCGGAAGGCTTGGCCGGTCACCTGAGGCCGACCTGGTGCGCCTCTACGCCGAGCGCACAACCGCCGCGGGACGCGCCCTGGGCCTTGGACCCGTGGAGGTGATCGAGGTCGAGGGGCGCAAGCCGGGCAAGGGGTCAGAGGCCGAGGCCCTGTCCGCCCACCTGGCCGACAGCCGCATCATCGCCTGCGACGAACGGGGGCGGGCTCGCGGCTCCCGGGACTTCGCCACCGAGATCGGGCGGCTGAGAGACGACGGCGTGCGGCGCCTGGTCTTCCTGATCGGCGGGGCCGACGGTCTCGACCCGGACCTCCGGGCGCGCGCCCAGGACACCCTGGCCTTCGGGCCCCAGACCTGGCCGCACGCCCTGGCCAGGGTCATGCTGGCCGAACAGGTCTACCGGTCCGTTACCCTCCTGGCTGGAGGCCCCTACCACCGTGACTGAGCCGAACGCCCAGCGTCGACTTCAGCGCCTGGCCGGTGCCGGCGCAGGACTGGCACTGGTCTTCGGGGTGGCGGCCATGGCGCTCCAGGCCCCCCGGAAAGGCGAGCCCATCGGGCCGGAAGCCAGCCCGGGCCTGATCCTCTTCAACCTGCGCCTCGCAGCGCCGGACCCCGTGACCGATACGGCCCAGGCTGGGCTGGACGCCGCCAGGGCGGAGCTGGCCGCGGGCCTGATGCTGTCCGAACAGCTGTCCCAGGGGCGGGCGGCGGGCGTCGACCTCCTGGCGCCGACGACGGGCCCCATCCTGGAGCGCTTCGGGAGCCTGCAGGCGGGCGGCCTGCGCTCGCAGGGGCTGACCTTCCAGTCGCCATCCGGCGGCGCGGTCCGGGCTCCGGCCAGTGGTGATGTCCTGTTTGCTGGCACCCTTGAAGGCTGGGGCGAGGCGGTGATCCTGCAGGCCACACCCCGGGGACAGGTTGTCCTGGCCGGGCCCTTCACCGCCACCGTCCGGACAGGCGATGCCGTACGGCAGGGCCAGGCCCTCGGCCAGGCGGCCGACCGGGGTGGCGCGGTGCGCCTCTATATCGAGCTGCGGGACCTCGGCCAGCCAATCGATCCCCAACCCTGGCTGCGCCCTGAAACGCCGTGATCGAAGGTTCTGGATTCAGGCGGGAAACAGGATAAGGCTCTGTTCCCAAGCGGTTCTGCCGCACTCCTGACACTCCCGCCGGTCCGGCCGTGCGGCGCAACGGGTGGTTTTATGAAGAAGTATCTCCTCGTCGGTGTCTCCACCTTCCTTCTGGGCGCCGGGGCCACAGCCTACCTGAACCAGAGCGCCTCCGCGGCCGGCGCGTCAGGCGCCGAGAGCTACCGCGTGCTGGAATTGTTCGGCGACGTGGTCCAGGCGGTGGAGGAGAACTACGTCTCCGAGGTCGAGTCCCGGAAGCTGATCGAGACCGCCCTCGACGGCATGCTGACCTCGCTCGACCCACACTCGAACTACCTGACCCCCGAAGCCCTCAACGACATGCGCGACCAGACCCGGGGGGAATATGGCGGGCTCGGCCTGGAGATCAGTTCCGAGGACGGGGTGGTGAAGATCATCTCGCCCATGGACGGGACGCCAGCCTTCAAGGCAGGGATCAAGGCGGGTGACTACATCACGGCGGTCAACAGCCAGTCTGTCATCGGCATGTCGGTGAGCGACGCGGTCAAGCTCATGCGCGGGCCGCCCGGAGAAGCGGTGACCCTGTCCATCGCCCGGGAAAGGGCGGACCCGTTTGACGTCAAGATCGTCCGGGAAGTCATCAAGACCAAGTCGGTCACCTCCCGAATGGAGGGCGACTACGGCTATCTCCGCGTATCGGCCTTCAACGAGAAGACCACGGACGAAGCCGCTGCGGCGATCCAGGGGCTCAAGGCTGGGAACCCGGGCATGAAGGGTCTGGTCCTCGACCTGCGGAACAATCCGGGCGGGCTCCTCGACCAGGCGGTGGGAATCTCGGACCTCTTCCTCGAGAACGGCGAGATCGTGTCGCAGCGGGGTCGGAACCCCAGGGATATCGAGCGCTACAACGCCCGTCGCGGGGACCTGACCGGAGGCTTGCCCATGGTGGTCCTGATCAATTCCGGCTCGGCCTCGGCGGCGGAAATCGTCGCCGGTGCCCTGCAGGACAGAAAGCGGGCTGAACTTGTCGGCCTGACCAGCTTTGGCAAGGGCTCGGTCCAGACCCTGATCCCCCTGCGCGGCGGAGCCGACGGCGCCATCAAGCTGACCACCGCCCGGTACTACACCCCGTCGGGACGCTCGATCCAGAAGACCGGAATCGAACCGGACCTCGAGGTGGCCCAGTCCCAGGAGGAGGCCCAGGCCATCGCCAACCGCGCCTTCCAGTTTTCGGAAGCCTCCTACCGGAACGCCCTGAAGGCCGATGAAGGCAAGACCCGGGTCGCGCCCCATGCACCGGCCGAAGCCCCGCCGGCGGGCTTCAACCCCCGTACCGGAGACTTCCAACTGACCCGGGCCAAGGATGTCCTGCGCTATGGATCCGTTGCCGCGACACCCAAGCTGCCAAAGCCCACCGCTCGGATGGCAGAGGTGGTCGGTCCCCGTCCTGCGGCGGCCCCTGCAGCGGCGGCGACACCGGCTCCTGGAACACCGCCCGCCGCCCCTCCACCCCCCAAGCCCCGGCCCTGATCGGGAAAGCGAGGCGCGGACGGGTTCCAAAGGAATGGAAGTCGAACTAGATCCTGTTCCGATAAGTGGGAACCGGTTATCGGATCCAAACAGGATCTCACTTTTTGGCCTTAGAGCCTGTTTTACCCCTTCAGGCGTTTCCTCTAAAGGGAACAGGCTCTAGCCTCTGGAAACCGCCTAGCGAAAGGCTCCGGTCCGGAGACCTACCCATGAGTCGCAAGCCCTCAGTCCGAGCCGGCCCCGCCGCCTCCCGAATCCGTCCGGGAAGGGGAGCGCTGGGGGCCTTCGTCTCCAACCCCCTGGTGGGTGCAGCGGGGGCGCTCGTCCTCTTCCTGGCCAGCGCCGCGGTCCTGATCTCCGTCCTGGGGGATCCCGCGGCGGGCTATCCGCAGGTCGGGGCGACAATCACAGGGGCCGCGCCCCAGGGCTGGAAGTCCGCCGTGACCGCCGGGCGCGCGGCCGGGGCCGACCTGGTGCGGGCCGAATACAGGCTGACCCGATCCCCGGAACCACCGCCCCTTTCCACAGCGACGGACGCCCTGGCCGCGGCGGGCGTCATGGCTGGAGGTCCGCTTCCGCCGGCCCCCCTGGAGGGGGTCAGCCGCAAGACCGCCGAGGGAATCCTGCCGGTGATCGGCCCGGGAGGCCTGACGCCCGCCCGGGCCTATGCCCGGCCCTTCAAGGCCAGCGGCCGGCCGCGAGTGGCCATCATCGTCGGCGGCCTGGGCCTGGATCCCGCGACGACCCGCCTCGCCCTGGAGAGCCTGCCGCCGCAGGTCACCCTGGCCTTCTCCCCCTACGCCCCCGGCCTTCAGGACTGGATCAACCAGGCCCGAGCCCGCGGCCATGAAGTGCTGCTTGAAGCCCCCATGGAGCCTGAGGACTATCCCGAGAACGATCCGGGCCCCTACACCCTGCGCGCCCGGGCGCAGCCCGCCGAGACCGTCAAGCGGCTGGAGTGGATCCTCAGCCGGGGGACGGGTTACTTCGGGATCTTAAATCGGATGGGCGAGCGGTTCGTGAAAAGCCCCGAGGGCATGGGCGCCCTGTCCGGAGCCCTTCGAAGCCGGGGGGTGGCCTTCATCGACACGGGCATAGCCTCGACCTCCGGAACCGCCGAATTACGGGCCTCTGCGAACCAGACCCTGGACACCGTCCTTGCGCCCGAGGCGATCGATGAGGCCCTCCTGCGCGTCGAGGCCGCCGCCCTGGCCGGGGGACAGGGGCTGGGAATCGCCCAGGCCTACCCCCTGAGCCTGCGCCAGGTGGCATCCTGGGCGGGCCAGATCGAAGGTCGGGGCTTCCAGCTGGCACCCGCCTCCGCCCTGGCCAAGATCCGCTGATGAACCTCGACGAATACAGACCCAACGTCGGACTGGTGCTCTTCGATCTGGAGGGCCGGGTATGGATGGGTCGAAGGGTGGCGACCCCTCCGCCCTACAACTGGCAGTTCCCGCAAGGGGGAGTCGACGACGACGAGGACCTTGAGGCCGCCGCCCTACGGGAACTGAAGGAGGAGACCGGGATCACTTCCGTGTCGATCCTCGGCCGGACCCCCGGCTGGCTGGCCTACGACTATCCGATCGCAGCGAAGAGGGGTCGGCGCGGATGGAAGGGCCAGAAGCAGGTCTGGTTCGCCCTGAGGTTCGAGGGCGAGGAGACCGAGGTGCGCCTCGACCAGCACGATCCGGTGGAGTTCGACGCCTGGCGCTGGGCACCCCTGGCGGAGGCGCCTGAGATCATCGTACCCTTCAAGAAGCCTGTCTACGTCACGGTGGCCCAGGCCTTCGCGCCTCACGCCGTCCAGGTTCGGGGCGTGTCGTGATCAGACCCTGCACTGTGGTGATGGTCCATGGCGCCTTTTGCGGCGGCTGGGTGTTCGACGATTTTCGCAGGCCCTTTGAGGCCGCAGGCCTGAAGGTCGCAGCCCCGGACCTGCGCGGGCATGGCCCGGAGGACCGGCGCGGCGACGTGGCAAACCTGTCCATGGCCGACTATGCGACGGACATCACCGCGCTCTGCCGCCGGATCGCGGCCGAGGACGGCCGGCCGCCAGTGCTCCTGGGACATTCCATGGGCGGCCTGGTGGCGCAGATGATCGCAGGGCGCCTGCCCCTCGCAGGCCTCGTCCTGCTGGCCCCCTCCGCACCCTGGGGCGTCTTCGGCTCCAGCCTGGAGGAAGCGGTCACGGCGGCGACCCTGCCTCTGGTGGCGCCCACACCCTTCTCACCGGTAGAGCCGGACCTGAACCTCCTGAAGGGGTTCAGCCTCGACCGACTGGCGCCCGGGGCCCGGGAGGCTGCGGCGCAGCGGGTTCGACCGGAGAGCGCCCGCGCCATCCTCGAGACCCTGAATTGGTGGCTGGACCCGCTCATGACAACCCGGACGGATCCGCCGCCCCCAGGCCTGGAAAGCCTCGTGATCTCGGGGGGGAAGGACCGGGTTCACCCGCCCGCGACGGTCCGACAGGTCGCCGGACGCCTGGGCGCCGAGTATGTGGAAATGGCCGGCATGAGCCACTGGCTGCCCGGCGAACCGGGCTGGGAAGCGGTGGCGGAACAAATCCTGGACTGGCTGGCAGCCCATCCGGGCCGCGCCGCCGCCTAGAGCCTGTTCCCTTTAGATGGAACGTCTAAAGGGGAAAAACAGGCTCTAAACCCATAAAATCAGGTCCTGTTTCGATCCGACAACCAGTTCCCAGCTATCGGAACCGGACCTAGAACTTGCGTTCAGAGTAGAGGATTTCACCCATCCCCCACTTGGGGTTGACCTCAGTTCCATCCGGCTTCTTCAGCTGGACGAAGACCAGGCCCGTAGACTCCTGGTCGGTGAAGTACTCCCAGGAGCTCGTGACCCGCATGAAATCGGTCGGCGGGATGTAGTTGTTCTCGCGCTGGAGACGCAGGCGCGGCTGGTTCAGGTAGGCGAACTTGTCGAGGCCAAGGAGAATCGGCTTCTCGCCGCCGCTCGTGTAGTTGATGCCCACGCGGCAGACTTCCTTGTTCGAGCCGGGTTCATACACCGTCAGGGTATAGGGCTTGGCCACGAGGGTCTGGGTGTAGCCAACTTCCTTCCTGTTACGCTTGAAGCCGGCGGCCGGCGTGGCAAGCTTGGCCAGTTGGCCGCCCCGCACGAGGGGCACGCAGACCGTCTGGATCACATTGAGGATCTGGCCGATCTCACCATCGATGGGAAGGGTCTCCACGACCGCAGGCGCGGCGGCCGGAGCGGCGGCGACCGGAGCGGCCGGAGCGGCGGCGACCGGAGCCGCCGGAACGGTGACAGCCGAAGGGGCCGCAGGCACCGCCGGAACCGGAGCCTCCTGGGCTAGGGCCGGAAGGGCGATCGCCGAAGCGGCGACGAGGGTCATGACGACGTTGCGCATATTGTTTCCTCGACTCATATCCTAGGTCGCTCAAGCCTGAAGGTTCAGGTTTGTCAGACCATTTTGTCTGGATCGTGACGCCTGGCTAGACCTCGACGGCCGACTCCGCCAGTACGGTAAGACCTGCCGGGGTGACGTCGGCAAAGCCGCCGCGCACCTCGAATGTCGTGACTTGTCCGCCCCGGTAGAGGCGAATCTGCCCCTCCCGCAGGGTGGTCATGAAGGGCGTATGCCCGGGCAGGACGCCGAAGTCGCCTTCGGAGCCCGGTGCATCCACCTGGTCGACCTCTCCGGAAAAGAGCTCGCGCTCCGGAGACACCAGCGAAAATTGCAGCTTGCCCGCCATGCTGATCAGGCTTCCGAGGCCAGTTGCTCGGCCTTGGCCACGGCGTCCTCGATGGTGCCGACATTGTAGAAGGCGGCCTCGGGGAGGTGGTCGTACTCGCCTTCTACCAAGGCCTTGAAGGAGCGGATGGTGTCCTCGAGGCTCACGAAGATACCCGGCATGTTGGTGAACTGCTCGGCCACGTGGAAGGGCTGGGACAGGAACTTCTGGATCTTCCGCGCGCGGGAGACCGTCAGCTTGTCCTCTTCGGACAGCTCATCCATGCCGAGGATGGCGATGATGTCCTTCAGGGCCTTGTACTGCTGCAGGGTCTCCTGGACCCGCCGCGCGACAAGGTAGTGCTCTTCGCCGATCACCAGGGGGTCCATGATCCGCGAGGTGGAGTCCAGCGGGTCCACGGCGGGGAAGATGGCCTGGGCGGCGATGTCGCGGCTGAGCACCGTGGTGGCGTCCAGGTGGGCGAAGGAGGTGGCCGGCGCGGGGTCGGTCAGGTCGTCGGCGGGCACGTAGATGGCCTGGACCGAGGTGATCGAACCCTTGTTGGTCGAGGTGATCCGCTCCTGAAGGTTGCCCATCTCGGTGGCCAGGGTGGGCTGGTAGCCCACGGCCGAGGGGATACGGCCCAGGAGAGCCGACACTTCCGAGCCCGCCTGGGTGAAGCGGAAGATGTTGTCGATGAACAGGAGGACGTCCTTGCCCTCCTGGTCGCGGAAGTACTCGGCCTGGGCGAGTCCCGTCAGGGCGACCCGGGCCCGGGCGCCGGGAGGCTCGTTCATCTGGCCGTAGACCAGGGTGCACTTGGACCCTTCGGTCGAACCGCCATGCTTACGGGGATCGACGTTCACGTTGGACTCGATCATCTCGTGATAGAGGTCGTTGCCTTCGCGAGTGCGTTCACCCACGCCGGCCAGAACCGAATAACCGCCGTAAGCCTTGGCGATGTTGTTGATCAGTTCCTGCATGGTCACGGTCTTGCCCACGCCCGCGCCGCCGAACAGGCCGATCTTGCCGCCCTTGGTATAGGGGCAGAGCAGGTCGACGACCTTGATCCCCGTCACCAGAATTTCGGCAGAGGTGGATTGTTCGGCGAAGGACGGAGCTTCCCGGTGGATCGGGCTGGTGAAGGTGGTGTCAATCGGACCGGCTTCGTCGATCGGGTCGCCGATGACGTTCATGATGCGGCCCAGGGTGGCCGGGCCCACTGGAACGGTGATGCCGGCACCGGTGTCGACCACGGCCTGACCGCGGGTCAGGCCCTCGGTTGTGTCCATGGCAATGGTGCGGACCGTATTCTCACCCAGGTGCTGGGCGACTTCCAGAACCAGGCGGAAGGGCTTGCCGGTCCGCTGGTCGGTATTGGAGGTCTCCAGGGCGTTCAGGATCGCCGGCAGGTGGCCGACGAACTCGACGTCCACGACGGCGCCAATGACCTGGACAATCCGTCCGTTGGCAACGGCGGACTTGGCGGCGGCGGCCTTCGGCGCGGCCGGAGCCTTCACCGCCTTGGGGGCGGCGGCCTTGGCGGGAGCCTTCTTGGCGGGGGCCGTCTTCGCAGGGGCCTTGGGGGTCGTAACCATGGTTTCGGACTCTCTAGGTTAGAGCGCCTCGGCGCCGGAGATGATCTCGATCAGCTCCTTGGTGATCTGCGCCTGGCGGGTACGGTTTTTCAACAGGTTAAGGGCGGCGATCATGTCGCCGGCAGCACGGGTGGCATTGTCCATGGCCGTCATCTGGGCGGCGAAGAAGCCGGCCTGATTTTCCAGCATGGCCGACAGGACCTGGACGTTGAGGTTGCGGGGCAGGAGGGTTTGGAGAATGTCCTCCGCATCCGGCTCGTATTCATAACTGGCGCCCTGAAGATCGACGACGCCGGATCCGCTGACCTGGGCCGGTATCATCTGCTGGAACGTCGGGGTCTGGATAACGACGGACTTGAACTTGGAATAGGCCAGGGAGACCACATCAACTTCACCCGCCTCAAACATGGCGGCGACCTTCTGGCCAACGGCTTCAGCGACCGCCAGGGAGGGGCTCGCCCCTACCTCGAAGCTCTCCACGAACCGATCGCCATAGAGGCGTTTCAGCTGATCCCGTGCCTTCTTGCCCAGGGTGATGATCTTCACATCCTTGCCCTCGGCAATGAGGGTGGAGATCCGTTCCCGGGCCATGCGGACGATGGAGGAATTGAAACCGCCCGCCAGACCGCGGTCAGAGGTGGCGACGATAATCAGTTGCTTCACGTCCTGGCCGGTGCCGACAAGGAGCTTGGGCGCCCCGTCGCCGGACACGCCCGCCGCCAGATTGGAGATGACCGAAGCCATGCGCTCGGCATAGGGGCGAGCGCTCTGAGCGGCCTGTTGGGCGCGTCGCAGCTTGGCGGCGGCGACCATTTGCAGCGCTTTCGTGATCTTTTGCGTGGATTCCACGCTCTTGATCCGATTGCGCATCTCCTTGAGGCTGGCCATCTCCTGAAAACTCCGCCGTTTCTTTAGGCGAAGGTCGAGGTGAAGGCTGTAAGGGCGCTCTTCAGCTGGTCTTCGAGGGGACCGCTGAGCGCCTTCTCAGTACGGATTGCATCCAGGATCGCCTGGTGCTTGCCGTGCAGGAAGGAAAGCAGTTCGGCTTCATAACGACCGACCTGGGCGGTCGGAATGCCGTCGAGATAGCCGCGGGTGCCGGCGTAAATGACCGCAACCTGCTCTTCGACGGTCTGCGGCGAATACTGGGGCTGCTTCAGAAGCTCGGTGAGGCGTTCGCCACGCGCCAGCTGGCGCTGGGTTGTCGCGTCGAGGTCAGAGCCGAACTTGGCGAAGGCGGCCAGTTCCCGATACTGGGCCAGTTCGCCCTTGATGGGGCCGGCGGCGGTCTTCATGGCCTTGATCTGGGCCGAGGAGCCCACCCGGCTCACGCTGATGCCGACGTTCACGGCGGGGCGGATGCCCTGGAAGAATAGGTCGGTTTCCAGGAAGATCTGGCCGTCGGTGATGGAGATCACGTTGGTCGGGATGTAGGCCGACACGTCGTTGGCCTGGGTCTCGATGATCGGCAGGGCGGTCAGGGAGCCGGAGCCATTCTCTTCATTGAGCTTGGCGGCGCGCTCGAGCAGGCGGGAATGCAGGTAGAAGACGTCGCCAGGATAGGCTTCCCGGCCCGGCGGGCGGCGCAGCAGCAGGGACATCTGGCGATAGGCGACGGCCTGCTTGGACAGGTCGTCATAAATGATGACGGCGTGCATGCCGTTGTCACGGAACCACTCGCCCATGGCGCATCCGGCGAAGGGGGCCAGGAACTGCAGCGGGGCCGGCTCGGACGCCGTCGCGGCGACGACGATGGTGTATTCGAGGGCGCCTCGCTCTTCCAGGGTCTTGACGATCTGGGCGACGGTCGAGCGCTTCTGGCCGATGGCCACATAGATGCAGTAGAGCTTGGCGCTCTCGTCATCGCCGGCATTGATCGACTTCTGGTTCAGGATGGCGTCGATGGCCACGGCGGTCTTGCCGGTCTGACGGTCTCCAATGATCAGCTCGCGCTGACCGCGACCGACCGGGATCAGGGTGTCGATGGCCTTCAGGCCGGTCTGCACGGGCTCGTGCACGGACTTCCGCGGAATGATGCCCGGCGCCTTCACGTCCACCCGGCGGCGCTCAGCCACGTTCTTGATCGGGCCCTTGCCATCGATGGGCTCGCCCAGGGGGTTGACGACCCGGCCCAGCAGGCCCCGTCCCACCGGCACGTCCACGATCTCGGAGAGGCGGCGGACCTCGTCGCCCTCGGCGATGGCCCGGTCCTCGCCAAAGATCACGACCCCGACATTGTCGCGCTCGAGGTTCAGGGCCATGCCCTTCACCCCCGCCTTCGTGAACTCGACCATCTCGCCGGACTGGACATTGTCCAGGCCGAAGACCCGGGCGATGCCGTCCCCGACGGACAGGACCTGCCCGACATCCGACACGTCGGCGTCCTGGCCGAAGTTGGCGATCTGGGACTTCAGAATGGCCGAGATTTCGGCGGCGCGGATATCCATGGCTTACGCTCTCTTGAGGGCGAACTTGAGGGAATCGAGCTTCGAGCGAAGCGAAGCATCGAAGAGTTTGGAACCGACCCGGACGCGGATGCCGCCGAGAAGGGCGGGATCGACGCGGGTCTCGATCTCGGGGGCCTTGCCGAGGGCGGCCCGGAGCGCCTCGGCGACGCCCCTGGATTGGGCGGCAGTCATCGGGGCGGCAGTCGTAACCACGGCGGCGACGACGCCGCGGGCGTCAGCGTGCAGGGCCTCGAAGGCGGCGACAGCGTCAGGCAGGGCGGTGGCGCGGCCATTACCCGCCAGGAGGCCGAGGAACTTCCGCGTGGTCTCTGAGAGCTCCGCCTTGTCGGCGAGGGCGGCCAGGGCCCTGGCCTTGTCCGCGGCGGTGAAGGCGGGAGACGCCAGAAGGGACCTCAAGTCAGCCGAGTCCGCGCGCATCCGGCGCAGGGCCGAGATGTCGGCCGCGACGGCCGGAAGAGTCCCGGTTTCGTTCGCAAGATCGAACAGGGCCCGGGCGTAACGGTCGCCCACATCTGAAGTCCTGGAATCGTCCGCCACTTGCTCCGCCCGCCCGATGCGTGTGTCACAGACGTCGGAAGAGGGTTCCGACAGCTAAAGGCTTAAAAGCGCTTGGAAAAGCACATACGCCGTAAGTCCCTTTCAGGACCCCCGGCTGGAAGCCGCGCGTCTGTTATCATGTGGCCTTCGGCGCCGCAACCGAAGGCGCAAGGCCGAACCCCCATCACGCCGCGGGAAGGCTGAAGACGCCGGAGCCGACGGCGATCATGCGACCGTCGGAGGCCATCAGGCGGGCCCTCACAAAGGCCAGGCTCCGGGTGCGGCGGTCGACCCACGCCTCGAGTTCGCCCGCCTGCGCCGATCCCCAGGCGGGCCCGAAGTCGAGGGAAAGGGAAACGGCGCGAAGCCCGCTTCCCGCGAGTTCCGAAAGCCGGCCCTGAATGACGGCGGCGACCCCTGCGGGATCGGGCGGCACGGGTGTGACCTTGTTGACATCCTGTCTCATGGCCGGGCCTCATGCCAAGGCCCGGCGGGGATGAAAAGGGGCTTTCGGGAGACCGGCGCAATCCAGTCGCGCGAGTCACTGGCCTGATGTATGCCTCGGGTGGCTCGGCGCGGGGGGCGCAGACCGGTCCGGAGACCCACGGCCATGGCCAGATCCGACTCCAGAGAGGGGCCGCCCCGGGGGAGGCGATCCTTCCTCCAGGGCCTCGTCTACTGGAGCGCCGTGCTCTGCGTCTGGGGCCTCATCTTCGGGCTCGCCTTCCTCGCGGTCTTCGCCTCCGACCTGCCCGACACCTCAAGCCTGGGCGCCCCTCGCCGGCAACCTTCGGTGTCCTACCTGGACCGGTCAGGCTCCCTGGTCTCCGTGCGGGGAAGCCAGTACGCGCCGCCCGCCGACCTGGACAAGCTGCCGCCCTACGTGCCGGCCGCCTTCGTCGCCATCGAGGACCGCTGGTTCTACTGGCACTACGGTTTCAACCCCTGGGGCATCGTCCGGAGCCAGGTGTACAACCTGACCCACAGGGGCGGGCCCCTCAGGGGCGGATCGACCATCACACAGCAGCTGGCCAGGAACCTCTTCCTGACCATGGACCAGACCTATCGCCGCAAGGCGCAGGAGCTGGTTCTGGCCGTCTGGCTGGAGACGAAGTTCACCAAGAAAGAGATCCTCGCCCTCTACCTGAACCGGGTCTATTTCGGTGCCGGAGCCTACGGGATCGAAGCGGCCTCCCAGCGCTATTTCGGCAAGCCCGCCGAGCAGCTGACCCTCGGCGAGAGCGCCCTCCTTGCCGGCATGATGAAGGGGCCCTCCCGCTACAGCCCGGTCTCGTCGGCGGACCGCGCGGCCCGTCGGGCGACGGTGGTGCTCGACGAGATGGTGCGCTCCCGCGCCATCACGCCCCAGCAGAGGGCGGAAGCCATCCGGATACCGGTCCGGGTGAATCCCACCCTGGCGAGCCAGCGGGCCCAGTACTTCACGGACTGGGTGGACGATCAGGTCCGCCGGCTTGTGGGTGAGCCGACCGAGGACCTCGTCGTGGAGACGACCCTGGATCTGCCGATTCAGATTTCAGCCGAGCAGGCCTTGGCTTCGGGCATCGCCGAGGCCAGGGGACAGGGCGTGCAGCAGGGCGCTCTTGTGGCACTCGACGGCGAGGGCCGGGTCCGCGCCTATGTGGGCGGGATCGACTACGAGGACAGCCAGTTCGACCGCGCCTCCAACGCCCAGCGGCAGGCAGGATCGGCCTTCAAGCCCTTCGTCTACCTCACCGCCATCGAGCGCGGCCGGACGCCCGAGACCCCGGTGGTCGACGAGGCCATCCGCATCGGCTCCTGGGAGCCCAAGAACTACGCCGGGACCTTCATCGGCCCGATCACGCTCCAGACTGCCCTCGCCCAGTCCGTGAACACCGTCGCGGCCAGGCTCGCCAACGAGGTCGGAACCGGGAATGTGGCGGCCACCGCACGCCGCCTCGGGATTCGTTCGCCGATCCAGCTCGACCCCTCCATGGCCCTGGGCGCCATCGAGGTCAGCCCCCTCGAGATCGCCCAGGCCTATGCGCCCTTCGCTAATGGCGGCTTCCTGGCACCGGCCTGGGCGATCGAGCGAGTGCGGACCGCAGGGGGCAAGGTGCTCTACGACCGCTCGGTGGCCCGGCCGGTGCGAACCCAGGTCATCGGCTCGCCCGCCCTGCCGCAGATGAACCAGATGCTGCGCCAGGTCATCTCCGCCGGAACAGGGACCCGGGCCCGGGTCCCCGGATACGATCTGGCGGGCAAGACAGGCACGACCAGCGATTACAGGGACGCCTGGTTTGTCGGCTACACCGGCGGCTTCGTCGCCGCGGTCTGGCTCGGCCGGGATGACAACACCTCCATGCGCAAGGTCACGGGCGGCGGTGCGCCGGCGGGGGTCTGGCAGGGCTTCATGTCGCGGACACTGCCGAGGCTCAAGGCCGAGCCCATACCGGGGGGGCTGGCACCGCCTGCCGCCGGGGGAGACCCCATCGGGGACCTTCTGGACGCCCCGGTTTCGCCCCCTGCCGGGCCCGATGCGGAGCTGGCCCCGGCCCCGGGACAAGCCCCGGTTCAGGTTCCGGTCCCGCCGTCCCCACAGGCCGCACCCGCAGCCGCGACGCCGAACCCGGGCCCGGGAGCCCCGAGGGCGTGAAGCTGAGGCCCCTCGCGCCTCAGCCACTCCCGGTGCGGCGCAGGATCACCGACCAGGTTGCGGACCAGGGCCCAGAAGGCCGGCCCGTGATTGGGCTGGAGGATGTGGGCGCATTCATGCGCCGCGACGTAGTCGGCCACCGGAGCCGGCGCGAGGGCCAGGCGCCAGACGTAACGGACCGAAGGCGGCGACGCCCCCCGCGCCGGGGAGCAGGACCCCCAGCGGGTGCGGGCGTCGTTGACGGAGACCTTGGGAAGTGGTGCCCTCAGGGCTTCGCAGTGCCGGGCGGTAAGCGACCGGAAGCCGGTCAGGGCCTCACGCTTCAGGGTGCGCACCACCGCGCGGGCGAAGACCTCTCCATCTCCTGAAGCGTGGAGCTCCAGGGCGCCGTCGGCGGCGTCGACGAGGCGCGTACGGCCTCCGGCCGCCGCCAGCCGGCAGGTCCGACCGAAGACAGAGATCTCGACGCCCGGGAGGAGGGGCAGGGGCGAGGGTGTCGACGCCAGGCGCGTCCGGATCCAGTCCGCCCGGCTACGGGCGAAGCGCGCGGCCTCGGGTAGGCCCCGCAGGTCTGGCGCGGTGGCGACGATTTCTCCCCGGGCCCGGTCGAGGCGAAGGGCGATGCGCCGGGACCGCGGGTTGACCCGTAACCGAACGGGCAGGCCCTCCACCTCCATGAGGTCGCCGTCGGCAGATGAGCGCCCGAAGCGGAACATCCCCGGGCGCCTCAGCCCGCCGAACCGGTGACCCGGGCTTCCTGCCGGGCGATGAAGGCCGCCACCCGGGGATAAATCTCCTCTCGGAAGCGGCGGCCGTTGAAGACCCCATAATGCCCCACATGCGGCTGGATATAGTCCGCGTGCAGGTCATCAGGCAGGCCCGTGCACATGGCGTGGGCGGCCTGGGTCTGGCCAATGCCGGAAATGTCGTCGAGTTCGCCCTCGACTGTGAGCAGGCCGATGTCAGTGATGGCAGAGGGCCGGACAGACCGACCGTCGTGCACAAGTTCACCCCGGGGCAGGAGGTACTTCTGGAAGACGACGTCGACCGTCTGCAGGTAGAATTCCTCGGTCAGGTCCAGGACCGACAGGTACTCGTCGTAGAACTCCAGGTGCTTGTCGGCGGAGTCCCCGTCACCGTCCATCAGGTCCTGAAGGTACTGCAGGTGAGCGTCCTGATGGCGCTCCATATTCATCGACATGAAAGAGTAAAGCTGGACGAAGCCCGGATAGACCCTCCGGCCCGCCCCCGCAAAGGGCATGGGCACAGTGCTGATCATGTTCGA
Organism: Phenylobacterium deserti; assembly: GCA_945859865.1. Taxonomy (GTDB): domain Bacteria; phylum Pseudomonadota; class Alphaproteobacteria; order Caulobacterales; family Caulobacteraceae; genus Phenylobacterium; species Phenylobacterium deserti_B. The sequence goes on from CAMAOY010000009.1 coordinate 33,178, forward strand.
CTTGAACCAGGCGAAGGGGCGCTCCTCGGCGAGCTTGTTGGTCACCGTCGGCGAGAACCGGGCGTCGAGGGGAGATCCCATGAAGGTCATGGACGCCGGACGGGCGTCCTCTCCGTCCTCGGACATGAGCGCGGCGGCAGCCAGGACAGCCGGTCCTGGCTGGCAGACGGCGACCACATGACAGCGGGGCCCAAGCCGGCGGAGCAGGGTCCTGATATGATCGAGATAGTCGTGGAAGTCGAACCGGCCCTCCAGGAGCGGAACGTCCCGCGCGTTCGACCATTCGGTGATGTAGACCTCATGGTCCCGAAGGAAGGTCTGGACCGTATCCCGGAGCAGGGTCGCATAGTGGCCGGAGAGCGGCGCCACGATCAGCACCGCGGGCTCGGCCGCCGTCCGTCCAGCGCGGCGCAGATCCAGGGGATCGCGGGCGAAGTGGGTCAAGCGGACCCAGGGGTCGGCCCAGACCTGCACCTGCCGGACCTGGACGTCGACCTCGCCGATCCGGACGCTGTCGACCCCCCACTCGGGCCGGCCATAGCGGCGGGTGAGGTTGGAGAAGAGGTCCGCGGACGCAAAAAGCCGGCGCCCCACAGGGGTCTCCCGGGCGGGGTTGAGCGGCGAACTCCAGTAGGCCCGGGTGGCGCGGGCGGCCGCCCGGAGCGGCGCGGCAGCGTAGTATCCGGCTTCGTAGAGGGTATAGAGCATGGCCAACCCTTAATGTTGCAGCGCAGCATAACACGCCTATGCGGCGCGGATGTCCAGCCTTGACGCCCTAGCCCCGCTTCATGGCGTCGCGGATCTGTCCCGCGAGGTCCTCAGGCGACATGCCGTAGGGCAGGACCCGGGCGAACTGCCCGGACGGATCCATGAGGTAGCTGATCGAGGAATGGTTGATCAGGTAGGCGTCGCCCTCGCCTTCCTTCTGGTAGAAAACCTTGTAGGCACGGGCGACGACCGCGACCTGTTCGGACGTCCCGGTCAGGCCGACGACCCCCTTAAGGAAGGCCGGGTTCGCCAGATAGGCACCGACAGTCTCCGGGGTATCGCGCCCGGGGTCCACCGAGACGAAGATGATCCTGACCTTGTCCTTGTCCCTGCCCAGGAGGTCGAGGGTCCGCCCCAGGGTGTCCAGGGTCGTGGGGCAGACATCCGGGCAGAAGGTGAAGCCGAAGAAGATGATGTTCCATCGGCCCTTGAGGTCTTCCTGGGTGAAGGGCCTGCCAGAGGTATCCAACAGGGTGAAGGGACCGCCTGGCCCCCCCTGCGCCACCGCGGACGGCGGTGGCCGACGCGCACCGATCTGTACCGCCAGGAGGGCCACTGCCGCCACGGCGAGGATGGCGACCATCCCGCGCAGGATCCACTTCAGAGACATGCCGGGCCTTCCGTCCTCAGGAGGAACCGCCGGACTACAGGGAAAGCCCCGACGGTTCCAGCACCGAGAGCCGGTTCCCACTTATCGGAACAGGATCTGGCAGCATGAGGCGACTTGCGCCAGGGAAGGCGAATTGCGAGGATTCCCCAAGGTCTGGTCCTGCGAGCGACGCTCATGAGTACTCCCGACACCATTACGACCGATACCGCAGAAGCCGAGCCGATGGAGGTCCTCGGCGAGCTTCTCCTGGTGGATGACGACGCGCTTCACGCCCTGCGCACGGCCAGGGGGCTGGAGGCGCGCGGCTTCCAGGTGACCTGCGCGGGCAGCCTGGCCGAAGCGTCGACCCTCATTGAGGCGCATGCACCCGGCTTCGCCGTGCTGGAAATGCGACTTGTGGACGGAACCGGGCTGTCCCTGATCGAGCTCCTTCTGGGCCGGCGGCCTGACGCCCGGGCGGTGGTGCTCACCGCCTTCGGCGCCATTGCGAGCGCCGTCCCCGCCATCCGGCTCGGGGCGGCTGACTACCTGACAAAGCCGGCAGATCTGGACGACCTGACCTCGGCCCTGCTGGGGCAGACGCCGCCTGGCGGCCTGGTCCTGCGGCCGATGACAGCCGACCGGGCGCGCTGGGAACACATCAACAGGGTCTACGAGTTCTGTGGCCGCAATGTCTCGGAGACGGCGCGCCGGCTGGGGCTTCACCGGCGGACCCTGCAGCGGATCCTGGCCAAGCGGGCACCCCGCTAGACCCGCTGCCTGAAGCCTCGGCCCTAGACCTCGAGGTCGACGGCCAGCACGCCCCAGGCGCGCAGGGCGGCCAGGCGGGCGAAGGCGATGGTCAGGGCCTTGCGGCGGCCCCCGGCGAGAGGGGAGAGCGGCGCCTCACGGACCAGGACGCCGCCAAATCCGTCGCAGACCAGCAGACCCGGGTCGTCAGGCAGGACGTGCTGGGGGAATTCCGGCGCCACGGCGAAGGCGAAACGGTCGCAGAAGTCCAGGTAGTCCCTCCACTTCCGGTCCACCCGGTAGTCCTCGATCGACGACTTGACCTCGGCGATGAACAGTTCGCCGCGGGGGGAAATCGCCATCAGGTCTGCCCGGCGCGCATTGGGCAGGGTGACCTCGGCGAGGGCGACATACCCCAGGCCCCTGAGGGCGCGCACGGCACCCCGGGTCACCGCCGCGGTGACCTCTGGCCGCGTCACGGCGGCGGGATCAGTGATGGGCTGGGAGGGGAAATTCAAGGGCGGCGACATCATAGCCCAGTTGGCGGATACGGCTGACGGCCTGGGTCCGGGCCGCCGCGTTCAGGATGGGTTTCTGGGCCATGAGCCAGAGATAGCGCCCGTTGGGGGTGCCGAGAAGCAGCCAGCCCTGGTCGGCCCGGCTTTCGAGGACCCAGTACTCCACGTTCAGGACGCCACCGAAATAGCTCAGGCGGATCCGCCCATCGGTGGAAGGATCGGAGATCCTGGCCTGGGCCTTCCACCGGGTGGGCGGCGAGGCGAGGGTCCTGCGGTGGCAGGTCTGGATGACCGAATAGCCCGTGGCGGTGCGCGACCAGTCAGAGGTCCCGCCCTGGCAGTCCTTCTGGATCTTGTTGGGAAGACGGGCGACCTCGTACCAGCGCCCGGCAATGCGCCCGACCTCGATCTTCTGGGTCGGCGGACGGATATCGGCCGCAAGGGCGTGGACGGGACCGGCGCATACGGCCGCCGCAATCAGGACGCCGCGAAGCTGCCAGAAGGGTTGGTGGCCTTTCATATGCGCCGTTTAACCGGAATCCGCAGGGTGGAGAAGATACCCGCCGTCATCGCGCCTCGATGAGGTCGATCTGTTCGTCGGACAGTCCGAAGTGATGGCCGATCTCATGGACCAGGACGTGGCTTACGAGTTCCGCTAGGGTGACGTCTCCCCGGTCTGCCCACTCGTCGAGCAGGGGACGTCGGTAGAGGAAGATCCACGACGACTCCGGCGCAGGACCCAGGATCGATCGCTGGGCGAGGTCCAC
>CAMAOY010000010.1 GCA_945859865.1 Phenylobacterium deserti
CAGCCGGCGGTGAAGACGCTGTCCAACTCGGACGCGCCGAACCGTTCGCTCTGGCAGGTCAAGTTCGGCCTGAGGTACGCGTTCTAGAATTGGCCCCGGCTGCGCCGGGGGCCTGACGGCGACGGGGGCGGTCCGGCGACGGGCCGCCCCTTTTTCATGCGCCGGCTTGACGCCGGTGCCCGCCTTGCCCATCTGCCCGCGTCCCTTGAGGGAGAACCGCGCCATGTCCCGTCCCGTCCCCGCCGAATGGGCACCCCACAGGGCCATGTGGCTGGGCTTTCCCAGCCATGAAGACCTTTGGGAGGACAATCTTGGCCCCGCCCAGGACGAGGTGGAGGCCCTGGCCCGCGCCCTGGCCGGCCCGGGCGGAGAGCGCGTGCGCCTGATGACCGGGTCCGACGCCGGCGAGGCCGAGGCCCGCCGGCGGCTGGACGGCGTGGCCGGCGTCGAGATCGTCCCCGGCCGGTTCGGAGACGTCTGGCTGCGCGATACTGGGCCCATCTTCCTGGGCCCGGGGGCCTGCGTCGGGTTCCGGTTCAACGGCTGGGGCGGCAAGTACGACCTGCCGCACGACGATGAGGTTGCCGCCCAGGTCGCCGGGGTTGCCGGGGCGACCCTCCTGCAGAGCGAAGCGGTGCTGGAGGGCGGCGCCCTGGACCACGACGGCGAGGGGACAGTGCTGACCACGCGCCAGTGCCTACTCAACACCAACCGCAACGCCGGCTGGACAGAGGCGGTGGCCGAAGCCGCCCTCGCCCGGGACCTGGGGGCGCAAAAGGTGCTCTGGCTCGGCGACGGGCTCCAGAACGACCACACGGATGGGCATGTCGACAACCTGGCGCGGTTCGCGGCGCCCGGGGTGGTCGTCTGTCCCATGGCCTTCGGGCGCGGGGATCCCAACGCCGAGGTCTATGACGCCGCAGCCGAGGCCCTGGCCGGGATGACCGACGCCGCCGGCCGCCGCCTTCGGGTGGTCCGGATACCCTCGCCCGGCTGGATCGAGGCCGGGGGCGTGGGCGGGGTCCCCGCCAGCCACATGAACTTCATCATCGCCAACCAGGCCGTGATCCTGCCAGTGTATGGCGAGGGCCTTGCGGCCAGCCTGGCCGCCCAGGGCCTTGCGGAAGTCTTCCCGGACCGGAAGATCATTCCCCTGCCGTCCAACGCCCTGCTCACCGGCGGTGGATCCTTCCACTGCATTTCCCAGCAGGAGCCGGCCTGATGCCCCGAATGCTCACCGTCGCGGCCCTTCAGAGCGCCTACGGCGCCGACCGGGGCGCCAACATCGCCCGCACGGCCGACCTGATCCGGCAGGCCGCCGACCAGGGCGCCCAGGTCATCCTGCCCTCCGAGCTCTTCCAGGGCCCCTATTTCTGCGTCGCCCAGGAGGAGCGCTGGTTCGCCGAGGCCCACCCCTGGCGCGAGCACCCCTGCGTCATCGCCCTGGCTCCCCTGGCGGCCGAACTGGGCGTGGTCCTACCCATCTCCATCTTCGAGCGCGAGGGCCCGCACTACTTCAACAGCCTGGTCATGGTCGACGCTGACGGGTCCCTTCTGGGCCTCTACCGCAAGAGCCACATCCCTGACGGTCCCGGCTACATGGAGAAGTATTACTTCCGGCCCGGCGACACCGGCTTCCGGGTCTGGGACACCCGCTTCGGCCGCATCGGCGTCGGGATCTGCTGGGACCAGTGGTATCCGGAGTGCGCCCGGGCCATGGCCCTGATGGGGGCCGAGGTCCTGCTCTATCCCACGGCCATCGGCTCGGAGCCCCATGACGACAGCCTCGACACCGCCGCCCCCTGGCGCCGGGCCATGCAGGGCCATGCCGTCTCCAACGTGATTCCCGTGGTGGGCGCCAACCGCACCGGCTTCGAGCCCTGGGACGGCTATCCCGGCGGCGGCCAGAGGTTCTACGGCTCCAGCTTCATCGCCAATCACCGAGGGGACCTGGTGGCGGACATGGCGCGGGATGAGGAGGGCGTCGCCGTGGCCACCTTCGACCTGGACTTCCTGGCCGGCCACCGGGCGGCCTGGGGCTTCTTCCGGGACCGGCGGACCGACCTCTACGGGGCGCTGACGGCGTCGCGGCCGGCGTGATTGTCACCGACCGCCTGGTCCTCCGCCGATGGACCGACGCTGACCGTCCGGCCTTTGCGGCGATCAACGGCGACCCGCGGGTCCATGACTGGCTGGGCGGGCCCATCACGGCCGAGGCGAGCGACGCCATGGTCGACCGGATCAACGCCGGGATCGATGCGCAGGGCTTCGGCCTCTGGGCGGCGGAACAGCGCGCGGACGGGCGGCTGGCGGGGATGATCGGACTGTCCAGGGTGGCGGCGGGCGATCTTCCCGTCGGCCCCTGCGTGGAGATCGGCTGGCGGCTGCATCCCGACCTCTGGGGCCAGGGCCTCGCCAGCGAGGGCGCCCGGGCGGCCCTGGACTGGGGATTCGGCCCAGGAGCCCTTACGGAGATCGTGGCCTTCACAGCGGAGACCAACCTGGCCTCGCAGGTGGTCATGCGCCGGATCGGGATGGTCCCCGACCCGGCGCTGGACTTCGACCACCCGCGCCTGGCGCCGGACCACCCCCTGCGCCGGCACGTGGTCTGGACCGTGAGATCCTAGCGCAGGACCGTCAGGCCGTTGCGGATGACGGTGACGTTGCGGGCCTTCACTCGGGCCTCGAACGAGATGTTTTTCCCGTCCTTCCAGATGTCGACCGTGATCACGTCGCCCGGGAAGACCGGCGAGGAAAACCGGGCCTGGTGCGAATAGATCGGGTCCGGGTCAAACCCGGTCACCGCCTGGAGCACCGCCCGGCAGGTGATGCCGTAGGTGCACAGGCCGTGCAGGATCGGCCGGTCGAAACCAGCCCTCTTGGCCACGCCGGGGTCGGAATGGAGCGGGTTGCGGTCGCCGTTCAGGCGGTAGATCAGGGCCTGGTCCTCGCGGGTGGAGAAGTCGACCGAGATGTCCGGCGCCCGGCTCGGCACCGCGTGGGGCGCAGGAGCGCCTTCAGAGGGGCCGCCAAAGCCGCCATCGCCCCGGGCAAAGGTCGATCCGGTCAGGGTGGCGACCTTCTCGCCCTTCTCGTCGGTCCAGACCGTCTCATTGAGGATCACCGCGCCCTTACCCTCGCCCTTGTCGTAGGCACCGACGGTGCGGCCTTCGGCAGTGAAGGTCCCGCTGGTCGACAGGGGCTTGTGGAGCTCGACCTTCTGCTCGCCGTGGACGACCATCAGGAAGTTGATCTGGCTGGGCCGGTGGCCGGCGGGCATTTCCGGGGCCGGACCCGATTCCCCGCGCAGGGCGGCCGCCAGGACGGTTGCCGCGGTCGGTACGACCTTCAGTCCGTTTTCGTAGACGAAGGCCAGCTCGGTCTCGTCCATGGGGTCCTGACCCAGGCCGATGCCGAGGGCGTAGAGCATCACGTCCTTGTCGCCATAGGAAAATGTCCTTGGGGCGGTACGCTGCTGAAGGATGTCCGGATAAAAGATCGCCATGAAATCGTTTCCTCTCCCTAGGCGGGTGCGCCGCCGGTTCTTATGGCACGATTGAAGCGGCTGAGGCCCGCCGGCGCAAGCTGCAGAGGTGCCGATTTGCCGCCAATCCAGCAATCGGTTAGAAGCGGCGACCTTCGCAGCAGAGGCCCTGCCCCTGCTGCGTCCTGAACGCGACCTCCAGACTGCAGGCATCCCATGGCGACCCCCACATCGATCTCCCGCGGCGGCCAGATTTCCGGCACCGTCCTCTTCTACAACAAGCCGGAGCCGCTCTCCCCCGAGCTGCACAAGGGCCTGGGCGTCAAGCGCCTGGATGGCCCCTTCAGCTTCGCGCGAGCCGGCCACGCCGTGCCGTTGACAGTGACCGAGTTCAGCATCGCTTGCCTGACCTATCCGATCATCTTCGTGGGCGAGGAAAAGACGCCCCTGGCGGTGATGGGCCTGAATGCCGACCAGAACATGTTCCTGCGGGAGGATGGCCTGTTCGACCCCGGGATCTATGTTCCGGCCTATATCCGCCGCTATCCCTTCGTCTTCGCCAATGACGATGCCGCCCAGCAGTCGATCCTGTGCATCGACCGTTCCGCGGAGTTCATCGTCGAGGGCGGCGACCTGCCCTTCTTCAATCCGGATGGCAAGCCCAGCGAGTACACCCAGAACTGCATCGAGTTCTGCAACAACTACGAGATCGAGCGGCAGAAGACGATGAGCTTCATCCAGCTCCTCAAGGAACTCGACATCTTCGAAGTTAAAACGGCGACGCACACGCCGATCAACGAAGACGGCACGGCGGGCGAACCTCAGCAGATCGCCGAGTACTTCGGCATCTCCGAGGCCAAGCTCAATGCCCTGCCGCACAACAAGCTGGCCGAGCTTCGCGACAACGGCGCCCTGCAGCAGATCTACGCCCACCTGATCAGCCTGTTTGGCTGGGACCGGTTGGTGGCCCTGCAGATCTTCAAGATGTCCGAGGCCCAGGTCCTGGCCGCCGGACAGGCCGTCTAGATCCTGTTCCGATAAGTGGGAACCGGTTATCGGATCGAAACAGGATCTAACTTTATGGGCTTGGAGCCTGTTATGCCCCTTCAGGCGGTCCGTCTGAAGGGAACAGGCTCTACCGCGCGAAGACGGAGCGGGTCAGGCAGGAGAAGACCAGCCGGCCCGCCTCGTCCAGCAGGTCATGCTGGGCGATGATTATGCCCTTGCCCTCGCCCACCGGGTCCTTGCCCATGATGGTCATGCGCCCGCGCAGCATCTCCCCTGCTGGTGGGTTGCGCACCCACCGCAGGGCGTCCACCCCCAATCGCTTGGTCTGAGGCCAGCCGATCGTGGCGACCGCGTCGAGCCGGCTCCAGATGGCGTAGACCATGGCGTCCGGGGCGCCTCGCTCCGCGGGCCACTCCGGGGCGAAGGCTTCGATGAACCCTTCCAGCGCCCGGGTGTCGACGCGGACGTCGCCCAGGGCCACCACCCGCCCGATCTCGATCTCGTCAAACCTGCCCGGCATGCACGGCTCTCCCTCATCGCGGTTGCCACTGACCGGGATCATGGCCGCAGGACGGACTGAAATCGACCCCCTGCGTCCGAAGCCCGCCGATTGCCATAATGGGGTGTGGACCCATATTAGACGCGGCCCTGGTCTGCGCCGCCCTCGGGGAAGCCTATGTTCAACAGATTGCTCGCCGGCCTGGTCGCCCTGGTCGCCCTGTCGGTCCTGCTCCCGTCACCAAGCCTCGCGGCCCCGGTCCGGTCAGGGCACATCGAGTCGGAACTGGTTTCCGCCTCCCGCGGGGTGTCGCCGGGCGGTGAGGTCCGCCTGGCTCTCCGCCAGAAGATCGACAAGGACTGGCATACCTACTGGCGCAACTCCGGGGATTCCGGCGCGCCGACGGAGCTGGCCTGGACGCTTCCGCCGGGCGGGTCCGTAGGCGAGCTCGTCTGGGCGCCGCCGGCCCGGACCCTCGTCGGCCCGCTGATGAACTACGGCTATTCCGGCGAGGTCCTCCTGCCGGTAACGGTCCGGGTGCCGGCCAGCGCCCGCCCCGGCGGCCAGGTCACGCTTTCCGCCAAGGCCGCCTTCCTCGTCTGCTCGGACGTCTGCATCCCCGAGGACGCAGATCTTTCCATCACCCTCGATGTGGTCTCCGGCCCGGCCCCTGCCGATCCTGTCTGGGCCCCGAGGATCGAGGCCGCCCTCGCCGCCGCGCCCCGGCCCGGTCAGGTCCAGGCCGTCCTCGCAACCGGACCCTCGGGCCTACGACTGGCCGCCACGGGCGCGCCGATTGCCGGGGGCACCGCCCGGGCGGTCTATTTCTTCCCCTATGTCGGGGGTGTCATCGACCATGCGGCCCCCCAGGCCCTCGACCGCGGACCGGAGGGGGTGACCCTCACCCTGAAGCCGACGCCGGGCGCTGCTGCCCCCACCAGCCTCTCCGGCGTCCTTGAGGTCGATGGCAAGGTCTACGAGGTCGACGCCCGGCCAGGTCCCATCCCCGCAGGAGCCTTGGGCCTTGGCCCGCCCCCCGCCGCTGCCAAGGCGGCCGGCGGCGGCGGCGGCCTCCTGGGTGCCATCGTCTTCGCCTTCCTGGGCGGTCTCATCCTCAACCTCATGCCCTGCGTCTTCCCGATCCTGGCCATGAAGGCCGCCTCCCTGGCCGGGCATGGCCATGACCGGCGCGCATCACGGTTCCAGGGCCTGGCCTTCCTCGCCGGGGTGATGGCGACCTTCCTCGGACTTGCGGCCCTCCTCCTGGTCGTACGGGCCGGCGGGGCCGCCGTGGGCTGGGGCTTCCAGCTGCAATCGCCGCCCGTGGTCTCTGCCCTCGCCCTGCTGATGCTGGCGGTGGGCCTCAACATGTCGGGCCTGTTCGAGATCGGGTCCTCCCTGCAGGGGATTGGCGCCGGCGCGGCCGCCCGGGGTGGCGGACTGGGGGCCTTCCTGACCGGTGCCCTCGCCGTTGTCGTCGCTGCGCCCTGCACGGCGCCCTTCATGGCACCGGCCCTGGGTTGGGCCATGACCCAGCCGCCCGCCGCCTCGCTTGCGGTCTTCGCCGGCCTGGGCCTGGGCTTTGCAGCGCCCTTCACCCTTGCCGCCCTGTCGCCGGGGCTGTTGTCGCGCCTTCCCCGACCGGGTCCCTGGATGGAGACCTTCCGGCGGGTCCTCGCCTTCCCGATGTACGGCGCGGCCGGATGGCTGGCTTGGGTTCTCGCCGTCCAGGCGGGCTCGGACCTTTTGGCGCGTCTGCTGGCGGCGGCCGTCGCCCTGGCCTTCGCCTGCTGGCTCGCAGGTCTCGCCCAGGCCCGCTCTGCCCAGGGCCGGCCCGCGCGCCTCCAGGGGCTCGCCGCCCTGCTTATCGCCGTCCTCGCGGTCGCCGGTGCGGTCTGGCCCGGCGCCGCCGAGCCCTCGTCTCCGACCGGGTCTGGCGAGTCCGGAGGTCTGGCCTACGAAGCCTATTCGCCCGGGCGTCTCGCAGCCCTGCGGGCCGAAGGCAAGGCCGTCTTCGTCAACTACACCGCCGCCTGGTGCGTCACATGCCAGGTGAACGAGCGGGTCGCCTTTGCCACGCAGACGGCCGCGGACGCCTTCAAGTCCAGCGGTACGGTCTATCTCAAGGCGGACTGGACCCGCCGCGACAGCGTCATCGCAGAGGACCTGGCCCGGTTCGGCCGGGCGGGGGTTCCGCTCTATCTGGTCTATCCCGCCGGGAGTGGCGATCCGAAGATCCTGCCCCAGATCCTGACCCCGGACATCGTCGCCCGGGCCGTGAAGGAAGCCGCCAGGGGGTGAGCACCATGTCCGATCCCTGGGAGGTGTTCGCCAGATCGGCGGCGGCGGACCCGCCTCTGCGTCGGCTCTTCGATATCGAGCCCGACAGGGTCCGTAGCCTGACCTTCGAGGCCTGCGGCCTTGCCCTCGACCTTTCCAAGCAGCCCTGGTCGCAGGCCAGCTTTGCCCGCGCCCTGGACCTGGTCGCCGCCGCCGATCTTCCAGCCGCCCGCCAGGCCCTGTTTGCTGGCGAGCCGGTGAACGCCTCGGAAGGCCGGGCCGTGCTGCACATGGCCCTGCGCGCGCCGGAGGCCGGGCCCTGGACCGCCCTTGGCCAGGATGTCACCGAAGAGGTCCGCTCTGCCCGGGACCGCATCCTCGCCTTCGCCGGGGAGGTCCGGCGGAAGGGCGAGATCGACGCCGTCCTGCACATCGGCATCGGTGGCTCGGACCTTGGGCCGCGTCTCGTCTGGGAGGCCCTGGCCCCGGTCGTCCCCGGGATCGACCTGCGCTTCGCCGCCAATGTCGATCCGTCCGAGATCACCGCTGCCCTCGCCGGCCTGGATCCGGCCCGGACCCTGGTGGTGGTCGCCTCCAAGACCTTCACCACCCAGGAGACCCTGTTCAACGCCCGCGCCGCCCGCGCCTGGCTGGAGACGGCGCCGGAGGCCGGGGCCCGCCTGGTCGCCGTCACCGCCGCGCCAGAGGCCGCTGCCGCCTTTGGCGTCGCCCCGGAGCGTATCTTCCCCTTCGCGGACTGGGTTGGGGGACGCTTCTCCCTGTGGTCGGCGGTGGGCCTGTCCTGCGCCATCGCCCTGGGACCTGAGCCCTTTTCGGGCCTGCTGGGGGGTGCTGCGGCCATGGATGCCCACTTCCGCCAGGCCCCGTCCGGTGAGAGCCTGCCCGTGGTCCTGGCCCTGGCCCACGTCTTCAACCGGGACATCCTCGGTCGCCCGGCCCGCGCGGTGGTTCCCTATGCCCGGCGCCTCAGGCTCCTGCCGGCCTTCCTTCAGCAGCTGGAGATGGAGTCCAACGGCAAGTGCGTGGGCCGCGATGGGCGCCCCGTCGCCCGGCCGACCGCCGGCGTGGTGTTCGGCGAGCCGGGCACCAACGGCCAGCACGCCTTCTTCCAGGCCCTGCACCAGGGGACCGACGTCATCCCCCTCGACATCCTCGCCGTCCGCCAGCCGGTGGAGGGGGACCCGGCCGCCCACCGCGCCCTCCTGGCCAACGCCGTGGCCCAGGCCGAGGCCCTGATGGCCGGACGGACGGAGGCCGAGGCCCTGCAGGCCGCTGGCGGCGATCCCGTCCTCGCCGCCCAGAAGGCCTTTCCCGGCGACCGGCCCTCAGGCTTCCTTTTGATGGAAGGGCTGGACCCGCCGACCCTCGGTGCCCTCCTGGCCCTGTTTGAGCACAAGGTCTTTGTCGAGGGTCTCCTGTGGGGGCTAAACAGCTTCGACCAGTGGGGCGTGGAGCTGGGCAAGGTGCTGGCGGCGCGTATCCTTCCCGAGCTGGAGGGCGGCCCGGCCGGAACACACGATCCCTCTACCGAGGCCCTGATCGCCCGCCTGCGCGGGGCCTGATCCCCGGGACGGCTTTACGCTTCCCGTCCCTCCGCTAGAGTGCGCGCAAGCGGGCCCCCAGCGCCCCCGACGGAGGAGACCCGGGCAAGATGTATCTCGCCGACCACGCGCGCCTGACCCCTGACAAGCCGGCCCTGATCTCGGCGGACACCGGCAGGGTCGTGACCTTCGCCGAGCTCGACGAACGCGCCCTGCGGATGGCCAACCTGTTCCGTGACAGGGGCCTGAAGCGCGGCGACCACGTGGCCCTGCTGATGGAAAACAACCTCGCCTTCATGGATACAGTCTGGGCCTGCTTCCGCTCGGGCCTCTACATCACCACCATCAACCGCTACCTGCCAGCAGACGAGACCGCCTACATCGTCAATGACTGCGGCGCGAAGGTCCTGGTCAGTTCCTTCGCCAAGCGCGAGATTGCCGAGGGCCTGGCCGACCTGATCCCGGCCTGTCCGATCCGCCTGATGGTCGATGGCGTCATCCCGGGCTGGGAATCCTACGAGGCCGCCCGGGATGGCGCCTCGCCTGCCCCCCTCGACAGGGAGTGGGTGGGTGACTCCATGCTCTACAGCTCGGGCACAACGGGCCGTCCCAAGGGCATACTGCGCCCCCTGCCGGAGGTGAGCCCCGCCGAGGCCTTCGCCCTGCGGCAGCAGGCGAACCGCTACGAATTCAGCCCCGAGACCGTTTACCTGTCACCAGCGCCCCTCTACCACGCCGCCCCCCTGGCCTACGTGGTCACCGTCCAGTCCTTCGGCGGGACGGTGGTGATGATGGAGCGTTTCGACGCCGAGCGGTCCCTCGAACTCATCCAGGACTACCGGGTTACCCATTCCCAATGGGTGCCCACCATGTTCGTGCGCATGCTCAAGCTGCCGAAAGAGGTCCGCCAAGCCTTCGACGTCTCCAGCCTGCGGGTCGCCATCCACGCCGCGGCGCCCTGCCCGGTGGAGGTCAAGCGTCAGATGATCGACTGGTGGGGGCCGGTCCTCTACGAATACTACGCGGGCACCGAAGGGTCGGGCTCGACCTTCATCGACAGCGAGGACTGGCTGAAGCACCCCGGCTCGGTGGGCCGGGCGGCGGTGGGCGTCCTGCACGTCTGCGACGAGGAGGGGAACGACCTGCCTCCCGGTGAGACGGGGCTGGTCTATTTCGAACGCGAAATCCCGACCTTCGAGTACCACAACGACCCCGAGAAGACCCGGTCCGCCCGCCATCCGCTCCATCCCGGCTGGAACGCCCTGGGTGACGTCGGCCACCTGGATCCGGACGGCTATCTCTACCTCACCGACCGCAAGGCCTTCATGATCATCTCTGGCGGGGTGAACATCTATCCCCAGGCCATCGAGGACGCCCTGATCACCCACCCCAAGGTCGCCGACGTGGCGGTCTTCGGGGTGCCCGACCCCGAGATGGGCGAAGCGGTCAAGGCGGTGATTGAGCCGGCCCCCGGCGTGGCGCCCACCGAGGCGCTCGCCGCAGAGCTCATGCAGTATGCCCGCGAGCACCTGGCCCACTACATGGCACCGCGCTCCCTCGACTTCATCGAGGAAATGCCCCGCCTGCCCACGGGCAAGCTCTATAAGCGCCTCCTCCGCGACGCCTACTGGCAGGGCGATCGCAAGATCTGACGCCAAAAGGAAAGACCCCCATGCAGGACCTCGCGGGAAAGACCGCCTTCATCACCGGCGGGGCCAGCGGCCTCGGCCTGGCCATGGCGCATGCCTTCGGCGCTGCGGGCATGAATGTCATGCTCGCCGATATCGAGGCCGAGCCCCTGGCCCGCGCCGTGGCTGAGCTTGAGGCCCGGCAGGTACGCGTCGCCGCCGTCCAGTGCGACGTCACCGACCGCGCTGCCCTGGTCGCCGCCGCCCGGGAAACGGTCTCCGCCTTCGGCAAGGTCCACGTCCTGTGCAACAACGCCGGCGTTGGTGCCGGCGGTCCCGTGGACGAGGTGAAGCCCTCCGACTGGGACTGGACCTTCCAGGTCAACCTCATGGGGGTGATCTACGGCTTGGAGGCCTTCCTGCCCCACATCCGCGCTCACGGCGAGGGCGGGGCCATCATCAACACCGCCTCCATGGCCGGCCACATATCGCCTCCGGGCATGGAGGCCTACAGCGCCTCCAAGTTCGCGGTGGTGGCCCTGACCGAGGGCTGGGCGGCCCAGCTGGCGGTCGAGAACATCCAGGTCCAGGTCCTCTGCCCGGGCTTCGTGCGCACCGGCATCAACCAGTCGGGACGCAACCGCCCGGCGAAGTTCGGCGGTCCCCAGATTCGGGAAATCGTCCCGGACGACCGGGTCGCCAACGGCATCGACCCGGCCCGGGTCGGCGCCCGGGTGCTGGAGGCCCTGCAGGCTGGCGACCTCTACATCTTCACCCATCCGGACATGCGCCCCTTCGTCCAGATGCGGTTCCAGAAGATCATGGAGGGGTTCGATTCCGCCGATCGCAGTACCGCCCTGTCCGGCCTGGAATACCGCACGCCGGACCTCGACCTCCTGCCCTGATCCCCGTCCGTCCGGCCCCCGGGGCTGGACGGCCCGGCGGCGATGGGCTACGGACCCAGCCCATGTTCCGTCAGGTTCATCATCACCGCCTCCACCATCCGACCTGTGAAAGCGGGAGCGGGCGAGTGCGTTCGGCCTGATCGAACCTCCGGCGCCGGCCCCCGCGCAATGCGGACGGGCCCGGCCGGCGGCTCCGTCCCTGGCAAACCCAAGGGATAGGAAATGACCACCTCCACGACTGACATCGTCCCCAACAGGGAGACGCCCCGCCCCGAAGCCCGACCTGAGGTCCGACCCGAGGCCCGCGCCCCCCGCGGCTTCATGGACCGGCGCGCCCGCGACCTGGCCACCGAGCGCCGCATCCTGACCCGCGTTTCCGAGGTCTATGAGCGTTACGGTTTCGAGGCCCTCGACACCGGCGCCCTGGAGTATGCCGACGCCCTGGGCAAGTTCCTGCCCGACGCAGACCGCCCGAATGAGGGCGTCTTCGCCCTGCAGGACGACGACGACCAGTGGATGGCCCTGCGCTACGACCTCACCGCGCCCCTGGCCCGGTTCGTCGCCCAGAACCGCGAAGGCCTCACCAAGCCCTTCCGCCGCTACGCCTTTGGCCCGGTCTGGCGGAACGAAAAGCCTGGCCCGGGCCGGTTCCGAGAATTTACCCAGTGCGACGCCGATACGGTGGGTTCGGCCCGGCCCGAGGCCGACGCCGAGATCATCGCCATGGCCGCCGAGGGCCTGGCTGCCGCCGGCCTGCCCGAGGGCGGCTATGTCCTGCGGATCAATAACCGACGGCTCCTGAACGGCCTCCTCGAACGGGCCGGCGTGGCCGACGAAGGCCAGAAGCTCGCCGTCCTGCGGGCGGTGGACAAGCTGGATCGGCTGGGTCCCGAGGGGGTCCGCCTGCTGCTGGGCGAGGGCCGCCGCGACGAGTCCGGCGCCTTCACCCGCGGGGCGGGGCTGGCCACCGCCGCCGTCGACTCCGTCCTGGCCTTCACCGCTGCCGGGGCCGGGGACCGGGCCGAGACCCTGCGCCGGATCGCCGACGTGATTGGCGGCTCGGCCGAGGGCGACGCCGGCCTCGCGGAACTGGCGGGCATAGACAAGGCCCTGGCCAGCATGGGCGTGGGCGCGGACCGGGCGGTCTTCGATCCGTCAGTGGTCCGAGGGCTAGAGTACTACACCGGCGCCGTCTTCGAGGCCGAGCTCCGGCTGGAGACCCTGGACGAGAAGGGCCAGCCCGCCCGCTTCGGCTCGGTGGGCGGCGGTGGCCGTTACGACGACCTGATCGCCCGCTTCACCGGCGAACGCACCCCGGCGACTGGGTTCTCCTTCGGCGTCTCCCGACTGGCGGCCGCCCTGCGCGCCGCCGGTCAGGACGCCGGCCAGCAGGCGAGGGGCCCCGTGGTGGTCATCGCCTTCTCCCCCGATGACATGGGCGCCTATTTCGCCGTGGCCGCCGAACTCCGGGCTGCGGGGATCGCCGCCGAGGTCTACCTGGGCGGCTCAGGCATGAAGGCCCAGATGAAGTACGCCGATCGCCGGCTCTCGCCTGCGGCTGTCATCCTTGGGGGTGACGAGATCGCCGCGGGAACCGTTACGGTGAAGGACCTCGACCTCGGCCGGGCCCTGGCCTCCGACGTCACCGACAACGCCGCCTGGCGGGCAGATCGACCTGGCCAGCAGACGGTCCCCCGGGACCAGGTGGTCGCCGTCGTGCGGCGCATCCTCGGAGACGCGCCGTGATCCAGGAGCCGCCCTTCCCCGCCGATGGTCTCGAAGCCCTCCGCGCGCCCTTCCGCCAGACCGGTGCCATCTGGGTCCAGCCACCCATGTTACAGCCTCTGTCCCTGGTGCTTGACCTCGCCGGAGAGGCTCTTCGCTCCCGGCTCTTCGTCCTGCAGGCGGCCGCCGGCCAGGAGGTCTGCCTGCGTCCCGACTTCACCGCGCCTGTCGCGCGCCTGCACCTGGCCTCGGGCGCGGCCGGAGGCGACTATGCCTACGAGGGCCTGGTCTTCCGCGCCTCCGAGGACGAGGCGGAGGAAGTCCTGCAGATCGGGATCGAGCGGTTCGCCGCTGCCAGCGACCGGCCCGCCGACGATGCCGACCTGGTGGACTTGCTCTGGCGGGCCGCTATGGCAGGAGGGCGCGGCGACCTTTCCCTCCGGTTGGGCGACGCCGGCCTGTTTCCCGCCTTCCTTGACGCGCTGGGCCTTCACCCGGCCCAGGCCTCGCGGCTGACCCGCATGGCGGGACGCCCCTCCCGGCTCGCCGCGGAGCTGGAGCGGAACGGGCAGGCGAAGGATCGGTCCGGAGCGGGGGAGGGCGTCCTGTCCGGACGCCTCGCCGCCCTGCCCCCGGAAGAGGCCTCCGCCCTCCTCGAGGAAGTCTGGACCCTCGCCGGGATCACCCCGGTCGGAGGCCGCACCGCCGCAGAGATTGCAGCTCGCCTGGTCACCCGCTCGGAAGCCTCCCGCGCGCCGGCCCTGTCGCCCGGACAGGTCGAGGCTGTCCGGGCCTACCTATCCGTCAGCGAGGCCCCGCGGGCGGCGTTGGCGCAGATTGCGGGCCTGGCACCCCCCGCCGCCGCCCTTCGGGCGCGCCTGGCGGAATGGGAGCGCCGACTGGACCGGATCGAGGCCGCCTCGGTGGGCGCCGCGCCGGCCGTCTTCGATGCCGCGCCCCGAGGCGACTTCGCCTATTATGACGGCCTCGTCATCGAGGTCGTATCGGAAGCCCTCGGCCCGGCGCGTCCCGTCGCGGTGGGAGGGCGCTATGACAGCCTGCCGGCCCGGCTCTCCGGCGGGTCCAATGGCGGCGGATCGGCGCTCGGAGGTATGATCCGGCCAGGCCGGGCCTTTGTGGAGGTGGGACAATGAGCGACCCCCTGATCCTGGCCATACCGTCCAAGGGACGCCTCAAGGACCAGGTCGAAGCCTGGCTCCAGGACTGCGGCCTCGGCCTCGCCATGAGCGGGGGCGATCGCGGCTACAGGGCGCGTCTGCGCGGCGCCGAAGGCGTCCAGGTCCGCCTGCTCTCGGCGGGCGATATCGCCGAGGCCCTTGTGGCCGGGGATGTCCACCTGGGCGTCACCGGCGAGGACCTCCTCGGGGAACAGGGGCCGGGGTCCGCCGAGGCGACCCTCCTGCTCCGTCCCCTCGGCTTCGGCCGGGCCGACCTCGTGGTCGCTGCCCCCCGCAGCTGGCTCGACGTGTCCGTCATGTCCGACCTGGAGGACGTGGCCCATGAGCGACTTGTCCGTACCGGCCGCCGGCTGAGGGTGGCGACCAAGTACCTGGCCCAGACCCGTGAATTCTTCGCCCGCCACGGAATCGCCGACTACCGGATCGTCGAGTCGGGGGGTGCCACCGAAGGCGCCCCGGCCGCCGGGGTCGCCGACATCATCGTCGACATCACCACGACGGGGGCTACCCTCCAGGCCAATGACCTGAAGATCCTGGAGGACGGCGTCATCCTGAGGAGCCAGGCCCACCTCGCCGCCGGCCTTCGGGCCGACTGGACCCCGGAGGGGCTCACCGCCGCAGAATCGTTGATCCGGATCTTCGAGGCCCGGGCTGCTGCCCACGCCTCGGCCACCCTCATCTGGCCCGGTGGCGACGACGATCCGATCCTGCCCGCCCTTGAGGCCCTGGGGGCCGTCCGTCGGCCCAACGGCCTGCTGGCGCCGGTGGCCCTGGTCCCCCGGGTGGCGGAGCGTCTGACTTCGGCGGGACGGGGTCCGGTTACCGCCTCCCGGCCGGACTTCGTCTTCGAGACGGCCTGTCCGCCTTGGGACGGGCTCCGGGCTGCCCTGAGAAAAACTGACAAATGAGTCAGATAATTCCCGGTTCATCTGCACGGGCGGGCCTTGAAACAGGGCGGTGGTTGACAGGGTCGCGAATTTGACATCAATTCGCCCCAAGCG
This sequence comes from Phenylobacterium deserti, assembly GCA_945859865.1. Classification (GTDB taxonomy): domain Bacteria; phylum Pseudomonadota; class Alphaproteobacteria; order Caulobacterales; family Caulobacteraceae; genus Phenylobacterium; species Phenylobacterium deserti_B. The sequence goes on from CAMAOY010000010.1 coordinate 15,292, forward strand.
AGAGACACGACGGCATTCGACCATCGATCTCCGGCGTTTCGGGGAGGAAACGCCCTTCTAGATTCGGAGCTGCAGAGCTCAAGCAACCCGCCGCAAGGCGGGTTGTTTTTTGCCTGACCTCAGAATTTTGACCGTTTTGTCAGTTTTGGGGGGTTGCAGCCGGAAAAGGGCTCGGCCTGGCAGGCGGCCAACTGCGCCTTCCACTCCGCCTGGGCCCGCTCCCAGGCCTTCGCCTTGGCCTGGGCCTCGGCATTCTGCGCCGACCACTCCGCCAGGCGCGCCTGATACAAGGCTTCCTCCTCGGCGACACTCCGCGCGGTGTCTGCGTTCCGGCGGTCCACCTCGGCGTTCCGGGCGTTGACGCCTGCGTTAAGGGCCTCGCTCTGGCGGCCCTGCTCGCTGGGCCTGGCCGCCTGCGGCGGCGAAGGCGGCGCTTGCGTCCAGGCGGGTGACGCCGCCAGAAGGAGGAGGGCGGCGGCGACCGCCCGCAGGGGTTGTTTGCGGTTCATGTCGCCAGACTGCCGCTAAAGCCCCGAAACCGCCAGTCCGTCTTTACCCGGAGCCCCCATGTCCATGCCAAGTCCCAGGGTCGTCATCGTCGGTGCCGGCCCGGCAGGTCTCATGGCCGCTGAGACGCTCGCCCGCGGCGGAGCCCGGGTCGTGGTGCACGAACGCATGCCCAGTCCGGCGCGGCGCCTGCTGATGGCCGGACGCGGGGGTCTCAACCTGACCCACTCCGAGGGCCTGACGGAGATGATCGCCCGTTACGGCGACCGGTCAGGGACCCTCGCCCCCCTGCTGGAGGCCTTTCCGCCTCAGGCCCTGCGCGACTGGGCCGAAGGCCTGGGCCAGGACACTTTCGTCGGCTCCAGCGGCCGTGTATTTCCACGCCGCCTGAAGGCCTCGCCCCTGGTCCGGGCCTGGCTGGCCCGGCTTGACAGCCTGGGCGTGGAGCTTCGGCTTGCCTCGACCTGGACCGGCTGGGACGGGGAGGGCCGACCCACTTTCCGCCAGGCCGGGGGCGAGGACACCCCCGAGGCGGCCGACGCCCTGCTACTTTCCATGGGGGGCGCGAGCTGGCCCCGGCTGGGCGCGGACGGCGCCTGGGTTGCGACCCTTGCAGAGGCCGGCGTGGTGTCGGCACCCCTCAGGCCTGCCAACTGCGGTTTCGTCGCGGACTTCAGCCCGCCCTTTCCCGGCGACCATGCAGGTCGTCCCCTCAAGGGTGTCGAGGTCCGGTTCGCCGGGCGCGCGGTGCGAGGCGAGGTGATGCTGACCCGGCAGGGGATCGAGGGCGGCGCCGTCTACGCCCTCTCGGCCGCCCTCCGGGACGCGGTGGAGGCGGGGGGCGAGGCGATCGTCGAGATCGACCTCAGGCCAGGCCGCAGCCCCGAAGATCTTGTCGCCAGACTGGCGCGCACCGACCGGAAGGCCAGCCTCTCCAACCGCCTCCGCAAGGCCCTGGCCCTGTCGCCGCAGGAAATCGGGCTCCTCCGCGAGGCGGGGCCGCCAACCTCGGACCTGGAGGTCCTGGCGGCCCGCATCCGCTCGGTTCCCCTGCGCCTGGTTGCCACTACGGGCCTCGAACGCGCCATCTCCACCGCCGGCGGTGTCCGGTTCGAAGATCTCGACCCGGGCCTTCAGCTCCGGGCCCGGCCGGGGGTCTGGATCGCCGGGGAGATGCTCGACTGGGAGGCGCCCACGGGGGGCTATCTCCTCCAGGCCGTCTTCGCCACAGGCGTCTACGCCGCCCGGGACATCCTCTCGCAGCGGGGGTGAACCCCTACCAGATGCGGGCCCGCGTCTCCGGAGGCAGGTACATGTCGTCCCCCGGCTTCACACCGAAGGCCCGGTAGAAGGCGTCGACATTGCGCATCGGGACGTTGACGCGCGCCCGGGGTGGCGAATGCGAATCGGTGGACAAAAGCTGGCGGACCCGGTCCTCCCGAACCTTGGAGCGCCAGACCTGCGCCCATCCGTAGAACACCCTCTGCTCTCCGGTGAGCCCATCGATCACCGGGGCTGGCGCGCCTTTCAGGGAGGTCCGGTAGGCGTCTAGGGCCAGGAGGACCCCGCCCAGGTCGGCGATGTTCTCGCCCATGGTCAGTTCGCTCTTGATGAAGGCGCCGGGCAGGGCCTCGAAAGCAGAGTACTGGGCACCCAGCTTGGTCGCCTCGATGGTGAAGCGCTTGGCGTCCTCGGGGGTCCACCAGTCGGACAGCCGACCGTCGCCGTCGGACTTGCGGCCCTGGTCGTCGAATCCATGGGTGATCTCGTGGCCGATCACGCCGCCGATCCCGCCATAATTGATGGCCATGTCGCCGTTGGGGTCAAAGAAGGGCGGCTGCAGTATGGCCGCCGGGAAGACGATCACGTTCCGGGTCGAGGAGTAGTAAGCGTTTACCGTCGCCGGGGTCATGCCCCACTCCTTGCGATCGACCGGCTGGTCGAGGCGGGCGACGCGGCGGTTCCAGTCCCACTGGCGCGAGCGGCTGACATCGCCGAACAGGTCGCCAGGCGTCATCTCCAGACCGGAATAGTCCCGCCAGGTCTCGGGATAGCCAATCATAACGCTGAACTTGGACAGCTTTTCGAGCGCCTTGGCCCGCGTCTCGGGACCCATCCACGAGACCGTCTCGATCCGGCCCCGCATGGCGGTCTTGATGTCGGCGACCAGGCCTTCCATCAGTGCCTTGGACTGCGGGGGGAAGTAGGCAGCCACATAGTCACGGCCCAGGGCCTCGCCCAGCTGGTCGTCCACCAGGGTCACGGCGCGCTTCCAGCGCGGCTGCTGTTGCGGCTGACCGGTCAGCACCTTGCCGCGGAACTCGAAGTTGGCCTGGTCGAAGGCCGGGGCGAGGTAGGGGGCGGCCTTATCTGTCAGGCTGAGGGCCATGTAGGCCTTCAGGGTGGACAGGGGGGTTTCGGCGAAGATTTTTGCGATCTCGGGGAAGGCGCCCTGTTCCCGAACCACCACCCGCTTGGCCCCGCCCAGGCCTGCAGCCTTGAGATAGTCCGCCCAGGGGAAGCCGGCGGCGGTCCGGGACAGTCCGGCCAGGTCCGTGGCGTTGTAGGTGCGGTCGCGGTCCCGGCGCTGGGCGCTGGTCCAGGACGCCGTGGCGATCTGGGTCTCGAAGGCAAGGACCGCATCCGCGGATTTGGCGGCGTCCGGCCAGCCGGCGAGACCCAGCATGCGCTCTACATAGGCCCGGTACTCTGTCCTCTGTCGCGCGAAACGCGGCTCCAGGTAGTAGTCGCGGTCCGGAAGATTGAGTCCAGACTGGCCAAGGTAGACGGCATAGGCCTGCGGGTTGCGGGCATCATCTGCGACATTGACCGAGAAGATGGATCCGCCAAACCCGCCTGCGGCCTTGCCCATGAGCCGGGCGATGTCCCGCCGGCTGCTGGCCGCGCGGATTTCCGCAAGGGCGGGCTGGATGGGCCCGGCGCCCAGGGCGCTCACGGCCGGCTCGTCCATGAAGTTACGATAAAGGGTCGCCAGGCGCTGGCGGTCAGCCGAGGGTGCCGGATCGGCGGCGGCGGTCTCCAGGACTGCGTGCATCCGGTCCACCGAGAGTTCGCGCAAGCCGTCGAAGGCCCCGAAGCTCGACCGGTCCGCCGGGATGACCAGCCGGTCGACATAGGCACCATTGGCGTGGGCGAAGAAGTCCCCGCCGGCGGGGGTCGCCGGATCGCGTCCGGACATGTCGAAACCCCAACTGCCCATGCGGGGGGCGCTGAGGTCGGCCGCCAAGGCCGGCGGGGCCAGGGCCGACAGGACGAGGGTGGCGGCCCCAAGGACGAGGCGGTGGCGGGACAGGGACATCAGCAACTCCGGTCGTCGACAGGTCGGGGCGCAAACAATGCCGCTGAACCGAGGCTGCGGCATCCATTTTCTGGCATCTGGGCGGTTCCGGGCCGCCGCGACCTGGGGCGGAGTTGCGACGGGGTCGCGCACCCCGGTGTCCTGGGCCATAGTCCGGTCTGACGAGGAGAAACATGGCACCCCCGGCTCCCGGAGATTTCAAGGACGTTGTCCTGTTCCTGGCGACAGCGGGCATAGTGGTTCCCCTGTTCCGTCGCTGGCGGATCAGCCCGGTATTGGGCTTCCTCGGGGCGGGCGTCCTGCTTGGACCTTCCGGACTGGGCGCCCTGGGCGCGCATGCGCCCTGGGTTGCTGAGCTCACCATCAATTCGCCCCGGGAACTGGCCCAGCTGGGGGAGCTGGGCGTGGTCTTCCTGATGTTCATGATCGGGCTCGAACTGTCCTGGGCCCGGCTCTGGCTCATGCGACGCTATGTTTTCGGCCTCGGCGCCCTGCAGGTCCTCGGCTGCGGACTGATCGTCGGCCTGACGGCCTATCTCCTCGGGGCCTCCCCCGCCGCCTCCGCCGCCGTCGGTGCGGCGATGGCGCTTTCGTCCACCGCCGTCGTCATGCCCATCCTGACGGAGAGTCGTCGCCAGCATGTCCAGGCCGGGCGGGTCACCTTCGCCGTGCTCCTGTTCCAGGATCTCGCCGTCGCGCCCATACTGATCACGCTTTCCCTCCTCGGCCGCGAGGACGGCGCGGGCCTGTCGCCCGATCTGCTCCTCAGCTTCGCGCCGGCTGTCGCCGCAGTCGCCGGCCTGGTCGGGTTCGGCAGGTTCCTCCTGCGACCCATGATGCGGTCGGTGGCCAAGGCGCGGAGCGAAGAGCTGTTTATGGCCGCCTGCCTCCTGGTGGTCCTGGGGTCCGGCCTGCTGGCGGCCTTCGCCGGCCTTTCCATGGCGCTCGGCGCCTTCGTCGCTGGCTTGCTCCTGGCCGAGACCGAATTCCGCCATGAGGTCGAGCAGGTCATTGAGCCGTTCAAGGGCCTGCTGCTCGGGCTCTTCTTTCTCGCCGCCGGGATCGGCCTGGATATCGGCCTGATTCTCGAGGAGCCCCTCCAGGTCGCCGGGGTCACCTTCGGCCTCATGGGCCTGAACGCAGCCCTGATCTTCGGGCTTGCCAGAGGGTTTGGCCTGAAATGGCGGTCGGCCGTGGAAACCGCCCTGCTCCTGGCGGCCAGCGGGGAATTCGCCTTCGTCATCCTCGGCTCAGCCATGGCCCAGGGACTGGTTCCCGATGCCCTGGGGCAAAGCCTTCTGGTGTCGGCGACCCTTTCCATGATGTGCATCCCGGCCCTTGCCGCCCTGGGGCTGCGCATTGCCGGTCGCGCCGTCGCCGGAGTCGCGGAGGCTGCTGGCCCTGCCGAGGCCGGTGAGGGGCGAATCCTGCTGGTCGGCTTCGGCCGGGTCGGCCGGCTGGTTGGAGAGATGCTCGACCGGCACGGCCTGCCCTGGTCGGCGATTGACCAGGATGCAGGTGTGGTCGAGCGGGGACGCAGGGCCGGGCACAGCCTTTACTTCGGAGACGCCCTGCGTGCGGGCTTCCTGGAGCGCTGTGGCCTGAATTCGGCCCGGGCCCTCGTCGTTACTGCCGACGCCGACGGGGATGACGTCGGTGCCGTCGAGGCCCTGGTCTCCCTCGTCCGTGACCGCAGGCCGGACCTGACCATCGTCGCGCGGGCGCGGGACAGCCGTCAGGCCCTGCGTTTGTATGACCTGGGGGTGAGTGATGCGGTACCCGAGACGGTGGAGGCCAGCCTCCAGCTGTCAGAGGCGGTCCTGTTGGGCGTCGGCCTACCCGCCGGGCCTGTGATCGCCTCAATCCACGAAAGACGGGACGCCTTCCGGCGGGAACTCAACCCCAGAGATGGTTTGCGCACGTGAGGACCTGACGGTCCCGGAGCCTTGGGATTCCCGGTTTCGCTCCCGGAAGCGAAGTGCAAAAACAAGTTTGTGTTGCACTCCCGACACTTCCACGACATGTCGAGGGTGGTATACAAAGTGTTAGGTGTCAGAGGTGGCACCTTTGGGCAAGAGAGGGCTCTGATATGAAAATCAAACTTCTGGCTGGAGCGGCTCTTGCTGCTGTCGCCATCGCTTCCGGGGCTTCTGCCCGCGAAGTGGGCTGGTACGGCGCTGTCGACGCTGGTTACCATTGGCCGAACGGCATCGATGCAACGTCGAGCAACAACGCCGCCAATGGCAAGCCCTACGACTGGACGATCAACCAGGCGGAAGATTGGGCCGGCTTCGCCCGTCTCGGCTACCAGGTGTCCAGGAACTGGCGCGTGGAACTCGAGGGCGGCTATCGCCCCGGCGACGTGGACTCGGTCCGCGGCGGCGCGAGCAACGCCATCCTCGGCCTTTGCCAACCTGGCGTGGTCCGCACGGCGACCGCCCCGAACTGCGGTTCGCCCACGGGCAGCCTGGTGTCGATCACCGGCATGGGCAATGTGCTGTATGACTTCCTCCCGGACTCCGCGCTGAACCCCTTCATCGGCGCGGGTATCGGCATCAACAACGTCACGGTTGACACCGTGGTGGGCCAGTTCTCGACCATCACTCCGGTCGGCCCCGCCGCCACGGCGACGAACCCCGCCCATCAGAACCTGGCCATTGACGACAGCGACACCGCTTTCGCTTGGCAGGGCATCGCCGGCGTGGCTTGGGCCGTGACCGATCGCCTGGATGTGGACCTGACCTACCGCTATCTCAGCGGGTCGGACCTGACCTTCGCCTCCAAGGGCACCCATGCCCTGCAGCCCGGCGCCTTCGCCGGTGCCTATGAGGACCAGTCCCTGACCGTGGGCCTGCGTTACTCCTTCGCGCCGCCGCCGCCCCCGCCGCCCCCCCCCCCGCCGCCGCCCCCGCCTCCCCCGCCGCCGCCGCCTCCGCCGCCGCCGGCCTACGAGGCGAAGCAGTTCGTGGTCTACTTCCCGTTCGATGAATCCGTTCTGACGCCGGAAGCCCAGACCATCGTCACTGAAGCGGCTGAATACGCCAAGACGGGCAACGCCACCCGCGTGATCGTGGTCGGCCACACCGACTCGTCCGGCTCCCCGGCCTACAACACCCGCCTCTCCGAGCGCCGGGCCAAGGCCGTTGCAGACGCCCTGGTCGGCCAAGGTGTCGGCCAGCAGCTGATGCAGGTGGACTGGAAGGGTGAAACCCAACTCGCGGTCGCCACTGGCGACGGCGTGAAGGAACCCCTGAACCGCCGTTCGACGATCGACATCAACTTCTGATTTCGATCGCAGGCGGAAACGCCTGGAAATATGGGGGCCCGGTCTCACGACCGGGCCCTTTTTCCATTCCGGGAACCGCCGCGAGGGCGGGTCCGTGTCCACCGCAACCCTCTCCGCCTGAGCCCCAAAAACCGTTCACAGTCTCGTGATTCAAGATTCGCGGGTGCGTCGAAACCCCTGCATGTTCAAGCGTCAAGCCCCCTGTTAATCTCTCGTTAGCAAAAAACTCCGGGGGACAACCCGCTGGCCCCGTTGACGATTCATGAGGCTCGTGGCCCATGATGTTGCGTAGTCGGGCGGGGTGCCCACTAGATGTAGTCATAGGGATGCGGCAGGCGCGGGATCGCACCGCGCCGCCAGCGAGGATATCGGGTGCAGGTCATGAGTGGGAATGAAGCCGTCAGGCGGCTGGAGCAGGCGGACGCCAAGGCGGCGGCGGAGCCGACGGAACGCCCCCAATTGCAGCTTGTCCGGAAGGTCCAGGTCGACCGGTCCCGGGACGCCCTCCTCACCGACTTCGGCAAGACCACCCTGGAGGACCGTTACCTCCTTGCCGGCGAGTCCTACCAGGACATGTTCGCCCGGGTCGCCACGGCCTACGCCGATGACGCAGACCATGCGCAGCGGGTCTATGACTATATCTCGCGCCTGTGGTTCATGCCTGCCACCCCCGTGCTGTCGAACGGCGGGGCGGACCGAGGCCTGCCCATTTCCTGCTTCCTGAACGCGGTGAATGATTCCCTCGACGGCATCCAGGGCGTGTGGAACGAGAACGTCGCCCTGGCCTCCAATGGCGGCGGCATCGGTACCTATTGGGGTGGCGTCCGGTCCATTGGCGAGAAGGTCAAGGGTGCCGGCCAGACCAGCGGCATCATCCCCTTCATCCGCGTCATGGACAGCCTGACCCTGGCCATCAGCCAGGGCTCTCTCCGGCGCGGTTCGGCGGCGGTCTACCTCGACATCCACCATCCCGAGATCGAAGAGTTCCTCGAGATCCGGAAACCCTCGGGCGACTTCAACCGGAAGTCGCTCAACCTCCACCACGGGATCTCCATCACCGACGAGTTCATGGAGGCCGTACGCGAAGGCGCGCCCTTCGGCCTGCGCTCTCCAAAGACCGAGGAAGTCCTGCGGGAAGTCGACGCCCGCAGCCTCTGGCAGAAGATCCTCGAGATCCGCCTGCAGACCGGCGAGCCCTACCTGATCTTCTCCGATACCGTGAACCGCTCCATGCCGCAGCACCAGCGGGACCTCGGCCTGTCTGTGCGTCAGTCCAACCTGTGCTCGGAGATCATGCTTCACACCGGCCTCGACCACCTGGGGAAGGAGCGCACCGCCGTCTGCTGCCTGTCGTCGGTCAATGCCGAGACCTTCCTGGAGTGGCGCGACCATCCGACCTTCATCGAGGATGTCATGCGCTTCCTCGACAACGTCCTGGAGGATTTCATCACCCGGGCGCCCCCGAGCATGGCCAACGCCATCTACGCCGCCCAGCGCGAGCGCTCGGTCGGCCTGGGGCTGATGGGCTTCCATTCCTTCCTGCAGCTGCAGAACGTGCCCTTCGAGTCCGCCCTGGCCAAGTCCTGGAACATGCGGCTGTTCAAGCACCTCCGCCGCCAGTGCGACACCGCCTCACGCGTCCTGGCCGCAGAGCGCGGTCCCTGCCCGGACGCCGCCGAGCGCGGTGTCATGGAGCGCTTCTCGCACAAGCTGGCCATTGCCCCGACCGCCTCGATCTCGATCATCTGCGGCGGGACCAGCGCCGGCATCGAGCCCATCCCGGCCAACATCTACACGCACAAGACCCTTTCGGGCACCTTCGCGGTCCGCAATCCCTACCTCGAGCGCCTGCTCGAGGCCCGCGGCGAGAATACCCCCCCAGTCTGGGACTCCATCCTCGAGAACGAGGGTTCGGTCCAGCACCTCGACATCCTGACCCAGGACGAGAAGGACATCTACAAGACCGCCTTCGAACTCGATCAGCGCTGGGTGGTAGAACTGGCCGCTGACCGCACGCCCGACATCTGCCAGTCCCAATCGGTCAACATCTTCCTGGCAGGGGATGTCGACAAGTGGGACCTGCACATGCTGCACTGGACCGCCTGGGAGCAGGGGTGCAAGTCCCTCTACTATCTGCGCTCCAAGTCCGTACAGCGCGCCGCCCACGCGGGTGCCGAGACGGCAGAAATCGTCGCGATGGTCGAAGGCGTTCGGACAGACTACGAGGAATGCCTAGCCTGCCAGTAAGCCACCTATCCCCAGCCCGTGCACAACATGTTGAGCCGGGTGATATGACACCCCCTAGATGTCGGCATGGTGCCGTGTCTAAACTGATTATTCGCCTGCCGCTCCTATCCCTGTCTCCCTGGAGAGCCTGATCGTGTCCGCCAAGTCACTCCTGCCGGGTCTCCTCACCCCGTCCTATGCCTACAAGCCCTTCCGGTATCCCTGGGCCTACGAGTTCTGGAAGCGCCAGCAGCAGGTCCACTGGATGCCCGAAGAGATCCCGCTCGGCGAGGACCTCAAGGACTGGGCCACCAAGCTCAATGACCGCGAGCGCAACCTGCTCACCCAGATTTTCCGGTTCTTCACCCAGTCGGACGTCGAGGTGAACAACAACTACATGGAGCGCTATTCGCGCGTCTTCCGCCCGACCGAGATCAAGATGATGCTGGCCTCGTTCTCCAACATGGAGACGATCCACATCGCCGCCTACGCCCTGCTGCTCGAGACCATCGGCATGCCCGATTCCGAGTTCACGGCCTTCCTGGAGTTCCAGGAGCTCAAGGCCAAGCACGACTACATGCAGCAGTTCGGGGTCGAGACCGAGGCCGACATCGCCCGGACGCTCGCCATGTTCGGGGCCTTCACAGAGGGCCTGCAGCTGTTCGCCAGCTTCGCCATGCTGATGAACTTCCCCCGGCACAACAAGATGAAGGGCATGGGGCAGATCGTGTCCTGGTCCGTGCGTGACGAGAGCCTGCACTGCGAGGGCATCATCAAGCTCTACCATGCCTTCAATCAGGAAACCGGGGCGGTCACCCCCTCCGTTGCTGACGACATCATCGACTGCTGCAAGACAGTGGTCGGGCTGGAAGACAAGTTCATCGACCTCGCCTTCTCGGCCGGCGATATCCAGGGCATGACGCCGGACGACATCAAAGCCTACATCCGGTTCATCGCCGACTGGCGCCTGCGCCAGCTGTCCCTGCCGGAGGTCTACGGGGTCAGGGAAAACCCCCTGCCCTGGCTGCAGTCCATGCTGTCGGGGGTCGAGCACGCCAACTTCTTCGAGGCCCGCTCGACCGAGTACTCCAAGGCCGCGACCCGCGGCCAGTGGCATGGTGACGCGGGTGTCTGGACAGAGTTCGACCGGCTCCTGGTCCGTCGACAGGCCGAGCCCGCCGAATAGGGCGAGTTACCCGCCCTTCATCTCCATCAAGGCCGCCACCCGGTTAGCGGTGGACGGATGGGTGGAGAACAGGTTGTCCATCCCTTCGCCCGAAAGCGGATTGATGATGAACATGTGGCTGGTGGCCGGGTTGGCCTCGGCGTCGGGGTTTCTCACGCCCTGGGCATAGGCCTCGATCTTGCTGAGGGCGCTGGCCAGGGCCTCGGGATCTCCCGAAATCTCGGCACCCCCGCGGTCGGCCTCATACTCGCGGCCGCGGCTGATGGCCATCTGGACCAGGGCCGCCGCGATCGGCGCAAGGATCATGACCACAAGGCCCATGAGCCCGCCACCCCGCCGTTCGCCGTTGCTGGATCCGCCGCTGAAGGCAGCGAAGTTAGCCAGGCTCGAGATGGCGCCCGCTATGGTCGCGGTGATGGTCATGGTCAGGGTGTCGCGGTGCTTCACGTGCGCCAGCTCATGAGCCATGACGCCCCGGATCTCCCGCCGGTCCAGCATCTGCAGCAGGCCCCGGGTGGCCGCCACTGCGGCGTGATCCGGGTTCCGCCCGGTGGCGAAGGCGTTCGGCTGGTCCTGGTCGATGATGTAGACCTTCGGTGCCGGCATTCCGGCCCGTGACGCCATCTCGAGCACATCCTCGGCATAGGCCCGGACCCGGGCGTCCTGGTGGGAGGCATCCACCGGCTGGGCCCGGTACATCTTCAGGACGATCTTGTCCGAGTTCCAGTAGCTGAACAGGTTCATGGCCATGGCGAGGCCGAAGGCGATCAGCATACCCCCGGGACCGGCCATGCTGTAGCCGATCCCCAGGAAGATGGCCGTCAGGGCGGCCAGCAAGGTGAAGGTGCGAAGGGTGTTGCGCATCGGAGTCCGCCGGAAGTTGTTGTCGAGAAAGTATAGGCTGTGGATCGTGTCCGTGGAAGACCGGCCTCAGGCGGGCCGGGCCTCCGCCTCCTGGGGATCCTCAATCTGGTTCTCCCACTTCGCCACCACCGCGCTGGCCACCGAGTTGCCCACCACGTTGGTGGCCGACCGGCCCATGTCGAGCAGCTGGTCCACGGCCAGGATGATGCCGATGCCGGCTTCCGGCAGGCCGAAATAGGCGAGGGTGGCGGCGATCACGACGATCGAGGCCTTGGGTACCCCAGCCATGCCCTTTGACGTCACCATCAGCAGGCCCAGCATGGTGATCTGCTGCATCAGGGTCAGCTCGATCCCGTAGATCTGGGCGATGAACAGGGTCGCGAAGGTACAGTACATCATCGACCCGTCCAGGTTGAACGAGTAGCCAAGGGGCAGGACGAAGCTGGCCACCTTGCGCGAGACGCCGAACTTCTGCAGCGCCGCCAGCGTGCCCGGATAGGCGGCCTCGGACGAGGCGGTGGAAAAGGCCAGGAGCATGGGCTCGCGGATGCCAGCCACCAGCTTCAGACCCCGAAGCCCCACCACCAGGATCAGGGCCGCCAGCAGCAGGGTCCAGAGCACGCCGAGGGACAGGTAGAAGCCGCCCACGAACTTGGCGTAGGCGCCCAGTATGTCCAGGCCCTCGACGGCGATCACCGAGGCGAGGGAGGCGAAGATGGCCGCCGGCGAGACCAGCATGACATAGCCGGTCACCTTCAGCATGATGGATGAGATTTGTTCGACTAGGGCCATGACCGCGGGCGCGCGATCTTCGATCGAGGCTATGGCCGTGCCGATGAAGACCGAGAAGACGACGATGGGCAGGATCTCGTTGTTGGCCATGGCCTTGATGATCGAGTCCGGCACCAGGTGGGTGGTCAGGAATTCCTTCAGGGTCAGCTTGGCGGCAGGCACCACCCCCCGGTCGGCCAGGGCCGAGGGGTCCAGGGTGATCCCGGCACCGGGCTGGATCAGGTGCACCATCAAGAGGCCCACGGTCAGCGAAACGATGGAGGCCAGGAGGAACCAGGCGATCGACTTCACCCCGACCCGGCCGACAGCCGCGGCGTCCTCCATGTGGGCGATCCCGGCCACGAGGGTGGCGAAGACCAGGGGGGCAATGATCATCTTGATCATGCGCAGGAACAGGGTGGTGATCACCGACAGGCCCTCGGCGAAGGCCGCGGCCTGTTCCGGCGACAGGAAGTTGTGGGCGGCCCAGCCCGCCAGGACCCCTGTGACCATGGCCGCGATAACGAAGATGTTGAACAGGCGCATGGCGTTTCCCAAGGGGCGGTTCCATTGCTGTTTTGGCCATAAACAGCCCCGCCGTCCATCCTGTGCGGCGCTCCCTCTCGGAATTCGGCCTGCGACGGGCTATGATGGGGCATGAAAGTTCAAGCTGAAGCCGAGCGCATCTGTGATGCGCTGGAGGCCGAGTACGACGCCTCCGTCACCTCTCTCCGTAACGCCCTCAGGGCCTTCCTGTCCGAAGGCATCGCCCCGGACCCGGCCCTGCGGGCCTCCGGTGCCTTCGCCTATCCCGCCCTTCGGCTGGAATGGCCTCCGGGCCAGGACTATCCGCGTCTCGCTCGTGCCTATGCCCGGCTAGGCGCGCCCGGCGCCTACGAGACCACCGTCACCCGGCCCCATCACTTCAGAGAATTCTTGGTTGAGCAGCTGTCCCTGCTCATGGCCGACTTCGACGTCACGGTCACCGTCTCCCGATCGTCCCAGGAAATCCCCTTCGCCTACGTCCTCGACGCCTCGGTCGACCTGGCCCGGGCCGACATCGGGTCCGCCGAGATCGCCCGGCACTTCCCGACCACCGAGCTGGCACACATCGGTGATGAGGTGGCCGACGGTCTCTGGGTTTCGCCTGTCGACGCCGCCCGGCCCCTGGCCCTCTTCGACGGCCTTCGCACTGACTTCTCCCTGGCGCGATTGACGCATTACACGGGCGCGCCCGCTGAGCACGTCCAGTCCTATGTGCTGTTCACCAACTACCACCGGTACGTTGATGAGTTCGTCCGCTGGTCCTGCGAGCGCCTGAAGGCGGACGATGGCTACACGGCCCTGTCCACCGCCGGCGGCGTCCTGGTCACCCGGGACACGCCAAATCCCGAGCAGGTGGTGGCCGATGCGCCCTGGCGACGCCACCAGATGCCGGCCTACCACCTCATGGCGCCGGGCCGCCGGGGCATCACACTGGTCAACATCGGCGTCGGCCCATCCAACGCCAAGACCATCACCGACCACCTTGCGGTGCTCAGGCCGCAGGCCTGGCTGATGATCGGCCATTGCGGCGGCCTGCGCGGGTCGCAGACCATCGGCGACTATGTCCTGGCCCACGCCTACCTGCGCGACGACCATGTCCTCGACGACGTCCTGCCGCCGGAGATTCCCATACCGCCCATCGCCGAGGTGCAGGTCGCCCTCGGCCGCGCCGCCGAGGCCGTCACCGGTGAGAGCGGCGAAGCGCTCAAGCGGCGGCTTCGCACCGGTACCGTGGTCACCACCGACGACCGCAACTGGGAGCTGCGTTACTCCTCCAGCGCCCTCCGGTTCAACCAGTCCCGGGCCGTGGCCATCGACATGGAGAGCGCCACCATCGCCGCCCAGGGCTACCGGTTCCGGGTGCCCTACGGCACCCTCCTTTGCGTGTCTGACAAACCCCTGCATGGCGAGATCAAGCTACCTGGCCAGGCCAACGCCTTCTACGACCGCGCCATCGGCCAGCACCTCCAGATCGGCCTCGCCACGGTGGATCTGCTCCGCCGCGAAGGGGCCGGCCTGCATTCCCGCAAGCTGCGCAGCTTCGACGAGCCGCCCTTCCGCTGATCGTGGGTGCTGACACGGGCCCGCGCTTCGCCTAATCGTCGCGCGCCGAACAGGGAGGGCGAAATGCAGAGTTTCCAGCCGCCGAGACGTATCCTCATGGGGCCCGGCCCCTCCGACGTCAGCCCGCGGGTGCTCGCCGCCCTGTCCCGTCCGACCGTGGGTCACCTGGATCCGGCCTTCCAGGACCTGATGGAAGAGATCAAGGCCGCCCTGGCGCGCCTCTTCAACGCCCCCGACCACGTCTGCGTCCCCCTGCCGGCCCCCGGTACGGCGGGCATGGAGGCGGCCCTGATGAACCTGCTGGAACCCGGCGACCGGGCAGTGATCGCCGTCAACGGCGTCTTCGGCGGGCGCATGGTCGACATGGCGGGCCGGGCGGGCGCCGAGGTGGTCCGGGTCGACGCCCCCTGGGGCGAGCCCGTCGACGTCGCCGCTGTCGAGGCCGCCCTCGCCTCCGGGCCGGCCAAGGTTCTGGCCTTTGTCCATGCCGAGACCTCAACCGGGGTCCGCTCCGACGCCGCCGCCCTCTGCGCCCTAGCCCGCCGCCATGGCGCCCTGTCCATCGTTGATTGCGTCACCTCCCTGGGTGGGGTGCCCGTCGACGCCGCCGCATGGGACGCCGATGTGCTCTATTCCGGCACCCAGAAGTGCCTCTCCGCCCCCCCCGGCCTGTCGCCAGTGGCCTTTTCCCGACGCGCCCTGGAGGCCGTCGCCGCCCGCACCACGCCGGTGCGCAACTGGCTGCTCGATGTCAGTCTGCTGATGGCCTACTGGGGCGGGGAGGGCGGCCGGACCTATCACCACACCGCCCCGATCAACACCCTCTACGGCCTGCACGAGTCCCTGGTCGCCCTGTTCGAGGAAGGCCAGCAGGCCGTCTTCGTCCGGCATGCCCGCATGCACGAGGCCCTGGTCGCTGGCCTGGAGGCCCTGGGCCTCCAGATGCTGGTCGCCCCTGAGCACCGCCTGCCCCAGCTCAATACGGTCCGGGTCCCGGAGGGCGTCGACGAGGCGGCTGTCCGCACCCGCCTGCTCGCGCACTGGGATCTGGAGATCGGGGCCGGCCTTGGGCCGCTTAAGGGTCAGGTCTGGCGGATCGGCCTGATGGGCGCGTCGGCCAGTCCCTGGCATGTCCGAGTGTGCCTGACCGCCCTCGCCGACGCCCTGGGGGCCCAGGGACGTCAGGTCGACCTCACCGCCGCCCTCGACGCCGCCGACGCGCGCCTGGGCTGACAGGCGACGCAGTCGGGCGCATAATTAGCTCTCAGGATTTGCTGAGGAGCGCCCCCATGCATGACGACGACAACACCCCCCAAGAGCCGCAGTCGGGAACGGGACTGTCCCGCCGGGACCTTGGCGTCCTCGCCGCTGGCGCTGCGGTGGCGGTCTCCACCACGGCTGAGGGCGCGCCGCTCAAGGTGATGGAAATGGATGTCGAGGTGCAGACCCCGGATGGTCTCTGCGACGCCGTCTTCGTCCACCCCACAGGCAAGGCCCCCGCCGGGGGTTGGCCGGCGGTGCTGGTCTGGACGGACATCATGGGCCTGCGTCCCGTCTTCCGGCAGATGGCCAGCCGCATGGCCGCCGAGGGGTACGCCGTCCTGGTTCCCAACCCCTTCTACCGTAAGGGCCGGGCACCCATGCCCTCTGGACCGGTCAACTGGGCCGATCCAGCCGATCGGGCCAAGCTCATGGAACTGAGGTCGGCCCTGACGCCGGAGGCCACGGCCCGGGACGCCATCGCCGGATTCGCCTTCCTCGACGGCCAGTCCATGGTCGATCCCGGCAAGGGCGCGGGCGTGCAGGGCTATTGCATGGGCGGACCCATGGCCTTCCAGGCCGCCGCCGTCCTCCCGGACCGCGTCGCCGCCGTCGGGTCCTTCCACGGTGGGGGCCTGGTCACCGCGTCTCCCGACAGCCCGCACAGGCTGATCACCCGGACCCGGGCGGATTACCTGGTGGCCATCGCCGAGAACGACGACCAGAAGGAGCCCCAGGCCAAGGATGACCTGAGGTCCGCCTTCAAGGCTGCGGGCCGCCCGGCCACGGTCGAGGTCTATGCGGGTGCCCAACACGGCTGGTGCATTGCGGGTTCGCCCGTTTACAACCCCGAAGGCGCGGAGAAGGCCTGGTCAGCCCTGCTCGCCCTCTACCGCCGCCGCCTTACCTGACCGGCGATTTACCTGATCGTCGGCCGCGCAGGGCGCGGAAGAATCCCCGCAGCAGGTCGCCGGACTCCCTGGCCAGAACGCCTCCGGTGACCTCAGGCCGCCAGTGGCAGGTTGCCGTGTCGAAGACCCGCGCCCCGTGGACCACGCCGCCGCCCTTGGGATCATCGGCACCGAACACCACCCGGCCGATCCGGGCGTGGCTTATGGCCCCGGCGCACATGGGGCAGGGCTCCAGGGTCACGTAGAGGGTCAGGCCGGTCAGCCGGTAGTTGCCAAGCCTGCGGGCCGCCGTGCGCAGGGCGCGAATCTCCGCATGGGCCGTGGGGTCCTGGTCCCCGATGGGCGCATTGCCCTCGGCCGCCAGCACCTCCCCCGTGGCCGGGTCGACAATGACCGCCCCCACCGGGGTCTCCCCTCGGTCTGCAGCGGCTTGCGCCTCGGCGAGCGCAATGCGCATGTATTCTGGGTCATGGTCCACGATCCGTTACGAACCCCCGCCGGCGGCGAAGGTCAATCCCCGGAGGGCGGCGGCGAGCGCGTCGCCAAGGCCCTGGCCCGTGCCGGCGTGGCCTCCCGCCGGGAGGTCGAGCGCCTGATCACCGAGGGCCGGGTTGCGTTGAACGGCCGCACACTGGATACCCCCGCAGTCCGCATCGACCCGGGCGACATACTGACCGTGGACGGAGAAGTGATCGCCGACGCGGAGCCGGTCCGCCTGTTCCGCTATCACAAGCCCTCGGGCCTGATGACCTCGCATAACGATCCCCAGGGCCGCCCGACCGTCTTCCAGGCGCTTCCTCCAGGCCTTCCGCGGCTGATTTCCGTCGGCCGTCTCGACCTTGCGACAGAGGGCCTGCTCCTCCTCACCAATGACGGGGGCGTGGCCCGGACCCTGGAACTGCCCGCCACGGGCCTCGTCCGCCGCTACAGGGCCCGCGCCTTTGGCCGGATCACCCAGGACAGGCTGGACGCCCTCAAGGCCGGCGTAATGGTGGAAGGCGTTCGTTACGGCCCGGTCGAGGCGGTGATCGACAAGGCCCGGGAGGGTGTCTCCGGCGCCAACCTCTGGGTCAGCGTTACCCTCTCAGAGGGCAAGAACCGCGAGGTCCGTAAGGTGCTGGAATCGGTCGGCCTCAAGGTCAACCGGCTGATTCGCCTGGCCTACGGTCCCTTCGCCCTCTCCACCCTGCCTCCGGGCGAGATCGAAGAGGTGGGGCCAAGGGTGATCCGCGAACTCTTCAGCCACATCATCCCCCCCGAGGACCTGCCCGGGGGAGACAGGCCGAAGTGGAGCCGACGGGCCCCGGTCTCGGAAAAGCGCCGCGAGGTCGTGGCGGCGGAGACAACCCCTAAGGGCGATTCCGCCGACCGGGGTCGTCCCGCCTACAAGGCTGGCTGGGCCCGACCCAAACCGAAGGCACCGGGGGGATATCCGCCCCGGAAGCCTGGCGATCGCAAGCCCGACACCGGGAAGCCAGACGCCCGCAAGCCGGAAGCCCGGAAGCCCGTTGCCCGGAAGCCAGACGATCGGAAACCCGTTGCCCGGAAGCCTAGCGATCGGAAACCCGATGCTCGGAAGCCTGACGATCGGAAACCCGTTGCCCGGAAGCCTAGCGATCGGAAACCCGATGCTTGGAAGCCTGACGATCGCAAGCCCGATGCTCGGAGAGCCGACACCGGCAAGCCAGGCGACCGGAAGCTAGCCGCCCCCAAACCCGGCACCCGGAAGCCGGCCGCCAGCAGGGCG
Source organism: Phenylobacterium deserti (assembly GCA_945859865.1). Lineage (GTDB taxonomy): Bacteria > Pseudomonadota > Alphaproteobacteria > Caulobacterales > Caulobacteraceae > Phenylobacterium > Phenylobacterium deserti_B. The sequence goes on from CAMAOY010000010.1 coordinate 33,478, forward strand.
GGGAAGACAGATATCGGCAGGCCGCCGGCGGGGCCCAAGGCCCGCTCCGGCGGCCCCACCCGCGCCGTCAGACCTTCTGGATCTCCACCGGACGGCGGGCGGCCTCCAGGGCCAGGCGGGCCGAAGCGGTCCGCATCACTTCCAGGAACGACCGGCGCTCCTCGGAAAGGCCCTCCGAAAGGGGGCGGTCGAGGGCCGCGCGGGTAAGCCGCTTGGCGGCGGCTATGCCCTCGGCCCCGCGCCCCTCCCATTCCTGCGCCATCTCCAGGGCCCGGGCCAGGGGGTCAGCCGCTAGCTCATGTACCAGGCCGATGGCATGGGCCTCCGCGCCCGTGAAGGTCAGGCCGCGCAGGATGATCTCCAGGGCCCTGGCCTCGCCCACCACCCGAGGCAGGCGCTGGGTGCCGCCGCCGCCGGGGAAGATACCGATCCGGGTCTCGGGCAGGCCGATGGAAGCCGCTTCCGGCGTGGCGATCCGGAGGTCGCAGGCCAGGGCCAGCTCGAAGCCGCCGCCCTGGCAGAGGCCGTTGATGGCCGCCACCACCGGCTTGTCCACAGCCGCGATCATATCCGTCAGTTCCAGGAAGCCGGGCACCGGCGGCGGCGCGTCGGCGCGCGGCGGGGAAGGGGGTGGCCCGTCCTGCAGTCGGGCGCTCATGTCGGCCAGCTCGTCTACGTCATAGTGCCGGATGAAGATGCCGGGCACGCCCCCGGTCAGGATCAGGCAGCGCACCGTGGGATCGCCTAGTGCGACCTCCGCTTCGGTGTACATCTCCCGGGCACCGGCCGCGGTCATCGTGCCCCAGGGCGGGTTGGCATAGGTCAGGACGACCGCCGCCCCCTTGCGTTCGCGGGTCACCAGGCTCATCACGACCTCCCTGTCTGTCTTTATCCTGCCGCCACCCTAGACCTGACCGAGGCGAGCCCGCCATGCGCATTGTTTCCGGCGCCCTCAAGGGCCGCAACCTCGTCGCGCCGCCCGGGCAGGCCACCCGGCCCACTTCCGACCGGGCCCGTCAGGCTGTCTTCAACATCCTGGAGCACGCCGCCTGGGCGCCGCCCCTGGCGGGCGCCCGGGTCATCGACCTCTTCGCCGGTTCGGGTGCCCTGGGGTTCGAGGCCCTGTCCCGGGGTGCAGCCTTCTGCCTCTTCGTGGAGACTGAGGCGGCCGCCCGGGGCGCCATCCGCGACAATGCCGAGGCCTTTGCCCTCTTCGGTCGCACCCGCATCCACCGCCGGGACGCCACCGACCTGGGCGTCCGCCCCGGAGCCGACGGCCCGGCCTTCAACCTGGCCTTCCTCGACCCGCCCTACGGCCAGGGCCTGGGCGAGACCGCCCTGGCCTGCCTGCGCGAAGGCGGCTGGCTGGCCGCCGACGCCCTCGCCGTCCTCGAGACCGGCGCCGGCGACCCCACCCCGGAAACGCCTGGCTACACTCTCCTCGACGCCCGCACCTGGGGCGCGGCAAAGGTCTGGTTCCTGCAGCTTGAGGGCGGTTCGGGCTAGGTGCGCCCCAGCCGCGCCGC
>CAMAOY010000011.1 GCA_945859865.1 Phenylobacterium deserti
TCGATCCTCGGCTCGGTGGAGCAGTACCTCTGGGTCCAGACCATCACCGGCCTGATGATCGCGGCGGCCTCCTGGGTGGCCATGACCTTCGTCGGCCTGGACGGTGCCACCTTCCTGGCCGTGCTCATCTTCCTGGCCTGCTACATCCCCATCCTTGGCGCGGCCCTTGGCGTGGTGATCGCGCCGGTCTTCGCCCTGATGCAGTTCCCGACCCTCTGGCAGGCGATCTTCCTTTATGCCGTCCTGCAGGGCCTGCACTTCGTGGTGGGCAACATCATCGCCCCGCGGATGCAGGCGCGCAGCCTCAACATGGACCCGCTGGTCGTGCTGCTTTCCCTCGCCTTCTGGGGATGGCTCTGGGGGGTGATCGGCATGTTCCTCTCGACCCCCCTCACGGTCATCGTGATGGTGATCTGCGCCCAGTTCCCGGGATCGCGCTGGGTAGCGGTCCTCCTGTCAGCCGACGGCCGGCCCGGCGGATCCAGCCGCCCAAGTCCTGATCAGGCCTGATCGTCCACCACGTCCTGCTCATAGGCGGCCAGTGTGGCCATCTGCAGGATCTTGGACACCGAAGCCCCAAGGGGCGCGATCTGCACGGACTTCTCCAGACCCAGCAGTAGAGGCCCGATAACGGTGGCACCGCCCAGCTCCTGGACCAGCAGGGTGGAGATGGCCGCCGAGTGGATGGCGGGCATGACCAGGACATTCGCCGGTCCGCTGAGCCGCATGAAGGGGTAGTTGGCCCATTTCGAGGTGTCGAGGGCGAGGTCCGGGGGCAGCTCGCCTTCGTATTCGAAGTCGACGTCCATCTCGTCCAGCATGGCGACAGCCTCGCGGACCTTCTCCGCCCTCTGCCCCATGGGGTTGCCAAAGGTAGAGTAGGACAGGAAGGCGATCCTCGGCGGGTAGCCCAGGGTGCGGACGGCCCGGGCGGCCTCGCAGGCGATCTCGACCAGTTCGTCGGCGTCCGGCATTTCGGTGACATTGGTGTCGGCGATGAACAGGGTCCGGCCCTTGGCGAGCAGGACGCTCATCCCGATCACGCGTCCGTCCGGGGACGGATCAATTACCCGAAGGACCTCCTCGAGGGCCTGGTCGTAGGATCGGGTGACGCCCGTGACCATGCCGTCGGCGTGGCCCAAGGCGACCATGGAGGCGGCGAAGGAGTTCCGGTCCTGGTTGATCAGCCTCAGGACGTCGCGCTTCAGGAAGCCCTGGCGGGCCAGGCGTGCATAGAGGAAGTCCACGAATTCGGGACTATGCTCGGATAGGCGGGCGTTGACGACCTTGAGGTCGGCCTCGGCGGGGTCCAGGCCAGCCAGGCGCATGTTCTCCTCGACCAGGTCCTCCCGTCCCACCAGTATGGCCCGCCCGAGGCCGGCGTTCTGGAAGGCAAAGGCGGCGCGGATGACGCTAGGCTCCTCGCCCTCGGCAAAGACGATGCGCTTTTCCGCTGACTTCAGGACTACGCCCTGGATCTTCTGCAGGAAGCCCGCCGTGGGATCCAGGCGCTGGGCCAGGGAGGCGCGGTAGGCATCCATGTCGGCGATCGGCGTGCGCGCTACGCCCGAGTCCATGGCCGCCTGGGCCACGAAGGGCGGGATGTAGGAGATCAGCCGCGGGTCGAAGGGCGAGGGGATGATGTATTCCGGCCCGAACTTGAGCTGCTTGCCGTGATAGGCTGCGGCCACCTCGTCCGGAACGTCCTCCCGGGCCAGCTGGGCCAGGGCGTTGGCGCAGGCGACCTTCATCTCCATGTTCACCCGCCGGGCCCGCACGTCGAGGGCGCCCCGGAAAATGTAGGGGAAGCCCAGGACGTTATTGACCTGGTTGGGATAGTCGCTTCGGCCCGTGGCCACGATGGCGTCGCTGCGCACGGCGGTGACCTCCTCGGGCGTGATCTCCGGGTCGGGATTGGCCATGGCGAAGATGATCGGGTTGGGGGCCATTGAGGCCACCATCTCGGGCGTCAGGGCGCCCTTCACCGAAAGTCCGAAGAAGACGTCCGCGCCCTTCATGGCGTCGGCCAGTGTGCGGGCGTCGGTCTCCACCGCATGGGCGGACTTCCACTGGTTCATGCCGGCGGTGCGGCCCCGATAGATGACCCCGGTATTGTCGACGGCGATGCAGTTGTCCGTCCGGACCCCCATGGCCTTGACCAGTTCGAGGGAGGCGATGCCGGCCGCTCCGGCGCCGCAGAGCACCAGCTTGACGTCCTTCAGCTCCCGCCCGGTGATCTTGCAGGCATTGATCAGTCCTGCCGACGAGATGATCGCCGTGCCGTGCTGGTCGTCGTGGAAGACCGGGATATCGAGCAGCTCCTGCAGCTCGGTCTCGATCCGGAAGCATTCGGGACTCTTGATGTCCTCGAGGTTGATACCCCCGAAGCTCACGCCGATGTTCTTGATGACGGTGATGACCTCGTCCGGGTCCGTCGCCGACACCTCGATGTCAATGGAGTCGACGTCCGCGAACACCTTGAAGAGGGCGCTCTTGCCCTCCATCACCGGCTTGGAGGCCAGGGCGCCCAGATTGCCAAGCCCCAGGATCGCAGTGCCATTGGAGATCACCGCCACCAGGTTGCCCTTGGAGGTGTAGTCGTAGGCTGTCTCCGGGTCCTCTGCGATGCGCAGAACCGGTACCGCAACCCCAGGCGAATAGGCCAGGCTGAGGTCCCTCTGGGTGGCCATGGGCTTGGTCGGCGTGATGGCCAGCTTCCCGGGCGTGGGGAATTGGTGGAAGCTCAGGGCTTCCTCGTCGGTGAAGGTGCGCTTCCTGGCGTCGCTCATTGGGGCCGCGTTTCCTTGGAGTAGGGGCCGGACAGGCCCCGAACGGCGGGCAACCTACAGGGGGCCTGCGAGCGGGACAACCTCGCAGGGACCACAGGGCATTGACCCGCAGGACCCGGTCGCGGGACAAGGGACCTCCGTCAGCGCCCCGGAGGCCCACCTGTGAGCCCGCCCTTGTCCTCCCCCATCCGCATCGCCGTCGCCGGCGCCCTGGGTCGCATGGGCCTCGCTGTCGCCGAAGCCGTCGAGGCGGCACCCGACCTCGTCCTCGCCAGTCGCTTCGACCGGCCCGACGCCGTGGACCCCCGCCTGGCCGACCGGGCCTCGGTCCTGCAGGTAGCTGACGTCGTGGTGGACTTCTCCACCCCCGCCGCCTCCGTCGCCCTGGCGGGAGAGGCCGCGGCCCGGGGCGGACCGGCCCTGGTCATCGGCTCCACGGGCTTCTCTGCGGGCGAGATCGACGCCCTGGCCGAGGCGGCCCTCCGGGTGCCGATCGTCCGGGCCGGGAACTTCTCCCTCGGGGTCAACATGCTCATGGGCCTGGTGGAGCGCGCGGCGGCCTCCCTGTCCCCCGGCGACTTCGACATCGAGATCCTGGAGGCGCATCACCGCCGAAAGATCGACGCGCCCTCGGGGACGGCCCTGATGCTCGGCGCGGCGGCGGCCCGGGGCCGGGGCGTGGAGCTCGAGGCGGTCTCCATACGGGCCCGGGACGGGATCAGCGGCATCCGCCCGGAGGGCGCGGTGGGGTTCGCTGTCGTCCGCGGCGGCGGCGTGATCGGCGAGCATTCGGTGATCTTCGCGGGGGAGGATGAGATCCTGACCCTCAGCCATTCGGCCCGGGACCGCGGTCTCTTCGCCCGGGGCGCCCTCGCCGCCGCCCGCTGGGTGGTCACGCGCGACCCCGGCGCCTACGACATGCAGGACGTCCTCGGCTTCAGGGGATGACGGCCGCCCCGTCCACGTCCTCGAAGAGCGTCATGGCCCGTTCGGCCCAGGCGTGGAACAGGGCGAGGCCCCGGGGATTGTCGAAGTCGAGGGAGCCGATGGCCACCACAGGCCAGCACCAGGCCAGCATGGCGCAGACCCGGAACGCCTCCCGCGCCTGCGCCAGGCTGTAGTCAGCCACGCCCGCACGGACCAGGCCGCCGTGGTGGCGCGCGATCAGGGCCTCCTGCCCGGCCCGTCGCGTCTCCACGTCCAGGCTCCCGGACAGCATGTAGGCAAGGTCGAAGGCAGCGGGTCCCTGCATGACGATCTGCCAGTCGACCAGGGCGAAGGGTGCCGTCGACGCACCCGCCTCAAACATCATGTTGTCGGCCCGGAAGTCGCCGTGCATCAGGGTGCGCGGCTGCTCGAAGGCCAGGTCCATCAGGGCGCCAATGCGCGGGGCCAGGGCCTCGCCTGCCTGCCGAACATAAGGGCTCATCCGGTCGCCGATGAAGTTGACCACAGCCGGCCAGCACTGCTGGTAGACGGGCTCCAAGGCCTTCATCTCAGGGGAGTTGAGCCTCAGGAGCCAGTCCATGCCCGGGAGCTCCGGGGATTCCCACCAGGCGCCGTGAAGCTCCGCAGCGGCGTCGATCGCCTTGCCGGCGTCCTCAGGGGTCAGGCCTTCGACCTGGTCGCCCAGCCGGGCGGGGCTCAGGTCCTCGAGCAGGAGCACGAAGTCCATGGTCGCCGGGTCATAGTCTACTCCGTAGGCGCGCGGCGTCCGTACCGGCGTGCGGTGGGCCAGCTGGGCGTAGAACCCGGTTTCCTTCTGGTAGAAGCGGAAGATCTCGCCCACCTGGCGCGAACTCGGGTCGACCGGTGAAACCTTGGCGATCAGGGAGGCCGGCGCGGCCCCGGCCCCGCCCTCGTAGACCGGCCGCAGGCGCAGCATGGCGCTGACAAAGCCCACGCCCTGTCCTAGGGGCTCGGTGACGATGCGGCTCACCCGGGCACCGGCTGGAAGGGCGCCGGAGGCCTGCAGCCTGCGGGTCAACCATTCCGGCGTTATGGCGTCGATGGCGCGTGGAAAATCCAGGTCCGGCATGGGCGTCCTCCGTTGAGGGAAGGCTCTATCTGGCACCGGGCCTTGTCAAGCCGGGCGGCGGACGTCGTCCAGCAGGTGGGCCCGCTCGTTCAGGCTGACCACGGCCCGCTGGCCGCTGCGGGCGGCCAGGAAGCGGTTGATGCTGGTATAGTCGGCCTCGAAGAAGACCCGGGGCTCCATGCCCAGCACGTGCGCCGCCCAGACATTGATCACACCGCCATGGCAGAAGACGGCCACCTTGCCTCCGGGGTGGGCGGCGATGATCTCCTCCATGCCATCGACCACCATCTTCTGGAACTCGGCCATGTCCACGCCGTGACCGCCGGTGGCCATGGCCTGCCAGGCCGCGAAGTTCTCTCTCTTGAGCTCCTCGGTGGGGATGTAGGCGCCGGAATTGCGGTCGAACTCGACAATGCCCGGGTGCTGCTGGACCTCGTGTCCCACGAGGCCGGCGAAGGCTTCTGCGGTCTGGACAGCCCGGAGCATGGTCGACGACCAGGTTGCCTCGATGGGCTCCAGGGCCAGCCAGGCTGCGGCCCGGCGCGCCTGGTCCAGTCCGACCTCGTTGAGGTGCGGATCGGAGGTGGTCTCCATGCGGGCGGGGCGCCCGTGCCGGACCAGGATCAACTCCATGCCTGTTCTCCCTTGTCGGCGGCTCAGCGGCCGCCCGTGGACCCGAAGCCTCCGGCGCCCCGGTCTGTGGCGTCAAGGCTGTGGACCTCGCGCCAGGCGGCCTGGACGACGGGGGCGATTACCAGTTGGGCGATCCGGTCGCCCCGACGGATGACAAAGTCTTCCGCCCCGAGGTTGATCAGAAGGACCTTCAGCTCGCCGCGATAGTCCTGGTCGATAGTGCCCGGGGCGTTGGCCACGGTGACCCCGGCCTTCAGGGCCAGGCCGGACCGCGGTCGCACCTGGGCCTCGAAGCCCTCGGGCAGGGCGAAGGCCAGTCCGGTGGGAACCGCAGCCCGGGTCCCGGGGCTCAGCACCAGGGGCTCGTCTCCGGACACCGCGGCGCGGAGGTCCATCCCCGCCGCGCCCGCGGTCTCGTAGGCGGGCAGGGGCAGGTCGGGATTGTGGGGCAGGCGGACGATGTCTGCGACAGGCCTCATGGGGGGCCTCCGTCCAGAGCCGCGGCGATCCGGGCGGCCAGGCGGGCGGCAACCTCGGTCTTGGGGGCCTCCTCCCAGCGCTCGATCCCAGCCGCCGAGACTATCGACACCGAATTGGTCACGCCACCCATCACCCCGGGGCGAGAAACGTCGTTGGCGACGATCCAGTCGCAGCCCTTGCGCTCGAGCTTGGCCTGGGCGTGGGCTTCTACGGTCTCGGTCTCGGCGGCGAAGCCGACCACCAGGGCGGGGCGGTCGGCCCGTCGCGAAAGGGTCGCCAGGATGTCGGGGTTCTCCACCAGCTGGATCTCGGGGGGCGCGGCACCTGCGACCTTCTTGGTCTTGCCCGTCGAAACCTCGGCGGGACGCCAGTCCGCCACGGCGGCGACGCAGACGGCGATGTCCGCCGGCAGGGCCGCTTCACAGGCCGCCAGCATCTCGCGGGCCGTCTCCACGTCGACCCGCCGGACGCCCGCAGGGGTGGGCTCGGACACCGGGCCCGCCACGAGGACGACCTCGGCACCCAGGGCGGCCAGGGCCCCGGCGATGGCGAAGCCCTGCTTTCCGCTCGATCGGTTGGTCAGGACCCGGACGGGGTCGATCGGCTCCGCCGTCGGCCCGGCGGTGACAATGGCCCGTCGGCCGGCCAGCGGGCCACGGGTGGGGGACAGGGCCTCAAGTATGGCCTCGCAGATGGTGGCGGGCTCGGCCATCCGTCCGGGCCCGGTTTCGCCGCAGGCCATGTCGCCGACCTCGGGGCCGACGAACCGGACGCCGTCTGCCCTCAGGGTCGTGAGGCTCCTTTGGGTCGCCGGGTGGTTCCACATCCGCACGTTCATGGCGGGCACCATGAGCACGGGCGTATCCGTGGCCAGGAGGAGGGTGGTGGCGAGGTCGTTCGCCAGGCCCGCCGCCGCCCGGGCCATCAGGTCTGCCGTCGCCGGCGCCACCACGATGAGGTCTGCAGAGCGGGACAGCCGGATGTGCCCCATCTCGGCCTCGTCGGTGAGGGAGAAGAGGTCGGTGTGGACCCTGTCCTCGCACAGGGCGGCGAGGGAGAGGGGGGTGACAAATCTCGACCCGGCCTCGGTGAGCACCGGCCGGACGGCTATGCCCCGCCCGCGCAGAAGGCGGACAAGCTCTAGACATTTGTAGGCCGCAATTCCGCCGCCCACGATCAGTAGCACCCGTCTGTCCGACACGGTCCCATCAGCCTCCACAAAAGCCCCGCCTCATACGCCAAAACATCGGGACTCGACAAACCGGACGAAATGTTCCTAATTTGTTCCGGCCTGGGCGGGCGAAACAAGGGAGTTCCCCATGACCGACGAGTCCGTTCGCACCCCAGACTTCTGTATTCAGGCCATCCGTTTACCAGCCTTGCGCACATCCTCCGCCCTGCTGTCCGGAGGCCTTGTCCTGGCCCTCAGCCTCGCCGCCTGTGAGCGTCCGTCCGCGGTCGCCACCCGCAGCGCGCCGGCTTCCGGGTCCGAGGGCACCTACGCCGCCGGCTCCCCGGATCCAGGCGGGCGCGAGGGCCGTCCCTATGAGGCCGGACCGGCACCCCGGTCCCAGGACCGGGCTGAGGCCCCTGCGCCCCTGCTGGATGGCCGTCCGATCTGGACCTCCAGCCGCCGCGGTGGCGCGGAGGAGAACGCCCGTAAGGCCTTCGCCCGGAATGGCGAGAGCTTTGGGGCGCCGAACCTTGATTCCTATGTCCGCAAGGCCCGGACCTTCATCGAGGCGCCGCCTTCAGGCGCCCAGCGCCTGACCCGCCGAAATGGCGACGTCCTTATGTATCATCCCGGCTCGAACACTTTTGCAGTCGCCAGCCGGGATGGTACGCCCCGGGCCTTTTTCCAGCCGGACGATGGCCCCGCCTATTGGGAGACCCAGAAGGCGCGGGAGTCCCAGGGACGAACCGCCAGCACTGGAGCCGCCCGGTCCTCAGACGGCTGATTTCCAGAGGGCCGCCAGCGCCGTCGCCAGGGCGGCCGCCGCCAGCAGGAGGGGTAGGACCTGTCCACCCCGCCGGGCCGGCGGGGCTGCGGGCGGCGGTGCCTCGGCCAGGGCTGACAAACGCGACAGCACCCGGCCGGCCTGCTCACCCAGCCGGGTGATCCGGGCGGCCGGGGAGAGCTCGCGGGTCATCCAGCGCCGCACCACCGGGTCGGCCGCCGCCCAGATGTCGAGGTCGGCCCAGATCGAGCGGGCCACGCCCTCCACGGTCATCATGGTCTTCTGCAGAAGCACCAGTTCGGGCCGCAGGTGCATGTCGAACTGGCCGGTGATCTCGAAGAGCTGGATCAGCACCCGGCTCATGGAAACGTCCCGCGCTGACCGGCCGAAGATCGGCTCGCCCACCGCGCGCAGGGCCTGGGCAAAGTCGCCGACCGCGTGCCGGGCGGGAACATAGCCCGCGTCCAGGTGCACCCTGGCCACCCGGTCATAGTCACGCTGGAGGAAGCCCCACAGGATCTCGGCCAGATAGCGTCTTTCCCCGGGGCTCAGCCGCCCGACGATGCCGAAGTCCACCGCTTCAATCCGGTCGGGCGCGGCGATGAAGAGGTTGCCCTCGTGCAGGTCGGCATGGAAGACGCCATGGTCCAGGGCCTGGGCCAGGAAGGCGCGGATCAGGCCCGTCGCCAGGGCCGGGCGGTCAAGGCCCGGCACCTCCAGGCTGGCGGGGTCGGACAGGGGTGCACCCTTGGCCCACTCCAGGGTCAGGATCCGCCGCCCGACACCGTCCCAGACCACGGCGGGTGCCGACATGTAGCCGTCCCGGGCCATGACCTCGCGCAACTCGTCGCAGCCGGCCGCCTCGAGGCGCAGGTCCAGCTCGCGGCGCACGGACTCGATGACCGTCGCGGCCAGGGTGCGGGGCTCCAGCCGCCGGGCGCCCGGCGCCAGGGTCTCAGCAAGGCCCGCGGCGAGGGTCATGACCCGGGCGTCAGCCTCCACCCGTTTCTCGATCCCGGGTCTCAGCACCTTGATCGCCACCCGCCGTCCGTCCCTCAGCCAGGCCTCGTGGGCCTGGGCCAGGGACGCCGCCGCCACGGGTGGGCCGATCCTGGAGAACAGCTGGTCTGCAGGGCGACCCAGGGTCTCGGCGATCTCCCTGAGGGCGACCTCCATTGGGAAGGGTTCCAGCCTGTCCTTCAGCCGGGCCAGGTCGCCGGCGAACTCCGTGCCGAAGATGTCGGCCCGGGTCGAGAGCAGCTGGCCGGTCTTGATCGCCACGGGCCCCAGGCCCTCCAGGCAGAGCGCCAGGCGTTCCCCCGGCCGGCCGCGTCGCGCTGACGGACCCGACAGGAGGCCCGCGAGCCTCGACAGTCGGACAAGGCCCGGCGGATAGAGATGACGCAGTTCCCTGGGCAGAAGGGCGTCAGCCCGGACCAGGCGCCAGCCCGCCCCCATGAGCCTCGCCACCGCCGCAAGGCCCGACAGCATGGTCAGACCGCCCAGCCGTGGTGCAGGGCTGCCACTCCGCCGGTGAAATTTGTGTAGCCCGCCCGCCGGAATGCTGCGGCCTCGATCAGGGACTGGAAGGTCTTCTGGTCGGGAAAGCGCCGGATGCTCTCGACGAGGTACTGGTAGGACTCCCGGTCCCCGGCGATCTGCTCGCCCATGAAGGGAATGACCCGGAAGGAATAGGCGTCATACAGGCGCGCCAGGGCCGGTGCCGGGGGGCGCGAGAACTCCAGGCACAGGAACCGGCCGCCGGGCTTCAGCACCCGCCGGGCCTCACGCAGGGCTGCCGGGATATCGGTGACATTGCGGATTCCAAAGCTGATCACGTAGGCGTCGGCGCAGGCATCGGGCAGGGGCAGGCCCTGGGCGTCGCCGACCGTCCAGGCGATCTCGGGCGACAGGCCGCGGCTTCGGCCCGCCGAAATCATTTCAGCATTGTAGTCCACCACCAGGATACTGGCGTCCTCGCCACCCCGGCGTTGGCGGGCGCGCCGGGCGAGGTCGGCAAAGCGGCGGGCCATGTCACCCGTACCGCCGGCGCAGTCGATGATGGTTTCGCCAGGCTGGGGATTGAGCCGGGCCGCCGTCGCGTCCTTCCAGAGCCGGTGTACGCCCGCGCTCATCACGTCGTTCATCAGGTCGTAGCGGCTGGCGACCCGGTCGAAGACGCCCCGGACCAGGCCGGGCTTCTCGCGGGGATCGACGTCCCGGAATCCGAAGGTCGCGCTCATGTTGGGCTCTTAGAACGCCGTGAGCTGGCGGGAAAGCAGCTTCGCGTGATTCCGAAAGCGGGCCCCGCCGCCCGGTTGCCCCGTTGGCCGCTCCATGCGACGCAGACGCCATGCCTGAACTGCCGGAAGTCGAAACCGTCCGCCGGGGCCTTGCGCCGGTCCTCGAGGGCGAGAGGCTGGTCCATGTGGAGGCCCGCCGGCCCGATCTGCGGTTTCCCTTCCCCGAAGGCTTCGTCCAGCGTCTCGTGGGGGCGAGGGTCACGGGACTGAGGCGCCGGGCCAAGTACCTGCTCGTGGACCTGGACCGGAGCGAGACCCTGGTCGCCCATTTGGGCATGAGCGGCCGGTTCCGCATTGAGGGGCCCGCCGCCGCCGAGCCCGGCCGCTTCCACCGGGCCTCCAGCGACGATCCCCGGCACGACCATGTGGTCTTCGAGACGGAGTCCGGTGGGCGGATCGTCTATCACGATCCCCGTCGGTTCGGCTTCATGGGGCTCATCCCCACGGACCAGCTCGGGACCCATCCCTGGTTCGCCGCCATGGGCCCAGAACCCCTGTCCGGCGACTTTGACGGCGCCCGGCTCGCCGCGGTCTTCCACGGCCGCCGGCAGGGTCCCAAGACACTCCTGCTTGACCAGCGCACGGTGGCGGGCCTCGGGAACATCTATGTCTGCGAAGCCCTGCACGCGGCGCGCATCTCGCCCTTCCGCCCGGCGGGTCGCGTATCCCGGCTGCGGCTGAATCTGCTGGCGGGAACGGTCAAGGCGGTCTTGGCACAGGCTATCGAGGCAGGGGGCTCGACCCTGCGGGACTTCGCCGCCGCCGATGGGGCCCTTGGCTATTTCCAGCACAGCTTCCGCGCCTACGACCGTGAGGGCGAGGCCTGCACAAACCCGGGCTGCGGCGGGGTGATCCAGCGGCGGATCCAAGCCGGGCGCTCGACCTTCTGGTGTCCCGCCTGCCAGCGGTGAGGCTGCCGGCCCCTTGGCGGCTCGCCCCCATCCCCCTAAAGGACGGCAGGATGCTTGCAGGAGTTCCAGATGGCCTATGAGACCCTGATTGTTGAACAGCACGACGCGGTTGGGCTGATCCGCCTGAACCGGCCGGAGGCCCTCAACGCCCTGAACAACCGCCTCCTCGCCGAGCTGTGCCAGGCTCTGGATGCGGCGGAGGCTGATCCTGAAGTGCGCTGCCTGGTCCTCACCGGGTCCGACCGGGCCTTCGCGGCCGGTGCCGACATCAAGGAGATGTCGGACAAGTCTTATGCCGACATGTTTTTCTCGGACGTCTTCGGCCCGGCAGCGCGCCGGATCGAGGCCCGCCGCAAGCCAATGATCGCCGCTGTGTCCGGCTACGCCCTTGGCGGCGGATGCGAGCTCGCCATGCTCTGCGACTTCATCATCGCCTCGGAGACCGCAAGGTTCGGCCAGCCCGAGATCAACCTGGGTGTCATGCCCGGGATTGGTGGCACCCAGCGGCTCACCCGCCTGGTCGGTAAGTCCAAGGCGATGGACATGATCCTGACGGCCCGGATGATGGATGCCGCCGAGGCTGAGCGCTCGGGCCTGGTGTCCCGTGTGGTCCCGGTCGACCGCCTCGTCCCTGAGGCCCTTGAGGCTGCCGCCCGTATCGCCGGCCAGTCCCCCCTGGCCGTGATGATGAACAAGGAGCTGGTCGACGCAGCCTACGAGACCACCCTCTCCGCGGGGGTGGCCATGGAGCGCCGGCTGTTCCACTCGCTGTTCGCCTTCGAGGATCAGAAGGAGGGCATGGCGGCCTTCATCGAAAAGCGGGCACCTGCATTCCGGGGGCGCTGAAGATACACCGCCGCGCATTGACCCGCCGGACGCCTTCCCGTATATCCGCGCCTCCGATTTCGGCTGGCGTCCCGGGTGGGGCGTTGGCGAACCGCATTGAGAGCTGAAGCATGGCCAATAATCCCGGCGCCCGGAAGGCAGTCCGCAAGATCGTCCGCCGCACGGAAGTCAACAAGGCGCGCCGGTCGCGCGTCCGTACCTTCCTGCGCAAGTTTGAAGAGGCCATCGCCTCCGGCGACCTCACCGAGGCAAAGACGGCCTTCGTGGCCGCAGAGTCCGAGCTGATGCGGGCGGTGTCCAAGGGCGTTGTCCATCGCAATACAGGCTCTCGCAAGGTGTCCCGCCTGGCGGCTCGCCTGCGCAAGGTCGCCGCCGCCTGAGGCGGCTGGCTCGTTTCGGGCCGTTTCGAACTAGAACACTGAATTAATTCAGTAAAAAGCCCCGCCCTCGGCGGGGCTTTGTCATGTTGGGACAGGGGGTACACGGACATGTTACCACTCGGAAATGTCGCGAAATGCACCGTAGAAACCGCAGGGCCTTAAGGAATTTGGCTTTCTCAGAGTCAACGAAAATATCCGCAAAAGCCGCAAAGAATCTTCGTTGACCGGCCCCTCTCCGGGGCTAGTGTTGGGCTCGTAAAGCGTTTTTCCAAGCGACCTCGAGACCAAAAAACAGCTGTTGGGACCTCCGTGTTCCGCAGCGCGGGGAAGCTTTTGCGCGGTATTGAAGTGGTTTCTGGCGCCCCTGGCGCGGATGCCTCCAGTGGGTCAGGACGGACGGAATATGGCGAGCGGGGGCGGGAGCGGGTCCAAGGATGGCGTGTCTGGGGAAGCGTGGAGCAAGACCTGCCAGATTCTTCGCCACGAACTTGGTGAGGCCACGTTCGGCTCCTGGCTGAGCCAGGCCTCCTTGCGTGAGCAAGAGGGTGGAGACGTCTGCCTCGTGGCCGCCACAGGCGTTGCCCGCGACTGGATCCGTCGCAACGCCTGGAGGCGGATCGGCGAACTTTGGGCGCAGAATGACCCCAGGGGCCGTAGCCTCGCCCTGAAATCCCGCATGGAGTTTGAAGGCCTGGGGCCGGCTCCCGCCGCGACGCCCCGCGCCCCGCAGGCTGCCCGACCCGCGCCCGAGGTCCGAAGGTCCGAGCCGGAGATACCTTCGCCCCGCCCGACGCCGTCTGTCGCCCGCCAGCAGGGCCTGCAGGACCGCTTCAGCTTCGATAGCTTCGTGCCCGGGCCTTCCAACGAGTTCGCCTTTGCCGTGGCCCGCCGGGTCGCCTCCTGGGCGGATGGTCATTTCAATCCCGTCCTCTTCCACGGCCCTTACGGCTTCGGGAAGACCCATCTCCTGAACGCCCTGGCCTGGGAGGCCATGCAAACGGGCGGCGAACGCCGCGTGGTCTACCTGACGGCCGAGCGCTTCACCTCGACCTTCGTCCGGGCGATCCAGGACCGGCAGACCGCAGCCTTCAAGGCAGAACTCCGCAATGCGGACCTTCTTCTGATCGACGACGTCCAATTTGTCGCTGGCAAGCCGACGACACAGGAAGAACTCTTCCACACCCTCATTGCCCTGATCGAGGATGGCCGGCGGGTCGTCCTGACAGCCGATCGGTCTCCCTCCGAGCTGTCGGAGATGGACCCGCGTCTCAGGTCTCACCTCCAGTCGGGCCTGGTGTGCGGGATCGAGCCTGCGGACGGCGCCCTGCGTCTGGGCATTCTGGAGCGGAAGCTGGCCGTGCTTGCCCAGTCGGGCGAATTCCTGCCCTCGGCCCGCGTTGAGGTCCTCCAGTTCCTCGCCGACCGGTTCACCGACTCCGTCCGGGAGCTTGAGGGCGCGCTGAACACCCTGGTGGCGCGGGTCGGCGGCGATATCGCCCGCCTCGGGCTCGACGAGGCCCAGGCCATCCTTCGCCCGCATCTGGCCTGCAGCGAGAAGCGGGTGACGGTCGACCAGATCCAGAAGGCCGTGGCCGAGCATTACGGTCTGAGTCAGGCGGATATCATCTCCGAGCGCCGGGCCCGCGTCGTCGCCCGTCCCCGGCAGGCGGCCATGTGGATCGCCAAGCAGATCACCACGCGGTCCCTGCCGGACATCGGCCGCCGGTTCGGAGGGCGCGACCACACCACCGTCCTTCATGCGGTCCGTCGCATAGAGGCGCTCAAGCAGGATGATCCGGTCCTCGCCCGCGACCTGGACGCCATCATCCGCAAGCTGCGTAGCTGATCTCCGTCCTCAGGCCGGCCCGGCACCTAGCCGGCGGATGAGGGCCAGGGCCTCGGGTGGTGGCGGCTGCTCGATCCTCCGGTAATCCCGGCAATCCTCGGTGCGCGACACCAGGCTTGCATGGACCATCGACCGGCGCAGCAGGGCAGGATCACCGATCCGGCTGATCGCATTGAGCCTCTGGCTGAACCCGACCTCCGAAAAGAGGGTGTCGGCGGGTATCCGTGACCAAAGGCCCCATAGGGCCAGCAACTGCAGAGAGGTCTTCGCCGGCCAGGTGGCAAGGCATCCCTCGCCGTCGAAGTGGCGGGCGGTGCGCTCGACCTGGGCGAGATTCGGCTCCGGACCGGGTTCCGAGCTCGGCGGTGCGGCACCGGCGGTGGTCCGTGCCCGGAACTGCTGGAAGTTCCGGTCGCCAGCCCCCCGTGCGAGCATGTTCAGCATTTCCACATGGCCTGGCGGTTCCGTCCGGGTGGCGAGCTGGTCCCGCAGGGACCGGGCCAGGGCCGAGATATCGTCGACCGCAAAGGGCAGGAAGGTTCTGGGCATCACGCGTCCTCGTGCTGCGCCTGGCCCGGGAGGGCGGTGTCGGGGTCGCCGGCTTCGACCTGGCGCGGAATGAGAGCGGCAGGGTCTGATCAAGTCTAGCTTCGCAGGTCTAGCTCCCCTGACGGGGCGGCGACGCCTGGGTGAACTGCGGACCCAGGACCGACCCTACAGCCACCTTGCGGTCATGAAAAGGGCGGCCGGATCGCTCCGGCCGCCCCTGAAGTCCTGGACCTGGAGGTCCGGTCAGCCTTCGGCGTCCGCTTCAGCGCCTTCCTTCTTGGACAGGTCCTCGCCCGTCTCCTGGTCGACGACCTTCATCGACAGACGGGTCTTGCCCCGGTCGTCGAAGCCGAGAAGCTTGACCTTCACAGACTGGCCTTCCTGCAGGACGTCCGAGACCTTGTTGACCCGATCGCTTGAGATCTGGCTCACGTGGACCAGGCCATCCTTGGCCCCGAAGAAGTTCACGAAGGCGCCGAAGTCGACGATCTTCACGACCTTGCCGGTGTAGATGGCGCCCAGTTCGGGCTCCGAGGCGATCGACTTGATCCAGTCGCGGGCCGCGTCGATCTTGGTCTGGTCGGCCGCGGCGATGCGGATGGTGCCATCTTCGCCGATATCGACCTTGGCGCCGGTTTCGGCGGTGATCTCGCGGATCACCTTGCCCCCCGAGCCAATCACTTCGCGGATCTTGTCCACCGGGATCTTGATGGTCTCGATCTTGGGCGCGAATTCCCCGAGCTCAGCGCGCGGGGCCTCCATGGCCTTGGCCATTTCGCCCAGGATGTGCTGGCGGCCGTCCTTGGCCTGTTCCAGCGCCTTGCGCATGATCTCCTCGGTGATCCCGGCGATCTTGATGTCCATCTGGAGGGAGGTGATCCCGTCCTCGGTCCCGGCCACCTTGAAGTCCATGTCGCCGAGGTGATCCTCGTCGCCCAGGATGTCGGAGAGGACCGCAAAGCCGTCCTTCTCGAGGATCAGGCCCATGGCGATGCCGCTGACGGGCTTCTTCAGGGGCACGCCGGCGTCCATCAGGGCCAGGGACGATCCGCACACCGATGCCATGGAGGAGGATCCGTTGGACTCGAGGATCTCGGAGACCAGGCGAATGGTGTAGGGGAACTCGTCATGCGGCGGCAGCATGGGGCGGATGGCCCGCCAGGCCAGCTTGCCGTGACCCACTTCCCGCCGCCCAGGGGCGCCCATCCGGCCGGTCTCGCCGACGCTGAAGGGGGGGAAGTTGTAGTGCAGCAGGAAGCGCTCGTAGTACTTGCCTTCGAGGACGTCCATCATCTGCTCGTCGTCGCCGGTGCCCAGGGTGGCGACCACCAGGGCCTGGGTTTCGCCGCGGGTGAACAGGGCCGAGCCGTGGGCCCGGGTCAGGACACCGACCTCCGAAACGATGGGGCGGACCTTGTCCACCGTCCGTCCGTCGATGCGGATGCCCGTCTCGATGATATTGCGGCGGACGACCTCAGCCTCGAGCTCCTTCAGCACGCCTGCCAGCTTCTGGCCATCAGCGCCGGCCGGGTTGGCGTCGGACTTGGCCAGGGCGGCCGAGGCCCTGGCCTTGGCCAGGCCGACGGCGTCCTGGCGCTGGCCCTTGGCGACGATCTTGTAGGCGGCGGCCATGTCTGCGCCCACCAGCTTCCGGGCCTCGGCCTTCAGGGCCTCGGTGTCGTCGGCGGTGAACTCGAAGGGCTCCTTGGCAGCATGCTCGGCCAGTTCGATGATCGCGTCGATCACCGGCTGCATGGACTTGTGGGCAAAGGTCACGCCGCCCAGGACCACCTCTTCGGAGAGCTCCTGGATCTCGGACTCCACCATCATGACCGCGTCGCTGGTTCCAGCGACGACCAGGTCCATGGCCGATTCCTTCATCTGGTCGAGGGTCGGGTTGAGGACGTACTCGCCGTTGATATAGCCCACGCGAGCGCCGCCGATCGGCCCCATGAAGGGGGCCCCGGACAGCACGAGGGCGGCTGAGGCCGCCACCAGTGCGACGATGTCGGGATCATTCTCGAGGTCGTGGGCCAGAACGGTGGTGACCACCTGGACCTCGTTCTTGAAGCCCTCGATGAAGAGCGGCCGGATCGGACGGTCGATCAGGCGCGACGTCAGGGTTTCCTTCTGGCTCGGCGCGGCTTCGCGGCGGGGGAAGGAGCCGGGGATCTTGCCCGCGGCATAATACTTCTCCTGGTAGTTCACGGTCAGGGGGAAGAAGTCCTGCCCGGGCTTGGCGGTCTTGGCGAAGACAGCGGTGGCCAGCACCATGGTCTCGCCGTAGGTCGCCAGAACCGAACCGTCGGCTTGGCGGGCCATGCGGCCAGCTTCGAGGGTCAGCGCGCGACCGCCCCACTCGATGGTTTTTCTCTTGATATCGAACATTTTGGCTTCTTTCTTCTCCCGCGGGCGTATTCCCAGCGGGGACGGACAGGGCGTCGGACGACCGAAATCCTCTCCAGGAACGACAGGCGCGGTGAGGATTTCCTTTGAACCCCCGACTTAGGACGAAGGCCCCTGAATGGGCCTTCGCGCACCGCCACTGGTCCCCCGGCCTGTCGCGGGGGCGGCGGTGAAAAAACCGAAGCCCCCTGGCGGGGGCCCGGGATCTAGCGGCGCAGGCCGAGCTTCTCGATGATCGCCTGGTAGCGACCTGCGTCAGAGACCTTCAGGTAATCCAGCAGACGACGGCGTTGCGACACCATCTTCAGCAGGCCCCGACGGGAATGGTTGTCTTTCTTGTGGGTCTTGAAGTGCTCGGTCAGGTTGAAAATCCTTTCAGAAAGGATGGCCACCTGGACTTCCGCGCCTCCGGTATCGCCTTCGGAGCGGCCGTGCGTCTTGATGAGATCGGCCTTGCGTTCCAGCGTAATCGACATCGTGCAGTCTCCGCTCTGGTCAGAGGTGAAAGACGCGCACGGGTTCGAGCCGTCCCATACGCATCTCGCAGAGCGCCACCAGCGAACCGCCCGCCAGGGCTGAAACCGTCCGGTCGCCGGCGGGGAGCCGGGCCTTCAGGTCTTCAACCTGTCGGGGAACGAGAACGATGGGTCGTCCCTGCTTGAGCCTGAAGGCGTCTTCAGCGGTCACGGCCAGCACCGGGATGTCGTCCAGGGCGGTCTCGACCGGAAGCAGGGCCTCCAAGAGGCGCGCCTTATGCCCCAGATCCTCAAGGGTTTCCAGCGTAATCGCCCGGGCCTCCGTAAAGGGTCCCACCCGGGTCCGCCTCAGGGCGCTGACGTGACCACAGGCGCCGAGGCGTTCGGCCAGATCCCGGACGATGGCGCGGACATAGACGCCCTTGCCGCAATCGATCTCGATGTCGACATGGTCGGCATCCGGGGCGCCGGTCACGCAGGCCCTGTGGATCACCACCCGGCGGGAGGCCAACTCTACGGTCTCGCCGGCCCGGGCGAGGTCGTAGGCGCGCTGGCCGGCCACCTTGATGGCGGAAAAGGCGGGCGGGACCTGATCAATTTCACCGACGAAGCCTGGCAGGGCGGCTTCGGTCTCGGCTAGGCTGGGCCGCACGTCGGAGGCGGCCGAGGTCTCGCCCTCAAGATCCAGGGTGGTTGTGGTCCGGCCCCAGGCGATGGTGAAGCGGTAGGTCTTCCCGGCGTCCATCATGAAGCTGACGGTCTTGGTCGCCTCGCCCAGCGCAATGGGCAGGATCCCGGTCGCAAGGGGATCGAGGGTCCCTGCGTGTCCTGCCTTCTGGGCATTGAACGCCCGCCGAATCCGCCCCACCGCCTGGGTCGAAGTCAGGTCGTAGGGCTTGTCCAGGCAGAACCATCCCGAGATCGCCTCTCCCGTTTTTCGTCGTCCCATCAGGCTTCGCCGTCGCCGTCGCCGTCGCCCGGCCCCAGGTCCCGGGCCACCTTCGGGTCGCGGAAGAGGGTCTCCATGCGGGCCGCCTCGGTGAAGCTCTCGTCGTGGGCGAATTTGAGGTCAGGGGTGAACTTCATGTCGATCCCGCGCCCCAGCCGGCCTCTGAGGAATTTCGCATGGCGGTTCAGGCCCGCCACCACCGGGCCGGCCTCCTGGCCTCCCAGGGGCTCGACGAAGCAGTGGGCGTGGCGCAGGTCGGGGCTCATCCGGACCTCGGTCAAGGTCACCGAGACGCCGGCCAGGTCCGGATCGGCGATGTCCTCTTCGCGCAGGATCTCCACCAGGGCGTGGCGGATCAGCTCCCCCGCCCTCAGCTGACGTTGCGACGGCCCGGCCGGGGCGCCGCGTCCGGCGCCGGAATGTTTTTTCATGGGGAGTGTCCCGAATGGCTGTCCCGGACCGCGGATCGGACGCGGACGCGGGGGAAGGCGGCGGGTTCTAGTCGCGACGGGCCCGGCTGTCCAGCCAACGGGTGCTCAGGCGCCCGTCCTCTGCCGGAAGAACGCGATCACCTTCTGCTCGGCCGCCCGGGTGGGACCGTCCTCCCGAAGGTGCAGGGTCAGGACCGAGTGCGGCGGCATATCGGAAGGGGCGGCGTCGGCGTCCTCCAGCTCGACGGCGTCGAAACGGTCTCCGAAGGTAGCCCTGAGCGTGTCGAATCTGGCGTCGGGCACGAACCGGTCCGACCGGAAGCGCAGCCCCATCACGGTCAGGTCCTCGGCCTCGAGCCGGTCCTTCACGCACCGCAGGTCCTCAGGCGAGACATCGATGTCCGCCGCCCGTGCACGGGAGCCGAAGGGCAGGGGAAGGGAAGGCTGGGACAGGACCGGTGCCACCACGGCAGGCTCAGTCATCATGGCCAGGGCGAAGCCGCCTGAGAAGCACATGCCCACGGCCCCTACGCCCGTCCCGCCGCACTCGGCGTGGGCCTCGCGGGCCAGGGCCCGGAGCCAGTCGGCGATCGGGCTGGTCCGCCCGGTCCGCCAGACGTTGAACTCCCGCCGGACGCAGAAGGCCGTCGCCATGGATTTCAGGGCGTAGCCGCGGCTGAGCGGCCGGCCGGGGTCTCCGATCAGGCTTGGCAGGAAGACGGTCATGCCCGCCTCTGCCACCCGGTCCGCAAAGCGGATCACCAGGGGATGCAGGCCGGGGATTTCGTGGATGATGATGACGGCGGGGCCCGTGCCGCGTCGCCAGACGGGCCGGGTCCAGGGACCGTCCTCGAAGTCGAAGCGATCGTAGGCGGAGAGAGCATCTTCCCAGGACATGACGAGCCTCGTCAGAAGCGAATCTTGAGGGCGGACAGGTCGCCTTCGAAGCCGCTCAGGCGCCAGCGGCCCTCGGGGGAGCGGGTGAAGACCAGGAGACAGGGGCCATTCTTGTCCCGGGTGGCGCAGACCCGGCCGTCCGGCGTGGCCTTCAGGCGGCTGGCGATGGCGACGGGCCCGGGCAGGGGTTTATCGGGGGTGTAGCCATAGGCTTCGGCGACCTTGCGGAAGACCCGGGGCTGGACCAGGGCGTCGCCGGCGAGGTTGGCCAGGTTCGGGGCGATCACGGCGCTCAGCTGACCCAGGTCGAGGCCTTCCACCTTCAGTCGGCCGGCCTCACTGGAGAGCCGGGCGGATATCTCGGCCTTGAGGGCGTCCCGGTCGACCCTGGCGTCGAAGGCGGCCTGGTCATCATCGCGGATTGCCGTCAGGAGGGCGTGGATGTCATTGGCCGCACCCACGCGGCTGGCGGTCGCGCAGGCGGCCAGGAGGCAGGCTAGGGAGAGCAGGACGAGTCGTCTGAGCATGAAACCCCCGGGCGCACGCGTGGCCCTAGAGCCGGCTCCCACTTTTCGGAACAGGATCTAGAGGCTGCGCTTGACCGCTTCGATGGTGAAGCACTCGATGATGTCGCCTTCCTGGATGTCCTGGAAGCCCTGGAAGGCCATGCCGCACTCGACACCGTTGCCGACCTCGGCCACCTCGTCCTTGAACCGCTTGAGGGTCTGCAGGACCCCCAGTTCCAGGACGACGATGTCGTTGCGGACGATCCGGACCCGGGCGCCACGCCGGACCACACCTTCGGTGACACGGCAGCCGGCCACCTTGCCCACGCGGGTGATGTCGAACGCCTGCAGGACCCGGGCGTTGCCGAGGAAGGTTTCCCTCTGCTCCGGTGCCAGAAGGCCCGACATGACGCCCTTAACGTCGTCAAGCAGGTCGTAGATGATCGCGTAGTAGCGGATCTCGACGCCCTCGCGCTCGGCGAGCTGGCGGGCCTGGGTGGTGGCCCGGACATTGAAGCCCAGGATGGGCGCGCCCGACCCCTTGGCCAGCATGACGTCGCTCTCGCTGATGGCGCCGGCGCCGGACAGGATGATGCGTGCGCGCACCTCGTCCGTGCCGAGCTTCTCGAGGGAGCCGACAATGGCCTCCGCCGACCCCTGGACGTCGGCCTTGATGATGACCGGCATCTCCGAGATCTTCTTGTCCTGCATCTTGGCCATGAAGTCGGCCATGGACACGCCGCCAGCCACGGGGGCCCCGGCCTTCTCGCGCTTCACGCGGATGCGATAACCGGTCAGCTCCCGGGCGCGGGCCTCGGTTTCGACCACGGCGAAGGCCTCGCCTGGGGAAGGCGCGCCGTCGAGGCCAAGGACCTCTACCGGCTCGGAAGGTCCCGCCGAGAGGACCTGTTCGTCGCGCTCGTTCAGCAGGGCGCGGACCCGGCCGAAGCTGGCACCCGCCACGATGATGTCGCCGCGCTTCAGGGTGCCCCGCTTGACCAGGACAGTGGACACGGCACCCCGGCCGCGGTCGATCTTGGACTCGATCACCACGCCTTCGGCGGTCCGGTACGGATTGGCCTTTAGTTCGAGGACCTCGGCCTGCAGCAGGATGGCCTCGATCAGGTCATCCAGGCCGGTCTTCTTGAGGGCAGAGACTTCGATGATCTGGGTCTCGCCGCCCAGGCTCTCCGCCACGATTTCGTGCTGGAGCAGCTCGTTGACGACCCGGGTCGGGTTGGCGTCGGGCTTGTCCATCTTGTTGACGGCCACGATGATTGGCGTCTTTGCCGCCCTGGCGTGCAGGATGGCCTCGATGGTCTGGGGCATGACCCCGTCGTCTGCCGCCACGACCAGGACGACGAGGTCGGTGACCTCGGCACCGCGGGCCCGCATGGCCGTAAAGGCGGCGTGGCCAGGCGTGTCCAGGAAGGTCACGCGACTTCCTTCGGCCAGCTTCACCTGGTAGGCGCCGATGTGCTGGGTGATACCGCCGTGCTCTCCGCCGGCGACATCCGCCTGGCGCAGGGCGTCGAGGAGAGAGGTCTTGCCGTGGTCGACATGGCCCATGACCGCCACAACCGGGGCCCGGGTCTCCAGGGTCTCGTCCCCGTCGTCGGCCCCGAGGAAGCCTTCCTCCACGTCGGAGTCCGAAACACGCTTCACCGTGTGACCGAACTCGGCGGCGATGAGCTCGGCGGTATCGCTGTCAATCACGTCGTTGATTTTCAGCATCATGCCCTCGCGCATGAGGAACTTGATCACGTCCACGCCGCGTGTGGCCATCCGGTTGGATAGCTCGGACACGGTGATCACGTCCGGGATCACCACCTCGCGGGAGGCCCTGGCCTGCTCCTGGGCACCGCCCTTGCGCTTTTCCCGCTCGCGTTCCCGGGCCCGACGGACCGAGGCCAGCGAGCGCATCCGCTCAACGGCACCTTCGTCGTCGCCGGCGACGGCCTGAATGGTCAGTCGGCCCTCGCGGCGTTGGGTGGCACCCTTCGCCCGGCTGATGGGTTTGCCGACGGCGTTGGCCGCCTTGCGGCGGGTGTCTTCATCCTCCTCCGGGCGCCGGTCGATGCTCAGCGAGCCCGGGCGAGGCACCTGACGGGCTGCGCGCTGGATCTCAGGCTCGGCCGGGGCGACAGCAGGCGCAATCCTCGGGGTCCGGGCCCCGCCCGGACGGGAGTCGTCACGGGCACCGGGCGCCGGGCGCGGGGCCAGGGCAGAGTAGCGGACGGGTTCGCCGCCGGGGGCGAAGGCGCGCCCGGTCGGCGCGGCGCGGTCGCCTTCGCGGGGACGGTCCTGGCCCGGGCGATCCCGTGGTGGACCGTCCGTCCGCGGGGCGCGCTGGCCGAAACTCGTATTCTCGAACCGGCCGGCCGAACGCTCGGGACGGTAGGTCGTCGTCGTCGGGCGGTCGTCCCGGCGTTCCCGGGAGGGCTCATAGGTCCGGGTCTGGCTTGGTGACGCAGGCGACCCGGGGCGAGCCGCCTCGGCGGTCGGTCGTGGTGGCGCTGCAGCCGGGGTCTGCGGAGATGCAGCCTGCGGAGCCGGAGTTTGCGGAACGGGGGCCTGCGGAACGGGGGCCTGTGGAGCTAAGGCTTGCGTATCGACAGCCTGAGCATCTACCGCCTGAGGGGCTGGAGCCTGAGGGGCTGGAGCCTGCGGAGCTACGGCCTGGGCGGGCGGCTCCTGGGCCGCAGGAGCCGGCATCGGTGCCGCCTCCGCTGCAGGCGTCGGAAGAGTCGCGGCTTCGGCGCGAGCTGCGGCGTCGGCCTGGGCCCGGGCCTCAACGGCCTGGCGCGCCTGGTTCTCGCGGGCGAATTCGATCGCTTTCTGGCGGGCCTGGAGCTCCCCGGCGGAAAGATTGCCGTCGACAGGGGCGGAGGGCCCAGCTGGCCGGGGCGCCGGCGCTGCGGGCGGCGTGGTTCGGCGTTCGGCAGGCGAGGGCCCCGCGAGGTTTCCCGGGGCCGATCCCAGGGTTCGCGCGCGCTTGGTTTCAACCACCACCGTCTTGGAGCGACCGTGGCTGAAGCTCTGCTTGACCGTGCCGGCGCTGACCGATCCCGCACCGAGGCGCGGCTTCAGGGTCAGGGGCTGGCGCCCGCCAGGGGCGGTGGGGCGGCCGTTGTCTTTTTCGTCGCTCATGCGCTCGCTTTACATCCGGCCGGACAGATTCCGCCCACTTCGAAATTCACACGCCCTGGGCCGGATTCGAAGACCCGGGAGCGGGCGCAGGCGCGTCGCTCCAAGACTCCGGAACCAGGGGCCGGAAGCCTGAAAGCCGCTGGACATCAAATGTCCAACGGTCGGCACCCCGTCCCACAAGGAAGGCGGTGTGTATCACATTCTCGCCCCCCAAGGCCAAACTCAATTCTTCCCCGGTCCAGAGCCCGGCGAGGCCCGGCGACGGGGAGGCTCGCCGGAGGGCGGAAAGCACCTTGCGGCGGCCATCGGGTGCCCCGTCGGTCGCCTCGACCAGCCAGGCGGCCCGGCCCTCGCCCATCGTGGAGACGACCTTCTCAAAACCGGTGACCAGATCCCCCGCCCGTCGGGCGAGGCCCAGTCCGTCCAGCAGTCGCCTGAGCAACAGGACCTCGACCTGGGCGGCGAGGTCCGGGCTGGCTTTCAGCGCTGTCCGGGCCGACCGGCTGAACAGGCCCTTCTTTGCCGCGGTCTCGACGGAGGCCCGGTCAGCGGCCACCCACAGCCCCCGCCCGGGCAGCCGCCCGGCCAGGTCAGGGACCACCAGGTTGTCAGGTCCTGCGACGAACCGGATCATGGTCTCGCGCGGACGCACCTCGCCTGACGCCAGGTCGCGGCTCTGGCGCGAAGCCTCGGCGTGGGTTCTGGGTCCGGCGAGGGTCACCCGAGCATCAGGCTCCTGTGGTGCTCGGCTGACCGAAGACAATTTCCTCTTCGCTGAGCTCGACCTCGACTTCCTCTTCGACCACTTCCGGTGCCGGTTCGATCCAGCCCATGGCGACGCGGGCGCGCAGGATCAGGGCTTCCGCATCGGCGGCTTCCATCCCGAAGGCCTCGAGTATGCCCGACTCGCGCACGCGCTCCCCATTTCGGGACTCGTACCAGCCGCGCAGGTCATCCGGCACGAGGCCAGCGAGGTCCTCAACGGACTTCACCTCACCCTGGCCAAGCGCCAGGGCAATGGGAAGGGTCACGCCGTCGATCTCCAGGAGGCCA
The DNA here is from genome assembly GCA_945859865.1 of Phenylobacterium deserti. Lineage (GTDB taxonomy): Bacteria > Pseudomonadota > Alphaproteobacteria > Caulobacterales > Caulobacteraceae > Phenylobacterium > Phenylobacterium deserti_B. The sequence continues at coordinate 24,602 of CAMAOY010000011.1, forward strand.
TCCTCCACGCCGAGTTCACGACGGCTGGAGTCAAGCTCGGCGGCCTCACGCTCGAGGTGGTCGCGGGCCCGGGCCTGGATCTCCTCGGCGGTGTCCTCGTCAAAGCCCTCGATGGCGGCGATCTCGGAGGCGTCCACATAGGCGACGTCCTCCACAGTGGCGAAGCCTTCGGTCACGATGAGCTGGGCGATCACCTCGTCCACGTCCAGGGCTTCCTGGAACAGCGCAGTGCGCTCAGCGAATTCGCGTTGGCGGCGCTCGCTCTCCTGGCTCTCCGTCATGATGTCGATCTGCCAGCCCGTCAGCTGGGAGGCCAGGCGAACGTTCTGGCCGCGACGTCCGATGGCCAGGGACAGCTGTTCGTCCGGCACCACCACTTCGACCCGCTCGTCCTCCTCGTCCATCACCACCTTGGAGACCTCGGCGGGTGCCAGGGCGTTGACGATGAAGGTGGCCTCATCCGGGTTCCACTGGATGATGTCGATCTTCTCGCCCTGGAGTTCGGCGACGACCGCCTGAACCCGGCTGCCGCGCATGCCGACGCAGGCACCCACGGGGTCGATGGAGCTGTCGTTGGAGACCACCGCCATCTTGGCGCGGCTGCCGGGATCCCGCGCGACGGCGCGGATCTCGATGACGCCGTCATAGACCTCGGGCACTTCCTGGGCGAACAGCTTGGCCATGAAGCCGCCGTGGGCCCGGCTGAGCAGGATTTGCGGGCCCTTGGCCTCGCGCCGCACGTCATAGATGTAGCAGCGGATGCGATCGCCGATGTTGAAGTTTTCCCGGGGGATGGACTGGTCGCGGCGCATGATTCCTTCGCCGCGGCCCAGGTCGACGACCGTGTTGCCGTACTCCACCCGCTTGACCACGCCGTTGACGATCTCTCCGACCCGGTCCTTGTACTCTTCGTACTGGCGCTCCCGCTCAGCCTCGCGGACCTTTCCGGTCACGACCTGGCGGGCCATCTGGGTCTGCACCCGGCCGAACTCGAAGGGCGGCAGGACTTCCTCGTAGGTCTTGCCGACAACGGCCTCGGGGTCGTCGCGCAGGGCCTCGGAGAGGCGGCGGACGCCGATCGGCTCGACGGGCAGCCCGTCTTCGTCCGTGAAGGTCTCGTCATCCAGAATGACCCGGATCACGCGCTTCATTGAGGTCTCGCCGGTCTTGGGATCAATGCGGACGCGGATGTCGTGCTCGGCACCGTAACGGGTGCGGGCGCCCTTCTGGATGGCCTCTTCGATGGCCGAGATGACCACCTCGCGGTCGATGGATTTCTCTCGCGCTACCGCCTCCGCGATCTGCAGAAGCTCAAGCCGGTTCGCGGCGATCCCTGTCGGGCTCATGGGATGTCCTCCTGGTCGGAATCGGGGTTGGGGCCGGCGGCTAGGCGGCGGGCGCGCTCTTGGGCGCCCCGGTCCATCAGCCGGTCAGTCAGGATCAGTTTCGCCTCTAGGATCCAGGCGAAGGGAATCAGCGCAGTCTCGGCCTCTTCCTCGAGGTTGACGGCCACCTGGTCGCCCTCGATGCCGGCAAGTTCGCCGCGGAAGCGTTTCCGGCCCTCGGCCAGGCGGTCCAACTCGATCCGCGCTTCGAAGCCTTCGTAGGTCTCGAAGTCCTTCAGCCGCGTGAGGGGCCGGTCAACCCCCGGGGTCGAGACCTCCAGTGTGTAGATGCCCGATACCGGATCGGCGGCGTCCAGGACTTCGGACAGGGCGCGGGACAGACGGGCGCAGCCCTCGACATTCATTTCCCCCTCCGGGGTCTCAGCCATGATCTGTAGCCGGCGCGCGTGTTCGCTGCCCATCAGCCTCAGGCGCACGATTTCGTATCCCGCAGCCTCCGCCACCGGGTCGAGCAGTTCCAGGAGCCGGGCGTCCTCCGCCGTCCTGCCGCGCATTCGATCTCTCCGAGCCCTGCCAGGGGGACCCCATCCGGGCGCCCCTTGATCCAACAAAAAAGCGGCCGGGCCGCAGCCCGCCGCTCGTATACGTCATCCAACGCCACAAACGATGTTGGGGGTTCTATAGAACAGACATCGGCGCCTGTCAGCCCCTTCCGCCCCCCTCGCCATTGGGCCATAGCTGCAGTCTGATCGGCATCGCGCCACCAAGGAGACCGACATGGACATTTCCCGCATCCCGGTCGGGGTGAATCCGCCCTACGACATCAACGCCCTGATCGAGATCCCGCAGGGCGGCGCGCCGGTCAAATACGAGCTCGACAAGGCCTCCGGCGCCATGTTCGTCGACCGCTTCCTGCACACGGCCATGTTCTATCCGGGAAACTATGGCTTCATTCCCCACACCCTGTCGGGGGACGGGGACCCGCTGGACATACTGGTGGTCGGCCTCACCCCGGTGGCGACGGGTGCCATCATCCGTTGCCGGCCGATCGGCTGCCTGATCATGGCCGACGAGGCGGGAGAGGACGAGAAGGTCCTGGCCGTGCCGGTGGACCAGCTCCACCCCTACTACACCGGGATTGATTCCTGGCGGGCCCTGCCCCCCATCCTGACCGAGCAGGTCGCCCACTTCTTCACCCACTACAAGGACCTGGAGAAGAACAAGATGTCGGAGGTCGGCCGTTGGGCCGATACCGCAGAGACCGGCGAGATCATTCGCCAGTCGATCGAGCGGGCGCGTCAGGCGGAAGCCTGATCCCCCGTCCCGCCGTCCCGCCGGCGGCGGGCCTCTCGGCCTGCGACCATCAGGGTCAGGACCACCCCCGCCGCTCCGAGGATGGCCGAGTAGACGAAGAAGACCACGTAGCCGGTTCCCAGCCCCGCGGCGCTCACCCCGGACTTCGCCACCGCCGAGCCGAAGGCCCCCGACGCTGCCGGCAGGAGGATCCCGCCCGGCGCATCTGCCAGCCGGGCCGCCCCCTCGACGATGCGCCCGGACTGCGAGGCGATCAGCTTGCCGAGCAGGGCGTAGAGGGACGAGAAAAGGGCGTATTGCGAGGCGGTGAAGCCCCGGCTGGTCAGGCTGGACATGTAGGCGATCAGGCAGGTGCCGGCGAAGCCCGAGGCCAGGTTGTCGATGCCGATTGCCGCCGCGAGGGCCCAGAGCTGGGGTCCCTGGAGGGTCAGCCAGGCGAAGACGAGGTTTGAGATCGGGCCTGCGAAGGCGCCGATCACCAGGGCCCGCATCAGGCCCAGGCGCGCCACTGCCCAGCCGCCCAGCCCGACGCCGGCCACCGACATGATCACCCCGAGCACCTTGCGGACCTCTGCGATCTCGAGCTTCGAGAACCCGAGGTCGAGATAAAAGGGGTTCATGATGTTCAGCACGAAGTCGGGCAGGCGATAGACGCAGATCAGGGCCAGGATCAGGGCCGCCGTCCCCTGGTGCCGCCGGACGAAGTCCGCCAGGGGCTCGCCCAGGGCTTGGAAAAGGAAGCGGCCGGGCCGGGTCGGCGCGCCGGGCAGGGGCAGGACCGCTGCAGCCAGCAGGGCAAGCCCGCCCAGGGCGGAGACCACCTGGGCGATGGCACCCGCCGGCTTCGCCGCCCAGAGTTCTGCGAGGGAACCTGAAAGTCCCTCCAGGCCAAGGGCGGAGAGGGGCGTGCGCAGCAGGAATGGATTTCCCGACAGGCCCGACCCCAGAAGGGCTGCCGCCGAAAGGACGAGGCCTCCGCGGCCCACCCATTCCAGGACGTCCCGTCCGGGCCTTGCGGCGACGGGCTCGGGGTCGCTCGGGCGTGCGACAGCGGCCGCCTCCCGGGGGGCGGCGAGGACGCCCGCGGTTCCCGCCAGCATCAGCACCGCCATCAGGGCGTAGGAGCCGCCCCAGCCGATGACGTCGCTCAGGACCAGGGGCAGGATCCCGGCCAGGATCATGGCGATCCGGTATCCCCACTGGTAGGCGGCGGCCATGGCGCCAGCCCGCTCGGGCCCGGCCGCCTCGATCCGCCAGGCGTCAATGACGATGTCCTGGGTGGCCGAGACCACGCCCACCAGGACCGCCAGGGCGGCCATGGCGCCCAGGCTTCGCGCAGGGTCCACCCCCGAGATGGCCAGGAGGGCCAGGATGATGATTACCTGGCAGGCCAGCATCCAGGCCCGCCTCTGGCCCAGGGCCCGGGTCAGGCCGGGGATGGGCACCCGGTCGACCAGGGGCGCCCAGAGGAACTTCACCGAATAGGCCAGGGTGGCCAGGCTGAAGACCCCGATGACTTCCAGGGACAGGCCGGCGTCCCTCAGCCAGGCCGAGAGGGTGTCGAAGATCAACAGGTTGGGCAGGCCCGAGGCAAAGCCCAGGGCCATCATGACCAGGGACCGCCGCTCGCCGTAGACCGCCAGGGCCTTCAGGCCGGTCAGCTGGGACTCGGCCGGCCCTTCGTCGCCCCTGGGGTTCATCGCCGCATCCGTCGCGCCGCCAGACCGCGGCCTTGTCAAGATTGGCGTGCGCCGCCTCCGCCGTCCAGCAGCCGGCTCCTACTTATCGGACAGGAATCTAGCGTCGCCGCCCGGCGGGCTCGTTCCAGCCCCGGGCCACCCGGGACAGGATCCGTCTCAGGGCGTCGGCGGTCAGGGGCTTGACCAGGAAATCGTCCATGCCGGACGCAAGGCAGATCTGGCGGTCATCCTCGAAGGTGTTGGCGGTCAGGGCCACGATCGGGGTCTTCACGCCCTGCTTGCGCATTTCCTGGGCCGTCTCGGGGCCGGTCATCCCCGGCATGCGCATGTCCATCAGGATCAGGTCGTAGGCGCCCACCGCGACTGCGGCCAGGGCATCGGGGCCGCCCGCGGCGGGGTCCACCACGCAGCCCTCCCGGTTCAGCATGGCGGTGGCCAGCAGGGCGTTGATGGCGTGGTCTTCCACCAGCAGGATCCGCAGGCCAGGGGCTGCAGCCGGAGCGATCCGGTCGTCGAGGCGCCCGGTCCGGCTCCGGCCCTGCGCGGCCGCCACCACCCGCTGCGCCAGGGAGGCCGGCCGCAGGGGCTTGATCAGGTAGCCGGCGAAACCGCGGGCCCGGTAGTCGTCGATCAGGCCGCGATCCTCGGGCGAGAGCAGGATGATGGCTGGCCGGTCGTCGGGGGGCCCGGCCGGTCGCAGGGCATGATCCACAAGCACGAAGTCGACGTCGCCGGGCAGGTTCGCAAGGCTGGCAGCGGCCACGCCCTCGCCCCCCCGGGAGGCGACCTGGCGGATGGCGGCCTCGGCGACGACGGGATTGGCGCTCATCACCGCGATACGGCGTTGGGACAGGGTTCGGCCGGGGATTCCCCCCGCCCGGGCGGCCGGCAGCTCAAGCCAGAATTCCGCCCCGCCCCCGGGGGCGGGATCGACCCCGGCCTGGCCCTCCATGGCCGTCGCCAGGGACCGGACGATGGCCAGGCCAAGACCCGCGCCCCCAAGGTTGACGCCGTCGACCCTGGGGTCAGTCTGGACGAAGGGCTCGAAGATGCGCTCCCGCTCGGCTTCGGCCACGCCGGGTCCGGTATCGCCGACGCACAGCCGGATGCGGCCGGGGCCCGCTGCGACCGCCGAGACCAGGACGCCGCCCTGGCCCGTGAACTTGATGGCGTTGGCGATGTAGTTCAGCAGGATCTGCCTCAGCCGGCCCTCATCGCCGCGGATGCGTCCGAGCCCCGGGGCGATCCACCATCCGATCTCCAGGCCCTTTTCGGTGGCCCGGGGCGCGGTCAGCTCACAGACCCCCCGCAGGAGGTTCTCGAGGCTGACGTCGCCCGTCTGGATCTCGACGGTGGAGGCGCCGAGCCGGGCGAAGTCCAGCAACTGGTTGACCAGGCCCAGCAGGTGCTCGCCCGACTCCCGAAGGGCGTCCACATAGCTGCGTTGCTCGCCCGTCAGGGGTGTGGACTCCAGAAGGCGGGCCAGGCCCAGGACGCCATTCAGCGGGGTCCGGAACTCGTGGCTCAGGCTGGCCAGTTCCTCGATGCTGACCGGGGTCGTCGGCGCGGGGGCAGCCTGCAGGCTGCCCGCAACGGAGGGCACCGCGCCAGCGGAAGGGACGACGGGTCGGGTCATGGCCTCATCCTTTGTCGCCTTGCGTGATAAAGGGTCAAGTCCGGCGATTAAGATGAGGTCAACAGGGGTGGGTCAGGCCCCCGCGCCGACCCCCCGGTAGGCCAGGGCCTCGGCCACATGCCGGCGGCCGACGGCGGGTGCGACGTCGGCCTCCAGGTCTGCGAGGGTCCGGGCCAGGCGCAGGACCCGGCTCCAGCCCCGGGCGGTGAGGCCGGCGGCGTCGGCGGCGCGGGTCAGGAGGGCGCGGGCGTCGGGCTCGGGGTCGGCGATGGCCTGCAGCCAGTCCCCGGAGGCCCGGGCGTTGGCCGCCTCGGTCTCGGGCCGTCCTGCCGCCACGGCCCGGCGCACCTGGATCTCCCGCGCCGCGGCCACCCGTGCGGCGACCTCGGCGGAACCTTCGGCTGCGGTGGGCAGGGCGAGGTCGGCGGCGCGCACGGCGGGGACATCCACCTGCAGGTCGATCCGGTCCAGGAAGGGTCCCGAGACCCGGCCCCGGTAGTCGACCTGGCAGCGCGGCGCCCGGCCGCAGGCGCCCCGGCCCTCGCCCCCCTTGCCGCACTTGCAGGGGTTCTGGGCCGCCACCAGCTGGAACCGCGCCGGATAGCGCACGTGCCCTGCCGCCCGGGCGACGGTGATCTC
>CAMAOY010000012.1 GCA_945859865.1 Phenylobacterium deserti
TTTACCGTCTGACATTGCCAGAACCTACGGCCCCGGGGTGCGGACAGGCAAGCGAGCCAACGTCCGCTAACCCCCCTTCTCGGAACTTCGGAAGGTCTGCTCACGGGCAGGAAGCCCAAGCGACGACTTCTGCAGTCGTGCCGCGGCTAGGCGGGCGCCAGGCCTCAGAAGCTATCCGCTGGATCAGGTTCCGATCGGCAGGAACCGGTTATCGGATCGGGGCTTTATCGGGCTCCCTTGATGTAGAGCCGTCAGCCGGTGAAATTCGACCCGAAGCGGTCATTGTCAGCCGCGTGCAGGTAATTCAATGTCCGGGGTGGCGAGCAAAATTGGAGGCGTCGTGAGCGATCCGGAACAGGCCAGAGCGAACCCGCTCAGAAATATCGAAGCGAAGACAGGGTCGTCGATTAGCGAGATGCGCGCGGCAATTTCCGCGGCGAGCTGCGATCTTAACCCCTCGACAGGTGACCGCCCATGATCAAGCCGACCTCGACGGTTACGAACAAGCCGGACCGTTCTCCTCGTCCGTGGGCGATTGCGCTCGCCGGCGCATTGGTGCTGACCGGCGGGGCCGTCGCCGCCGTCGCGGCCATGACAGAGCCCTCAGCCCCACCCGACGCGCCGTTCCGGATCGAGGAAATCGCCGACCTTGACCAGCCCTGGGCCATGACCTTCCTGCCCGACGGCCGCATGTTGATCACCGAGAAGGCTGGCCAGCTGTTGATGCTCTCAGCAGACGGCAAACAGCGAAAGACCGTGACCGGCACCCCCGCCGTGGTGTCCCAGGGACAGGGCGGGCTGATGGATGTCGTGCTTCACCCCCGGTTCGCCAAGAACCGGATGGTTTACCTCAGCTATTCGGAAGCCGCCGGGAAGGACACGATCGTGGTCCTGGCGCGCGGCGTGTTCAACGACGGAGACGCCCCGTCGCTAAGCAACGTGCAGACGCTTTTCCGCGGCCCCAAGTATGACGCCAAGGCGGGCCACTATTCTGGCCGCATCGCGTTCTCGCCCGAGGGCAAGCTGTTTTTCGCCGTCGGTGATCGCCAGCAGTGGGACGGTTTCCAGCGCACGGAGCCGCAGGATATCAAAATCCTCTCAGGCAAGGTTCTGCGCCTCAACGACGACGGCACGCCGGCAGCTGGCAATCCCCTGGCGGCGCGCGGCGGTGATCCCGCCATCTGGACCTATGGCCACCGCAACCTCCTCGGCCTGGCATTCGACGCAAACGGCAACCTGTGGGAGCAGGAGATGGGCCCTCTGGGTGGGGACGAGGTCAATCTGATCCTGCCCGGCCGCAACTACGGATGGCCGGTCGTCTCCAATGGCGACAACTACCCGGGCCCGCCGACCAATGGGGCGGCGATCCCAGATCATAGCCCTGGCGACGGCTTTGAGGCGCCGAAGGTCTGGTGGAATCCCGCCATATCGCCCGCGGGGATGATGGTCTATTCCGGCAAGCTCTGGCCGCAGTGGCGCGGCGATCTCTTCATCGGCGGTCTGTCCAGCCAGAGTCTGCTCAGGGTCGATGTCAACGGACCCGAGGCCACGAAGGGCGACCAGTTCGCGCTGGGTGCGCGCATTCGCGAGCCGGAGGAGGGGCCTGACGGCTCAATCTATCTTCTCACCGATGGCCGGCGCGGCTTCGACGGGAAGCTGGTGAAGCTGACGCCCAAGAGGTGACACAAGGGGCTGTCCAAGAGTGACGCCTGGCGCACAGCGGACCGGCGCAACCTTGAGTTTTACCCAAGGGAAGCGGGAAGGTCTGCTATGCTTCCGCTCCCTGCGAAGCTCAGTCGTGAGTGCGGTGCAGCTGCAAGGAGCGGATGCGCTTCCTGAAGCTCGAAGCCGCAAGCGAACATGGCGGAACGGTGGCCATGATCGCGGGGTTCGGCACTCTTGGTTCGATCCTCTGTATCCTGAACGGAAGGTGGGGTCAGTCCCGGTCCAAATCTGCTCCGCAGATTTCGCAGACTGCGCCTTGGGCGAGGATGGCGTTTCCTATTCAGCGGGTAAGCCGGGATCGTCCGGCATGGGCCGCTAAACCAACGTCGGCTTCCCCCCCCTTTCTCGGAACTTCGGAAGGTCTGCTCCCCGGTAGAACGCCCAAGCGGCGACTTCTACAGTCGGGCCGCGTCTGCGCCGGTGCCAGCGGGCTCACATCAAACGGCAGACCATCGAACATCGACGCTTGCAGCACCGCAAAATCGCCGCCTAAATATCCACCCCAGATGAGGCTAACTCTCCACTAAATCCGAACCCCGCCTGTCTCAAATGTTCTGACGACGTGCAGTGTCCGCTGGATCCCATCGGCTGGGAACCGGTAGCGTTTGAGCGAGAGTGGTCGCATCTGGCCTGATACCCCCCGAGGGCTACACCGGCTCAAAGTAGAGACATTTTGCCGTCAACCCGACAGTACCCTCACCGCAACTTCAAAAACGCCGGATCGTGTAGGGGGTCCCCCGCGCGCTTGCGCTCATGCAGACCGGCGACGGAGGGGCCGGCGCCGCCATCGCGCGGATCGTAGAAGCACTCGGTCCCGAAGAACCGCAGCGTCAGGGTACGGCGGCGCTGGCCGGGATGAGTCGGCGCGCCACCGTGCAGAGTACCCGGGTGGAAGATCACCAGGTCGCCAGGCTCGGTCGCGAACGAGACGATGTCGAACTTGCTACGCTGCGCCTCGATGTCCGGCAGCCTTGGCAGGGCCGACTTCGGGTGTAGCGGCGCGGTGTCGTCGCCGAGCTCGAAGCGCGAGCCGTTATAGAGCTGGCCCAGGTGCGAGCCGCGCACGAACTCCAGCGAATTGGCCTGGCTCACCGCATCGAAGGTGATCCAGACCACCGCCAAGTGCGGGCCCTTGATCGTCAGGTACGAGGAATCCTGGTGCCAGGGCGTGCGGCGCGCCTCGCCACCTTCCTTGAGAAACACCTGCTCGTACATGAACCAGACGTCCCGCGCGCCCCAGAGGTCGGCGACGATGCGCGGGACCGGCGAGGTCTGCAGCATCCCGCGATAGCCGGTCAGGACATCCGGGTTGTAGAGGTCGTTGTAGAAGGTGGCGTCGCTGGCCTGGGCGATGCGCGAGGCCCCGCGTCCGGGGTTTGCCAGGCTCCAGTCATACGACGCCTGGGCGTCTGCCAGCGCCGCCGCGTCCAGAACGCCCGGCAGGAAGACAACGCCGTCTCTAGCATAGGCCTCTATTGGATCGTCCATCATTCCAGGCCGAACACCTTAAGCGCTGTCTTGCCGACGATCATCTGAGCGTCTTTCACGCTGCAGTGTTTGAAGACCGCTTCGATGGCGCTGCGAGTGTAGCCGAAGGTGCTTTCCTGGTGCGGGTAGTCCGACGACCACATAGCAGTCTCGGCCCCTATGCGATGCAGTAGCTCCAGGCCTACCGGGTCGGTCATAAAGGTCGCATAGCAGTGCTCGCGCCAGTACCAACTGGGGGGATGGTTCAGCTTGGGCGACACCTGGGTTGGGAACTGGTTATAGGTCATGTCCGCATCGTGGAGCATGCTGGCCACCCAGGCGAGGCCACATTCGACGAACACCACCTTCAGGCCCGAAAACCGGTCGAACACCCCGCCGAACGTCAGCGCCGCCCATTGCGTGCGGAAACCCGCTGTCTGACCCAGGAACGAAACACCGACAGCGCCGGGCGCCGCCGTCGGGATAGACTCGCCGATATGGAACGCCACGGGCATGCCGCTGGCCTCGATGGCGGCCCATAGGGGGTCCATGACCGGGTCGTTGTAGTGGATCGGCTTGCCGTCTTCGAATTTACCCGGCTTGATCGGGATCATCAGGCACTTGGCGCCTAGCGCCTTGCACCGCTCGACCGAGGCCGCCACCGTCTCCATGTCCCAGTAGTGCGGGATCATCACCGGAAAGAGCCGCCCGCCTGACTGGGCGCATACCTCGGCGAGATGTTCGTTGTAGGCGCCGAAGACGTGCTCGCGGTTGGCGATCTCGCCGAACATCAGCAGGCCAAATAGGCGCTGGGGGAAGATCAACTCCTTCTCGACGCCCTCAATGTCCAGGTCCTTCAGCCGCGCCTCGAGGTTACTGAAACCAGGGTAGCAGTCCAGGGCGTCGCACAGCGATTGCGCCACCTTGGGCGGCGTCATCGACTTCTCACCGATCCGCAAGTCATAGCCGCCGTCCGCGAACACCATCCGGGGTGCCTGGTCCTTAAGGTGCTCCGGGAAACGGTCGTACCAGAGGTCGGCCTCAAGCATGTGGCTGTCAGCGGAGATGATACGCGTCCCGGCCGGCCAGGGATGCGTTGCGGCCTGAGGCTTGCGGCGGGTAGAAGTGGAGATGCCCACCTGCTCGGGGATTTCGAGGATGAAGCCTTCGGCCATGTCGTTCTCCCGTGGCGATCTCGCTTGAGCACAGCCGCCTGTCGATACAATATTATAACGCGCGATGGTGGCGTCAGTCCAACTGCAACTCATCTCCGTCAAGACGCAATGGGAGCAGGGAAGTCCTGGCCTTAGCCGATGACGGCCCACCACTCAGCCAGGGCGGCTGAGAGTCGTTGGCGGTAGAGGTTTCGGCTGGATTACCTCCCACATGTTCAGACGCTGCACCCACCGCATTTCGGCTTCCCACCCTTCTCGGAACTTCGGTGGGTCTGCTCACGGGTAGAACGCCCAAGCGACCGCGACGTGATTTGGCTCTCTTGATGCAGAGCCGTCAGCCGGTGAGGTCGCCTTCGGCGCGGACGCCGCAGGTGTCGCAGATGAGGTCTGCACCCTTTCGCACCAGGGCCGTGTCGCCGCAGTCCGGGCAGACGTCGGCGTCCCTGCGCAGTCCGCCCTGGGTTCCGCGTTCCTGCGGCGTCGGCAGGAAGACGAGGTTGTCGGGCGCTGCGCCCCGGGAGAACCCGCGGGAGATGAACCGAGACGCGGGCTGGGGTTCGGGGGCCTCCAGGGGCTGGCCATCGGCAGCGCCGCGGCCCAGGCCGTCTGCGTTCAACTCTCCGTCGGCGTTCGCCAGGTCATCCCGGCCGAGATAGGAGATGCCGAGCTCGCGGAAGATGTAGTCGAGGATCGAGGTCGCGGAGCGGACGGAGTCGTTGCCGGTCACCTGGCCCGCCGGCTCGAAGCGCGTGAAGACGAAGGCGTCCACGAAGTCGTCGAGGGGCACCCCGTACTGCAGGCCGATCGAGATCGAGACCGCGAAGTTGTTCATCAGCGAGCGGAAGGCGGCACCTTCCTTGTGCATGTCGATGAAGATCTCGCCCAGCTCGCCGTCATCGTATTCGCCGGTGTGGAGGTAGACCTTGTGGCCGCCCACCGAGGCCTTCTGGATGTAGCCCTTCCGGCGATCGGGCAGCTTGCGCCGGGTGGGCGGACGCTCGACCTCGATGCGTCGCTCGATGATCCGCGCCTCAGGCTCTGGCGCTGCCGCCGCAGCGGGGGTCGGTTCACGAAGCCGTTGGCGCTCCAGCAGGCCTCTTCGGATCCGGGGGCGCAGGATGACGCCTCGCGTGTCTCCCAGGCCCTCCAGGACGGCGTCGAGGGCTTCGGATTCGGCCTCGAACGCCATCACGGGCGGCGCGGCCAGCAGGGGGGCGAGGGTTGCGGCCATGGCGACGGTGTCGGCGATGGCGATCTCGGCGCCCGTCGCCAGGGCTGCGGCCTGGGCCTCGGTCAGGCCCGGGAGATCGGAAAGCCGGCCCGATCCGGCGATGGCGGCGTCGCTGAGGGCAACCTGCTCGGGGCTGAAGCCCATGCGCTCTGGGAGATCGAGGGTGGGGTCTGCCAGCTCGGCCTCGGTCAGGCCGAGGACATCGGTCAGGAATCCGGGGTCGATCACCCGGACGGACAGGGCGTCCGACAGGCGGGTGGCCATGGGAAGGGCCGACTCGACGGCGGCGATCTCGTGGTCGGTGAAGCCCCGGGCCTCAAGGGCGGCCCGGTCGACCCCTGGCGCGCCAGTGAGTTCCCGCAGGCCAAGGGCGTGGAGTCGGGCGTCGGCGACATCGATCCCGAGACCGTCCAGGGCGCGGAGCGAGGCGACGGAAAGGGTGCGGTAGCCTTCAGCGTCGGCGGTCTCGACGGTGATCACCGGGCCCGGGGAGGGGGCACCGGAGGGATCGGCTCCGCCCAGCCTGAGGGCGACCTCAGGGTCGCTGAACAGGGCCAGCCCCACGTCCAGGCCTTCGGGAATGGCCCGCCGAGCGTTCTTGAAAATGCCGCGCGCTGCCTTCCGCGCGGGCTCGGAGCCATAGGCCAGGCCCCGGGCCAGCAGCCAGTCGCCCAGTCCGCCCAGGCCGATCAGGCCCGGACGCCCGGACGCCGCCAGGGCTGTGGCGAGGTCGGTGACGGCGGCCTCGAACCGTGAGGCCTCAAAGTCTATGCCGAGGTCGAAAGCGCCCAGATTGACGGCACCACGCACGCGGCCCGCCGTGGCGGCGAGGGCGGCCGCCGTCCCGGCATCCGGCGTCAGGCCAACGCGGCCTGTCAGGGCCAGGCGTCCCAGGTTCGGGGTCGCGGAAGCGCCCCGGGAAACCACCATTCGCAGCCGGTCCCCCTCCGATGGGGCAAGCGCCTGTCGCCAGATCGTTTCACCGCACCGGGAAAGGTCGATCGCCTCAAGGATAAGGTCGTCCGGGGCCCCTGCGGTGCGAGCGCGCTCGATGGCCCGGGCCAGGACGGGATTACCGGCCGGCGAGGCGCAGGCCTCCCGGTCTCCCTCACAGCGGGAGATCGCGTCGAGGACGCCCTGCATGGGACCCGCAGCCGCCTCTGCAGCGGCCTGGGCCAGGCGCTCGCCCCGGAGGGTGGCGGCAAGGCCCTGGAGGCGGGCCTCGAGACCCGGATCCGCTGCCTCCAGGATCTCGGGCGCGGGACCCGCGGGAAGGCCGACCGCCGCTGCGCCGCTCAGCATCAGGGCGGCCAGGCGATCCCCCAGCCCGAAACGCTGAGCCTTGCGAGCGAGGTCTGCAGCCAGCCCATGGATCGCGGCGCCCAGGTCCTCGGCTCCCCCCAGCGCCTCCATCCAGGCTTCGACCTGGGGCTGGGTCCAGTCGGCCGGCGCCAGGACCTCGACGCACCGGTCGCTCAGTTCGACCTGCCGGGACTCCAGAACGGGCGGGGTGTGCATCAGATCGGTCTCCACTTCCCGCAGGTTAGGACCGCGACTGGCTGCGGGCAACAGATGTTGCGGGTCAGATGGCCCTGATCCACAAGATGTTGAGGTTTCCTGATCGCTGGACGCTCGGGGGCGGGCGACCTATAGTCCGCCCCAGTCAATCTGAGTGGACCGGAACGCGCATGCTGAAGGCGATCTTCACCTGGTGGAACGGCGCAACCATCGGCGCCGGGTTCCATATCAACCGCAGGGGCGTCCCCGTGGGCCAGGACGACTATGGCAACCGCTATTACGAAGCCCGGGACGCCAAGGATTCCTATGACGGCCGGCGCCGTCGCTGGGTGATCTACAAGGGCTATCCCGACGCTTCCAAGGTGCCCGCAGAATGGCACGGCTGGCTGCATTACACCTTCGACGAGCTACCGACCCAGGCGTCCTTGCCCCGGAAGGCCTGGGAAAAGGATCACCTTCCCAACATGACAGGCACGATTCACGCCTGGCGGCCCAAGGGCTCGATCACTCGCGGCGGGGAGCGTCAGCGCGCCGCTGGCGACTACGAGGCCTGGCGGCCCGAATAGCATGGCCCTGAGACCGCACAGCCGACGCCTGGCCGTGATCGCCCTTGCGGTGACGGCGGGTCTCGCCCCTGCGGCCCTGGCGCCGGCCCAGCAGGCTCCTGCTCCGGCACCCGAAACTGCAGCCGGCGCCCCACCCGCTTCCCCGCCCGGTTCCGCTGAGGCGCCTCTGCAGGCTCCGGAAGGCGAGGTGGCCACGCCGGCGGTCATCGAGGAAGAGGCCCCGCCCGCCGTGGTCGAAGCGCCGCCGCCGGCAGTGGCCCCACCCGTGCCGGCCTCCCAGGTGGCCCCGGCCGAACCGCCTGAGCGCAGGGTCGCCGACCTGCCCATCGAAAGCGTACGCCAGAGGGAGAGGTTCGCCGTCGCCGTCCTGCAGGCCGTGGACAAGGTGACGGCAGAGACTATCCGCTTCGAGGTGCCTGTCGGTCAGCCCGTCCGCTACAAGTCCCTGATCCTTACGGTACGCGCCTGTGAGCATACCGCCGACGACGAGCCGACAGAAGACACCGTCGCCTACCTGACGGTGGACTCCCAGCCCAAGCCCCAGGCTGGCCGGCCGGCACCCGGTCCCCGCCAGGTCTTCAAGGGCTGGATCTATGCCTCTTCGCCGGGGCTCAGTGGGCCCGAGCATCCGGTTTACGACGCCTGGCTGATCACCTGCAGGACCGCGACACCGCTGAGGGGCGCAGCCCCCGTCAGCCGGCCTTCAACCTCCAGCGCCGCCGCCAGTCGCTCGAGGTAGACGTCCCGGGGGATCTCCTCGGCTCCGAGACTGGCGAGATGGTCCGTGATGAACTGGGCGTCGAGGAGCCTGTAGCCGCCGCGGATCAACTGCGCAGCGAGGTGGGCAAGGGCGACCTTTGAGGCGTCTGTCTCGAACGAGAACATGCTCTCGCCGAAGAAGGCACCGTGCAGCGAGACCCCGAACAGCCCGCCGACCAGCCGGCCCCCGCGCCAGGCCTCCACAGAGTGGGCGGCACCCTCGGCATAAAGGCTGCGATACATCCCCAGGAGGGCCGGGTTGATCCAGGCTCCGGGGCGGGTCGGATCGGCGCAGGCGGCCAGCACGGACTCGAAATCCGAGTTGATGCGGACCTCGAAGGCGTCCTGCCGAAGGGTCCTCTGGAGCCTGCGGGGCAGCTGTAGGCGGTCCAGAGGGAAGACCCCGCGGAACTCGGGCTCGACCAGGAAGACCTCGGACGCCGTGGGCGAGTCCGCCATGGGGAAGACCCCGCGGGCGTAGAAATCCAGCGCCGGGTGTCGACGGGGAGCCGGGCTCACCTGGCCTCCGCGAGATCCTTCAGCCAGGATTCCAGCCAGTGGATCGTGTAGTCGCCCATGATGAAGTCTGGCTGGAGCAAGAGGTCCTGGAAGAGGGGGATCGTCGTCTCGATACCGCCGACCACCATTTCGCCGAGGCAACGGCTGAGCCGGGCGATGCACTCTTCGCGGTCACGACCGTGGACGATCAGCTTGCCGATCAGGCTGTCGTAATAGGGCGGGATGGCGTAGCCAGCGTAGATGGCGCTGTCCAGGCGGACGCCGAGGCCGCCCGGGGCGTGGAAATCCGTGATAAGCCCCGGCGAGGGGGTGAAGGTCCGTGGGTTCTCGGCGTTGATCCGGCACTCGATGGCGTGCCCCTCAAACGTGATGTCCTTCTGGCTGAAGGACAGGGGCAGGCCGGCGGCAATTCGGATCTGCTCGCGCACCAGGTCGATACCCGTGATGGCTTCCGTCACCGGGTGCTCGACCTGCAGGCGGGTATTCATCTCGATGAAGAAGAACTCCCCGTTCTCGTAGAGGAACTCGATGGTGCCGACGCCGAGATAGCCGATCTTGCGGACGGCCTCGACGACCACCTCGCCGATCTTGCGGCGCGTCGCGGCGTCGATGACCGGGGAGGGCGCCTCCTCGAGGACCTTCTGGTGACGACGCTGGAGGGAGCAATCCCGCTCACCGAGGTGGCAGACATTCCCGAACTTGTCGGCAATGACCTGAAGCTCGATATGACGGGGCCCCTGGAGGTAGCGCTCCATGTAGATGGCGTCGTCCCCGAAGGCGGCGCGGGCCTCCGCCCTGGCGGTAGAGACGGCCTCGAGAAGGTCTTCCTCTGTGCGGGCCACCTTCATGCCCCGTCCACCGCCGCCGGCGGCGGCCTGGATCAGGACGGGAAAGCCGATCTTGCGGGCGGCCTCAAAGGCCTCTTCCTCGGTGGTCACGGCCCCATCCGAGCCCGGAACGACCGGTATCCCAGCTTCGCGGACCGCCTGCTTGGCCGTGATCTTGTCGCCCATCATGGTGATGTGCTCGGGCAGCGGCCCGATGAAGGTGAAGCCATGGGCGTTCACGATCTCCGCGAAGCGGGCATTCTCCGACAGGAAGCCGTAGCCGGGATGGATGGCCTGCGCGCCGGTGATCTCTGCTGCGGCGATGATGGCTGGAATATTGAGGTAGCTCTTGGAGGCGGGCGCAGGGCCGATGCAGACGCTTTCGTCGGCTAGGCGGACCCACATGGCGCCCGCGTCGGCCTCGGAATGCACCGCGACCGTGGAGATGCCCATTTCCTTGCAGGCGCGATGCACCCGCAAGGCGATTTCGCCCCGGTTGGCGATCAGGATCTTATCAAACATGGCCTACCCGATGATTGCGAGGGGTTCGCCGAACTCGACCGGCTGGCCGTTCACCACCAGGAATTCGAGGATCCTGCCGGCGCGGGGCGCGGGAATGGGGTTCATGGTCTTCATGGCCTCGATGATCATCATGGTCTGGCCTTCCGAGACGGTGTCGCCCACCTTGAAGAAGGGCGGCGAGTCCGGCTGGGGCTGCAGGTAGACAGTCCCGACCATCGGGGATTTCACGGCGTCGCCGTCCGCGATCGCAGGTGCGGCGAGATCGAGGGCCGCCGGTGCGACAGCGACCACCGCGGTTGGGGCCGCGACCGCGACCGTTGCGGCGGCGGTCAGGGTGCGCGCCACGCGGATCCGCAGGCCGTCGCGCTCGACCTCGATCTCGGAGAGTCCCGTGTCGTTCAGTATGCCAGCAAGGCGGCGGACAAGACGTGCATCGATCTGTTCGGCGGGAGCCTTCGGACTGGACGGCATTTAGGGATCCTGTGCTTCGTCGTCTCGGTGGCCGCACAACCTCGGCCCCTTGAACTTCTATCGAACCGCAGCCGGCGCGGACACGGGCAGAAGCGCCCTTGCGGACACATCGGCGTGAAGCCGATGCGCCGGTTCCCGCCGACAGCGTCCCGGCCAGAGCAGACTCGCCAAAACCGGAACCGCCGTCTTGTAACGGCGAGCGGCTGGGGTCACAAGCAGGGCATGACACTGGCGTTGATCCTCAACGGCGAACCCCGCAGGCTGGAGGCCGTCGAAAACGTCGCGGATCTGGTCGTGGCCCTGGGCCTTGAGCCCCGGAAAGTCGCTGTCGAACGGAACCTCGAGATCGTCCCCCGGTCCGCCTATGGCCAGACACGCCTGGCGGACGGAGACCGGATCGAGATCGTGCATTTCATCGGAGGCGGCTGAGATGGCGGATTTAGCGACCCCTGCGGCAGATCCGGATGACACCTGGACGGTAGCGGGGCGCACCTTCCGGTCACGGCTGATCGTGGGGACCGGCAAGTACGCCGACTACGCCCAGAACGCCGCTGCGGCTGAGGCTGCCGGGGCGGAGATCGTGACGGTGGCCCTGCGCCGGGTGAACCTTTCCGACCCCGGCAAACCCATGCTGGCCGATTTCCTGAAGCCGGAGCGGTTCACCTACCTCCCCAATACGGCGGGCTGCTACACCGGCGAGGACGCGGTGCGGACCCTGCGCCTTGCCCGGGAGGCCGGCGGCTGGGACCTGGTCAAGCTGGAGGTCCTGTCAGAAACGCCACACCTCCTTCCGGACATGGAGGAGACCCTTCGGGCCCTCAAGCTGCTGGTCTCTGACGGCTTTCAGGTGATGGTCTATTGCTCGGATGACCCGGTCTATGCCCGCAAGCTGGAGGAGGCTGGAGCCGCAGCGATCATGCCCGCCGCAGCCCCCATCGGTTCCGGGCGGGGGATCCAGAACGCCCTCAACCTCGGCCTGATCCTCGAGCAGTCCAGGGTCCCGGTCCTCGTCGACGCCGGGGTCGGGACGGCCTCCGACGCAGTGATCGCCATGGAAATGGGTTGTGACGCCGTGCTCATGAATACGGCCATCGCAGAGGCGAAGGATCCGATCCGCATGGCCGACGCCATGAAGCACGCAGTGATTGCCGGACGGCAGGCCTTCCTGGCCGGGCGCATGGCCGAGCGCCGCTATGGGGACCCGTCCTCACCCCTTGCCGGGCGGATTTGATCGACGGCGGATCCACTCCATTGAAGGGGAGGGCGCACAAGCAAGGCATCGGGACGACAGAGCAGTCTCACCCCTGGCGATGCGCGACCGGATCCTTGCACGAGGGCCGCCGGGGACAGGCCCGGGCCCAGGTCGTGGGACTGGTGACTTGGGCCGATCACCTGGGAAGGCTGGGCCAGATTGGCCAGCTATGCCACAGCCCTCTTCTCAGCCGGCCGCCACCCGGGCGATGTCAAGCTGGGGATCGAGGCCGATGGCCCGCAGCAGGGTGTCGCGATCCGGTCCAGCCTTGGGAGGATAGACGTCGGCCTTGGCGGCCCGGGGTGTCATCCAGGCCAGCAGGATCTTGCCCAGGGTGGCCGGGCGTTTGAGCCAGTCTGACGGATGCTCCAGCATGTGGAAGCCCCGCAAGGCCGCCCGCAACAGGTCCGGGTCCGAGCGGATGGCGATGGCGACGCCATCCTCTCCGAAGCTCTTGAGGATCCGGCTTCGCAGGCTGGGCCTGTAGGCAGGATCGAGCGCCTGTCTCGCCCTGCGGACGGCAGAGCGGTCATCCTTCTGCATGGCTTCGAAGAAGGGCAGGATCTCGCGCCTCAGGCCCGCTTCGTAGGCGAGCAGGCGGGTTGCGGGGTCAGGGGACCCGTTGATCGCGTCGCGAAGCAGGGTGGCGCTGACAGCAGCGAAGGTGCAGCCGCGGCCATAGAGGGGGTTGGTCCGGATCAGGCTGTCCCCGATGGAGAAGAAACCCAGGACGGCCGGTTGGCCATCGGGGGCCAGGGTGCGCCAGCGGCTCTTGAGGTCGCCCATGCCGAAGACCTTGCTGACCGCCTCGGCGCGGTCAGGCTCGAGCCAGGGCCGCATGCCGGGGATCTCGCGGCAAAGGCCATCGAAGACCTCGGGTTTGACGATGGTCTTGCGCAGTTCCAGCTCGATTTCCGGGACGCACAGGGTGATCGAGAAACAGCCGCTGTCCCCGGGGAAGACGCCGAACTTGATGAATCCGAGGTCTCCGGTCGCAGGCGCCCCGCCCCGTGGTGGCTCGTCCTGCCCGGCAAGCAGGCGGTAGTGCCGGGTGAAGTAGAGGATGCCAGCGTCCTCGGCAGTCTCGGTAATGGGTGCCCCCAGGTCGGTGAGCTGCTCGGTGGCGGAGGAGGTGCGCCCGCCGGCGTCGACAACCATGTCCGCCGGGACTGTCTCGCCGCCGCTCAGGCGCAGGCCGGTCACCCGGATCGGGGAGACGCCCGAGGTCTCAAGGCCCTCGACGAAGCACTCGGTGCGGATGTCGACCCCGGGAAGGGCCTCGACATACCGGCGAATGACCAGTTCCAGGGTCGTGCGACGGCTGGTCAGGACCACCAGATCGGCATCCTCGGGTCGGGGTGTCCACTTGCGTCGGTGCCTGTCGGTCAGCATGCCGTCGAGGCCCAGCTCCCGGCAGCCGGCGGCGCCTATGGCCTCGAGAAGGGCCGGATGTTCATCCCGGATGATGCCCCTCAGGCGGGCGAGGAAGGCGTGGCTGTGGCGCAGGTGGGTGACGCCCCTGTGGGCCCAGCCGGCGAAGGCTGCATCGCCATCTCCCGGTGGCGGCGGCGGGTCGCGGTCGAGGAGGGTGACCCTGCGGCCCGTGGGGGCAAGGGTCAGGGCGGACCAAAGGCCCGCCATGCCCGCGCCAATGACGATGACGTGTTCTTCCATGTTAGCCTGGCCTCTTCATTGGGCCCGTCCGGGCCTCCTGGATGGCGGCCTTCAGGGCGACGACATCGGCTCCGGGGATGAGCCTGTCACCGACGATGAAGGCCGGAGTACCCTCGATACGCAGCGCTTCGGCCAGGCGGCGGGTGTCAGCCAACTGCCGGGTGATGGCCTCGTTGCGCAGGGCTGCGTTGATGTCAGCCGAGGCGATTTCCGCGCTGGCTGCGAGGCGGTTGATGGCGCCTTCGTTGAGTGTCCTCTCCACCATCATGGCCTCATGGAAGTCCAGGCCGCCCGCACGTCCGCCTGGGGTCAGCGCCGTGCGCGCGGCGAGGTCGGAGGCGCCGCCAAAGATGGGGAATTCCTTCAGCACCAGGCGGATGTCCTTATTGCCGCGGACCAGGGCCGCGACTTCCGGGGCGATGGTCTTGCAATAGCCGCAGCGGTAGTCGAAAAACTCGACGACTGTGATCTTCCCGCCGGGATTGATCACGACGTCCCTGGGATCGCGCTCCAGGGCCTTCCGATTCTCGGCCACCGCCTTTCGGGCGTCTTCGGACTGCTGGGCGATCTTCTTTTCCTGCAGCTTGCCAGCCATATCCTCCAGCAATTCAGGGTGTTCGAGCAGATACCCCCTGACCGGCGGGCCCAGAACGGTGTCGAAGGCCTTCTGGCAGGCTCCAAGGGAGAGGGCGGCTGCAAGGGCGAGGGCTTGGGGAGCGGCTTTCATGACGGCAACATAGGGTGGCCCGGCGCGGTGTGAAGCCCTATCCGGGGCTGCGGCCGCCACGAACCTGCCTGTCGTTCTCAGTCTCGAGCACGATGTCGTTGGCGCGGCGCCATTCCGGCGTGTTCCGCTCCAGCAGATCCCTGGCCCGAAGGGCGAAGATCAGGGCCTGCCGGCGGTCGCCCTCAATGTAGTTGTATTCTGCGGTGGCGTAGCGAGCGAGGCCATCCCGACTGCGCGAGTCATAGGCCTGGGCGAGAAGTCTCCAGGCCACTGAGTTCTCCTCGTCCTGGTCCAGGGCCGCCTTGAGTTCTTGGATTCCCTCGTCGATCTTGGCGGGCTCTGGCAAGGCGATGAGGGTCTGGCCGAGGTTGACCCTCAGCAGGGGCCCGTCGGGCTTGAGGCTCACGGACCGGCGCTGCGGCGCCTCGGCCTCGGCCGTCCGGCCGAACTCGAAGAGGATCTGACCCTTGAGTTCCCAAAGATAGGGATTGTTGGGCTGCTCCTTGAGGAGGGCTTCGATCAGCTTGAGGGCCCGGTCGGGTTCCTTGAGTTGGTACTGGGCGATCGCGCAGGCGTAGCGGGTTGGATAGTCGGCCTTGGGCTCGGCGCACTTCACCACCGCGAGGTTGGGATTGATGAAGCCCTGCAGCTTGGCCTTCATGATGGCGTGACGGCTGAGGCTTTCCGGGGTGTCGAGGGTTTCCAGGTGCGACAGCTTCCCGACGCGCGACCTCAGGGCCTCGATCCGGTCGGAACTGAGCGGGTGGGACCGGAAGTAGGCGAACTTCCGGGCCTCGGAAAACACTTCCTGGTAGCGGAAATTATCGAAGAAGGTCACCAGGCCCTTCCCGGAGAGCCCGGCAGATTCAAGGTAGGTGGCACCGGCCTGGTCGGCGCGGCTTTCCTGTTCGCGGCTGTAGCCCATGGCGCCGAGGGCACCGAAATAGCTGGCGTTCGCCGCCAGGATTGCGCCGGCCTCGACATTGCCAGCCAGGGCCGCCAATACGCCGAGACCCATGGTCAGCAGGAAGGGTTTAAGCCCGGCCTGGGACATCTCTCCTGAACGCGCAGAGTGGCCGCCCGCCAGGTGAGCCACTTCGTGAGCGATGACGCCCTGGAGCTCATTGGGCGTCTCGGTCTCAAGGATCAGGCCGGTGAAGACGGCCATGACACCGGGCCCGGCGAAGGCGTTCAGGTCCTTGGATCCCAGGAGAAGGATTCGGATCGACCCCGATTCCACACCGGCAGCCTTGAACAGGGGCTCGGAATCCAGTTTCAGCGTCTCCTCGATCTCCGTGTCCCGGATCAGGGACATGGGCTCGCTCTGCGCGAGGGCGAGGGACGGAACAAGGCTCTGGGAAAGGGCGGCCGCGAGGCTTAGCCCCAAGGCTAGACGCTTTCCGAGGTGCACACGGCGGTGGCCGCCCATGGCGAGTCTCCTGGTGTTGCGCCCCGAGCCCCCTGAACGCTATCCCGTCAACCGCGACGCCACCAGCCCTTGCGCGGCTTGGGCGGAGGGGCCGTGATCTCGGCGGGGTCCGGTTCGCGCGCCGCCGGGACGGGATCGATCGCCTCCGACGGGGGTTCGACCTCCTGCGCAGCAGGCGGCGTGGGCTCTGAAACCACCTCGACGGAAACCGCCCCGACGAAATCTACCTCGACGGAATCCACCTCGATGGCAGCCGCCGTCTCGACCGGTGCGCGGGCGCGGGAACGCCGTGCCCTTGCAGGCTTTGCAGGCGGCTCGGCCGGCGCTTCGGTCTCAGGAGACAGGGCCTGCGCTTCAGGGACTGCGACCTCTGTCGCTACAGTCTCATGCATCCCAGTTTCTTGGGCTTCGGTCTCTTGGGCTTCGGTCTCTGGGGCTTCGGCGTCCGGGACTTCGATTTCGGTAGCCTGGGCGGTCAGAGCTTCAGCCCCGGCATCGGAGCCTTCCTCCCGGCGACCCCGTCCGCGACCACGACGGGGCCGGCGCGCGCGCTCGGGTTCGGCCTCGGGCAGTTCAACCCAGATATCTCCAGAGTAAGACTCTGCGGTGGATTGGGGCTGCACGGCACCTTGCGGGCGGGCTTCAGCTGCGGGCTCCTCGCTGTCCTGCGAGGGGTCGAACCAGATAAAGGGGTTGTCCTCGTAGGGTACCCAAGGCCGGGTCCAGGCGTAGGCGTCCTGCGGACGCCCATCCTCGCGGGAGCGTCTTCCGCCCCTGCGCCCGCGACGCCGCCGGCGGCCACCCTGGCCGTCATCCTCTTCATCGTCAGAGCTCTCGCGAGGTTCCTCGGGCACCGATCCGGCGACCCTGGGTTCGACGTCCCGCCGTCCGCGACGCCTGCGCCGCCGGCCCCGCTGGTCGCCAGAGTTTTCGCGTCCGCCAGAGCCTTCGCGTCCGCCAGAGCCTTCGCGTCCGCTGGAGACCTCGCGTCCGCCACGGGATTCACCGGCGTCCTCGTCGTCCTCGTCGACAAGGATCTCCTCCTCATCGTCGGCCTCGTCCTCATCCTCGATCTCGTCCTCGAATTCCTCGTCCGCAGGCGTGTAGGGCTCGAGGGACCGGGGGGCCGAAGGCGTGTCCAAGGCTCGCGCCTGGTCTGACGTGCGTTCAAGGGCGAAGTCCGCATGCGGCAGGGTCTCGTCGACCACGACCGAGATGAAGACGCCCTGCTCCGCGTGCAGTCGGGACAGATGACCGCGCTTCTCGTTGAGGATGTAGAGCGCCACAGACCGCGGCGCCCTTAGGGTGATCTCGCCAGACCCCTTCAGGGCCTCCACCTCAGCGGCTCTCAGGGCGCCGAGGGCACTGGATTCCACCGACCGCACCCGGCCGGTTCCAGCGCATTGCTCGCAGACATGGGTGGTGCCTTCCAACAGGCTGGACCGCCGCCGCTGACGCGACAGTTCCATGAGCCCGAAGCTGGAGATCCGCCCCACCTGAATCCGTGCGCGGTCGTCCTTGAGGGCATCCTTGAGCTTCTTCTCGACGGCGCGGTTGTTCTTCGACTCATCCATGTCGATGAAGTCGATGACGACCAGGCCGGCCAGGTCACGCAGCCGGAGTTGCCGGGCGGTTTCCTCGGCGGCTTCCATGTTTGTCCGGAGGGCCGTGGCCTCGACATTCCGCTCGCGTGTGGCGCGGCCGGAATTGACGTCGACGGCGACGAGGGCTTCGGTCTGGTTGATCACCAGGTAACCGCCGGACTTCAGCGGCACCACGGGGGTGTAGATCTGGGCCAGGTAGTCCTCGACATTATGCCGAACAAAGAGGGGCGTCGGCTCGCGGTAGTGCTGAACCTTGCGGGCCTGGGAGGGCATGAGCATCCGCATGAAATCGCGGGCCTCCCGGAAACCCGCCTCTCCCTCGACCAGGACCTCGTCGATGTCCTTGTCGTAGAGGTCCCGGATGGTCCGCTTCACCAGGTCCTCTTCCTCGTAGATGAGTGAGGGGGCCACGGAATGAAGGGTGGTCTCGCGGATGTTCTCCCACATCCGCAGCAGGTAGTCGTAATCGCGCTGGATCTCGGCCTTGGTGCGCTTGGCTCCGGCCGTGCGGACGATCAGGCCCATGCCGTCCGGGACGTCTAGCCCCTGGACGACGGTCTTCAGGCGCTTGCGGTCCGTGATCGAGGTGATCTTCCGGGAGATGCCACCGCCGCTGGCGGTGTTCGGCATGAGCACGCAGTAGCGTCCGGCAAGCGACAGATAGGTGGTCAGGGCTGCGCCCTTGTTGCCGCGCTCTTCCTTGACGACCTGGATGAGCATGATCTGGCGGCGACGGATCACCTCCTGGATCTTGTAGCGACGCATCAGCCGCCGGCGACGTCGGGCAACCTCCTGCTCCATGACGTCGTCATCGTCCCCCGAAAGGGTCTCGGCGGCGTCCTCACCGTCCTCGCTGTCGTCATCAGGACGCGAGGTCGCGACCTCGTCGTCGTCGTCATCTGCGGCCGCTTCGGCCATCAGGGCCTCACGGTCGGCGACCGGGATCTGGTAGTAATCGGGGTGGATCTCGTTGAAGGCGAGGAAGCCGTGGCGGTTGCCGCCATACTCGATGAAGGCGGCCTGGAGCGAAGGCTCCACCCGAGTCACCTTGGCGAGATAGATGTTCCCGCGAAGCTGTTTGTGGCTCTTGCTTTCGAAATCAAACTCTTCAATTCGATTTCCGTCGATCACCGCCACGCGCGTCTCTTCGGCGTGGGCGGCGTCGATAAGCATCTTCTTTGACATAAAGGTCTCCGGGGCGCGCCTCAGGGCCGAGGCCCGGGCTGCGCCTGTTGGGGCGAGGGTTGCGCAGGTCGTCGGACCGCGCGTCTATGACGCGGATATCGACCGGCCGGGTTTTGGCTCGAGCTGCGCAGCCCATGGCGTGTTTCCAGTTTTGCGGACGCTCGCCGTCCGCAGCGGGAGCCCCCAGACTGCCGGGCGCTGGGCCACGTGCAGGCCATCGGCGGACCCGTACCCGACCGCACCACAGCGCGACCGACGACTCCAATTGCAGCAAAAAAGCCCCGGGCGCCAGTAAAAGATCGGGGCAGGCCAGCTTCCCGACGTCCTTAACGATTTCACCACGCCCTTGCCTTAGTCTCTCCGATACCTGCAGCAGGCGGGAAATGAAGGAAAAAGTCCTCGTGGTGTGGATGTCTGACAGTCGGTGGCGCAAGGTTTGGCTCCTCCTGGCCCTGGCCAGTTGGGGTCTCCTCTTCCTCGCCGCACCTGCAGTTAGCCAGGCGGCAGACCTCCGATCCGTTCGCCTGGGCGGCGATTCCGTTTCCACCCGTCTGGTGCTCGACCTGTCCGGTGAGGCGGCGGGGCGCCTGCTGTCCGACTCCGGCGGAAAAATTGTCGTCTCCCTCGCCGATGCGGAGGTCGAAGCCCCGCTGCGTGGGCCCGGGCGGGGTCTGGTCCGGGCCTGGTCCGTCACGCCCCAGGCGGCAGGCGGCGTCCGGCTGTCGGTCGAGACTGTCGCGGGCGTGACGGTCCGCCGGCGCTTCCTGCTGCCGCCCGGTGAAGGCTCGCCCGGCTACCGCTACGTCATAGACTTCGAGATGGCTTCGCCGATTCAAGCTCCGGGGGGGGGCGTCCGGCTTACGTCCCTGAAGGAGACTTCGGCCACAACCGCCGCGTCCCCGCGAAAGTCCGCCAAGCCCCGGCGGGACTCCCGGAAGATCGTTGTCATAGACGCCGGCCATGGCGGAAAGGATCCTGGCGCCCTTGGGAGCGATCGCCGGGAAAAAGACCTGACCCTTGCCGCGGCCCTGGCCCTGCGCGACCGGCTCCATCGTACCGGGCGCTATCGGGTCGTGATGACCCGCGACCGGGACGTCTACGTGCCCCTCGACACCCGGGTGCAGATCGCCCGTACAGCCAACGCTGACCTGTTCATTTCCCTGCATGCGGACTCCGGGCCTGATGAGACCGTCCGCGGCGCCAGTGTCTACACCCTGGAGGACAGGGCGGTCGGCCGGTCCGCACGGCTTGTCACCCGCGACGACTGGTTCATGAAGGCCGGCTACCACTCTGACCAGAGCGTCTCGGGCATCCTGTTCGACCTTACCCAGAGGGCGACCAAGAACCGGTCCGCGACCTTTGCCCAGCTCCTCCTCGACGAGATCGGCGATGACCAGGCCCTGTTGCGGCGTAGTCACAGAGAGGCGGGTCTCGCCGTTCTCCTGGCGCCGGACGTGCCCGCCGTCCTCCTGGAGATGGGCTTCATAACCAATCCCGACGACCAGGCCCTGCTGGCCAATCCGGCCTCGCGTGGCCGGCTTGTCGGCGCCGTCGCCAGCGCCATCGAGGCCTATTTCAGGAACGACGTGCAGGTGGCTTCCCGATAGCCGGGACGGTGCCAGAATCCGACTTCCCCTTTTCCGAAACGCGCCCTAGACGATGAAGGTTGCGGGCGCGTGGGCGTCTGCGGAGGCGTCCCTGTCGTGCAGTCCCCGAAAAGATGGCTGGCCATTGCTGGGGTGACCCTGCTCAGCCTCGTGGCGGTTGGGGGCGTGGCCATCGCCATCTACACGGCCTGGCTCTTCCATGACCTTCCAGACGCCGGCGACCTGGTGGACTACCGGCCGCCGACATCCACCCGCGCCTACGCCTGGGATGGCACCCTGATCGGGGAATTCAGCCGTGAGCGGCGCATCTTCGTGCCCTATGACAACATACCGCCGCACCTGGCCCTGGCCTTTCTGGCCTCGGAGGACCGGTCGTTCTTCAAGCACAAGGGGGTCGATCCCGCGGGTCTCGCCAGGGCTCTTGGCCGGGCCGTCCCAAGCCTGATCCAGGGACGTCGCCTGCAGGGCGGGTCCACCATCACCCAGCAGGTCGCAAAGAATGTCCTGTTGACCAACGACGTCACCCTGGGACGGAAGTTCAAGGAAGCGCTCATCGCCCGCCGGCTGGAGGAGACCCTCACCAAGCAACAGATCCTCGAGCTCTACCTGAATGAAATCTGGCTCGGGTACAGGTCCTTTGGCGTCGGTGCCGCCGCCTACAACTATTTCGGCAAGTCGATCAGCGACGTAAGCCTCTCCGAGGCGGCCTACCTGGCGGCCCTGCCCAAGGGGCCGGACAACTATCATCCGATCCGCCGCAAGGCTCAGGCCATCGCCCGCAGGAACTGGGTCCTGGACCAGATGGCCGAGGCCAAATGGATCACCGCCGAGGCCGCCGCCCGGGCCAAGGCGGAGGACCTCGTGGTCCAGGCTGCACCGGTACGGACCCGCTATCGCGATGCCGACTACTTTGTCGAGGAGGTCCGCAGGCAGGGAAGGGCGCTCCTGGGCGACCGGCTGGATTCGGGCGGCCTCTATGTTCGTACGACGCTGGATCCTGACGTCCAGTCCCACGCCCGGCGCGCCCTGATGAATGGTCTCGAAGTCTATGATCGACGTCACGGCTGGCGGGGAGCCTTTGCCCGGACCACCTATGGGCCAGGTTGGGAAGCTGCTGCGGGCGGGTTCCGGGCCCCCTCGGAGCGGCGGGACTGGGACGTGGCCATTGTGACCGACGCCAGCGGCAGGGGCATCGGTATCGAGACCCGCAAGGATGCCACCCGCGGTTGGCTGGCACCGGCCGATGTCGCCTGGGCCCGCGACGGGAAAGGTCTGAACGTCGGTGACCTCATCTTCGTCGCCCCCGCTGCGGGGGGAGGCTTCCGGCTACGACAGATTCCGTCCGTCAATGGCGCTCTTGTCGTCGTCGAGCCTGCGACAGGACGGGTCCTTGCCCTGGTGGGCGGGTACTCGTTCTCGCTCTCCAACTTCAACCGGGCGACCCAGGCGCGTCGCCAGCCTGGGTCGACCTTCAAACCCTTCGTCTATGCCACGGCGCTTGAGAACGGCTACACGCCCGCCAGTACCGTCCTGGACTCCCCGATCACCGTGGCGGGTCGCGACGGTGAGGCCTGGTCCCCGGAGAACTATTCGCGGTCCTACTACGGCGCCATGCAGCTGCGGCGGGGCCTTGAGCTCTCCCGGAACACGATGACCGTCCGCCTCGCGCAGGGCGTGGGTATGACGAAGGTCCGGGACACCGCCGTCCGCATGGGCGTGGTCCCGCGCATGCGGCCTGTCCTGGCCATGGCCCTCGGCGCCGGCGAGACGACGCCGCTCGCCATCACCACAGCGTATGCCGCCTTCGTGAATGGGGGCCGAAGGGTCGAGCCGCACCTGATCGAGCTTGTCCAGGACCCCAAGGGACGCACTGTCCTGAAGGCCGACAGTCGGGATTGCTCCCGCTGCGACGCGGTCTTCACGGGGGTCGAGAGCCCGCGCATCGCGCCAGGAGGCGAGCAGGTACTGGATCCCATCACCGCCTACCAGGTCACCTCCATGCTGCAGGGAGTCGTCCAGCGCGGGACCGCTGCCGTGGTCTCCTCGCTCGGCCGCCCGATTGCCGGGAAGACCGGGACCACCAATAACTACCGTTCAGCCTGGTTCATCGGCTACACGCCGCAAATGGTCGTGGGCGTCTTCGTCGGGTTCGACGATAACCGCAGTCTGGGCGAGGGAGAGTCCGGGACCCGGGCCGCGGTCCCGATCTTCATGGACTTCATGAAGGGGGCGGCCAAGGACCTTCCCAGGACGGACTTCAAGGCGCCGCGCAACGCCAAGTTTGTAAATATCAACGGCGTCCGCGAGGCCTTCCGTCCCGGGACGGAACCGAAGATCGTGGTGGTGCCCTCGGTACTCACGCCCGATGGGCTTCCGGCGAGGCCCCTCAGCTACGAAGAGCTGAACCGCCGCTCTGGCGAAACGCAGCCAGCCCCGGTGCGCCGGCCAGACGAGATGAACGGATTGTATTAGGAGGGCGTCCGCGCTAAGCCGCGCGCCCGGGTTCGTAGGAGAAGTTCCATGCGAGTGGATGTCGAGGCTGCGAAGGCCGACATCGAGCAGACGATTGCTCTGCTCAGGAGGCGTCTTTGACTGGGATGTCGCGCTCCGTAAACTTCATGAGATGAACGCCCGGGTCGAGGACCCGACGCTCTGGGACCGTCCCGGCGAGGCCCAGGCGCTCAGTCGCGAGCGGTCCCGCCTGGCGGCCTCGATCGAAGCTGTGACCGGTCTCGAGCGGGACCTGGTCGACGCCGTAGGCTATGCCGAGATGGCCGACGAAGAGGACGATGAAGCTACCCTCGAAGAGGCTCGCGCCCAGCTCAAGGCCATCCGCGACCGGGCGGCCCGGGCTGAGCTCGAGGCCCTGCTGTCCGGCGAGGCCGACGGCAACGAGGCGTTCCTGGAAGTGAACTCCGGCGCGGGCGGCACAGAGTCCTGCGACTGGGCGGGCATGTTGCTTCGCATGTACACCCGCTGGGCCAACGCCCACGGCATGACCGTCGACTTCCTTGAGGAAACCTCCGGCGAACAGGTGGGGATCAAGTCGGCGACCATCCAGATCAAGGGGACCAACGCCTACGGCTGGCTGAAGACGGAGGCGGGCGTACACCGGCTGGTGCGCATCTCGCCCTTCGACTCCGCCGCCAAGCGCCACACGAGCTTTGCTTCGGTCTGGGTCTATCCCGTGGTCGACGACACCATCGTCATCGACATCAATCCCGCAGACGTCAGGACCGACACCTACCGGGCCTCGGGCGCGGGCGGCCAGCACATCAACAAGACAGACTCCGCTGTTCGCCTGACCCACATCCCGACCGGCGTGGTCGTGGCTTGCCAGATGGGCCGGTCACAGCACCAGAACCGCGATGAGGCCTGGCGCATGCTCCGCGCACGGCTCTATGAGCTTGAACTCCAGAGGCGGGAGGCCGAGGCCCAGGCCCTCCAGGACCAGAAGACCGACATCGGCTGGGGACACCAGATCCGCTCCTACGTCCTGCAGCCCTATCAGATGGTCAAGGACCTGCGCACCCAGGTGGAGACCTCTGATACCCAGGGCGTGCTCGACGGCGACCTGGACGCCTTCATGGGCGCGAGCCTGGCCCAGCGGGTGGGGGTCACCCGGGAGGAGTAAGGTCCTGGAGACGTTTCCCTTCAGACCTAATCGTCTGGCAGGCCGGCTGACACTCAACATCCTGCCGCCGTTCGCCGAGTTCGAGCGCGAGGTCACCGGCGGGCGATGGCGATTTAGGCAGCCGGCATCCCTGGCCCTGCCAGATCAGATCAGCCAATCGACCGTGCCCTGTGATCCTCGCGACAGCGATCGTAAGGCTCGGGCGGTGGGGGTCGGCAGATTCCGCGGTGTGGATCTGATCGGCGGGCTGGTCACCGAGGGCTGGGTGGTCGCCTCTCGGTGCTACCCGCGGGACTAGGTTCGCGCTGAGGACCAGGCGCGGGCGGCCTACCGTTAGGCCGCTAAGGGATAGACCTGACACCCAGCAACTGGTGCGCGCGCGCAGGCGGACACTCCCAGCGCAGAGATGGGTGGTGGGCAGAACTTCAGGCTTTCGAACTCCGCCGTTCACGCTTCGTGGATCGCAGGGCCACACCGTTCACGCTTGCACGATGGCGGTTGGCGAAACGCCAGTTGCCGACCCCCATCTGCGAACTAGTTAGGAGACGAACCCAGCCCGCCGGAGCCAACATGCGCAACCGACCTTCATTGATACTCGCCGCCCTTACAGCCACCCTAGCCGCCTCCGCGACGCCGGGCCTCGCAGCGGACAACAGCACCCTTACGGTTAATTTCACCGGCCTCCAGCCAAAGGGGGTCGTGAACTTCATGGTCGTGGACAGCCGTGACAGCTACGACGGGAAGGCTCCCGCCAAGGTTGTGGACCGTGTCGTCGTCACCGGCAGCAGCGCAAGCGTGACCCTGAAGGACCTTGCGCCAGGGCGCTATGCACTGAAGGCGTTTCACGACCTGAACGGAGACGGGAAGATGAATACAAATCCCTTTGGGATACCCCTCGAGCCGTTCAGCTTCTCGAATAACGCACGGGGCAGAATGGGCCCAACGAGCTGGGAAGCCGCGAGTTTTGAAATGATCGAGGGCAGTAACGCCCAGACCTTAGCGTTCGATTGAGGGGCCCATGCACAGGCGTGACTTCATAAGGGCCGCCGCGGCCACCGCTGCCGCTAGCCTCATTGCCCCTGAAGCGGCACATGCCGCCACTCCGGCTTGGAGTGTCGCTTTTGCCGATCTTGAGTCTGATGTCCCGAGAACGCCTATGCAGCGAGTGCATGGCCGGGCCCCCCTCGAGTTGTCGGGCGCGCTGTATCGCAACGGACCGGGAAAGTTCCGGCGCGAAGGCGGATCGGTGCAGCACTGGTTTGACGGAGACGGCCTTGTGCGGGCGTTCCGCGTCGACCAGGGGAACGCCACCTTGGAAGCGCGCTTCGTCGACACACCGAAGCGTAGAGCGGACGCCGCGGCGCGCGCCGTGGTCAGCCCTGGCTTTGGGACGCCCGCCGGGCCGAGCGCTGTCCTGCGCAACACCGATGATGCGAACGCGGCCAACATCTCCGTCATGCAGGTCGGGGGTGAACTCTGGGCCCTTTGGGAGGCGGGTTCGCCAATCGCCTTGGACCCGTCCGATCTCTCGACCTTAGGTCTTCGCACGCTTAGGGACGACCTCGCACACATGCCCTTCCTAGCGCATCCGGCCAGGGGGCCGGATGGCGAGGTATGGAGTCTCGGCCTGGCTGGCAAAAGGGCAATCGTCTGGCATCTGACGGCAGACGGAGGACTGAAGAGCGCGGACGTGATCGAGTTGCCGCGGGCCAGCTACGTCCACGACTTCGTCACCACGCCGCGCCACCTGATCCTCTTCCTGCAGCCCTGGATCCAGGACAGGTTTGTCACGCCCTATTTCGATAGCTTCTCCTGGCGGCCCGAAGAGGGCACGCAGATCGTCGTCCTCGACAAAGCGGATCTCACGAAGCGACGCATCTACGAGATGCCGTCGTCCTTCGCCTTTCATTTTGGCGGCGCCTGGGAAGACGCCGATGGGACGATTCGCTTCGACGGCTGTTTCAGCCGCGATCCCTCGTTTGCCCAAGCGCACGGCCGAGCACTGATGTCCGGAATATACGAGCGCCAGGCGGCGCCACTCCTAGGCCTGGTCACCCTGAGAGCAAGCGGGCGGGTCAGCTTTGATTCTACCGGCATCACGGCAGAGTTCCCCCGCACTGGCGCGCGGACCTCCGGATCCAGGCGCTACACCGTCCATGCCACGGGCGACGCACCCGATGTGCCGATGTACAATGGCTTGGCCACCTACGACTGGCAGACTAGCCGGTCCGATGTTTTCGACTTCGGCCGCGAAATGCTCATGGAGGAAGCCGTGTTCGTGCGTCGGCCGGATGGAGCCGACGAGCTGGATGGATGGCTGCTGGCTCCGGCGGTAAATGTCAGGGCCGAAGCTACAGAACTCCACGTCTTCGATGCGCGGAACCTGGCCAGTGGTCCCTTGTGCACGTGGCGGGCACCGTTGACCCTTCCGGTAAGCCTTCACGGGACATTTGTTCGCACGTAATCGCAGATCGCGGCGTGGCGCTTGAGAAAAGTCACCGTGAACGTCTGGTGGGAGTGGCGGGCTCAACTGATCGCTGCACCACACTCAGAGACCTTCTCTGCTGGCCTCGTCACTGCCTCAGAGAGAGTCGTGGCGAGGGGCGATGGCGGGTCAAAACAGGCTCTGATTCAAGGGTCGAGATCGTGTTCCGATCCGATAACCGGTTCCGACGGATCGGAACAGGATCTAGGCTGACGGGGTCCCGGCAGGGGCAGGGGCAGGCGGCGGTGCAACCTCTGCCTTGGGCCTCTGGAGCTTGATGCTGCGGCCCTCGAACGATGCGCCTGGCTCGATGGCCAGCTGCTCGGCGGTGATGTCGCCCTCGACACTCGCCGTGCTGTGGAGGCGCACCTGCTTGGCGGTAATCCCCCCGGCGATGCGCCCCCGGACCTCGGCGGTCTCGGCGACCACCTGGCCTTCGACCCTTCCCGTCTCCCCGATGGTCAGCCTCTCGACCCTCACGTCACCGCGCACCAGTCCGTCGATCTGGACCTCGCTGTCGCTCTGTACCGAGCCTTCGATGACCAGGTTCTGGGCGAGGATAGAGGCTGGCCGGGCCCGGTTACGCGCCGTCGCCTCAGTGCCCGAGGCCGGAAAGGCCAGGGGGTTGATCTCGGGAGCCGGGGAGATCCGGTTATCCGGCTTGGGTGCTGGCTTGCTGAACATTCTCACCTGCGCGGATGAAACGATAGGGGTTTACCGCCCGGCCGTTGAGCCAGATCTCGTAGTGGAGGTGGGGACCTGTGGACCTGCCGGTACTGCCAAGGGCGCCGACCCTTTGGCCCACGGCGACCCTTTGGCCAGGGGACACGGAGATCGCGGACAGATGGGCATAGCGGGTTTTGAATCCCCGCCCGTGGTCGACCTCAATCGTTTTGCCGTACCCCGACCGCACGCCGGCGAACGACACGACCCCAGGAGCCGTCGTCATGACTGGGGAGCCGAACCCGGACACGAAATCGAGGCCGGAGTGGAAGGCCGGGCGGCCCGTGAAGGGATCGAAGCGTACGCCAAAGCTGCTGGTCGTACGGGCGCCGACCTGGGGTTGGGCAAAGGGGAGTTGACTGGCGGCGTCGGACAGGGCGTCCGCAGTGGACAGGTTCTCTGCCGCGCTCTGAATGCGCGCCGCAAAGCGCTCGTCGACATCCAGCACCGCGGCAAGGGCCCGGGAGTCGCGTCCCTCGAGAAGGGGCCCCCCTGACGCCGTGGGTGAGGCGAAGCTGGACGGGGAGAGGCCCGCAAGACGGAAGGCCAGGCGCAGTCGGTCCGCTCTACCCCGCGCAAAGTCGTTGGCGGCGTCGGCGAGCCGCTCCTGGTTGGCCTGGACCCCGGCTATGCGCTCGACCGGGCTTGCGTCCGCATTCGGACCGCCCCGGAGCGCAGGCGACAGCGCCGCCATGGCGCCAGGCTCGCCGCGAAGGTCGGTGAGGAGCAGGGCGAGGGCCACGTGACGCTTCTCGATCGTTTCCGCGAGGCCGCCAAGGCTCGCGTCAGAGGCGTTCAGCTGGGCGACGGCGCTGTTCAGCCTGGCCTCGCGATCGGCCACCCAGCGCTCGGACCGGGCCTGCATCCGGGCCAGCTCGCGGTCACTCCGCGACTGGGTAAAGGCACCGACCGCGATGGCGATCGAGGACGTGGCAATCCACACGATGGCACCGAGGACGATGGCCGCAAAGAACATCTGCCGACCCGGTGACAGGACGACGCCCTTCATCTCTCCGCCGGAGCGAAGATAGAGGTGGCGTTCAGGGAATAGAGCCTGGATCAAGCCGCGGATTTGCGCGATGCGCGTCATGCTCACCTTGCCAATAGCCGATGGGGACGTTGTTATTGTCTATTAGGGACCTAGCTGGCAACCCGATGATTCCGCCCGGGTCCTCCGATCAGAGGCCCTGGGCGGCCTTCAGGACCTCCGCCGCGTGGCCGGGAACCTTCACCTTCCGCCAGATCCGGCGGATCCCGCCATCCGCCCCGATCAGGAAGGTCGAGCGCTCGATGCCCATGTATTTGCGTCCGTACATGCTCTTCTCGACCCAGGCGCCATAGGCCTCGACCACAGAGCCTTCCGGGTCTGAACCCAGGGGGACCTTCAGGTCGTATTTGGCGGTGAACTTGCCATGGCTGGCGACGGTGTCCTTGGAGACGCCCAGGACGATGGCACCCGCGGCTGCGAACTCGCCGGCGAGGGCCGAGAATTCCTGCGCTTCCTTGGTGCAGCCCGAAGTGTCGTCCTTGGGATAGAAGTAGATGACCAGGGTCTTCCCAGCGAAGTCGGACAGCCGCATGGGGCCGTCGGCACCCGCCAGTTCAAAGCCCGGCGCCTTCGCGCCCGCGGTGAGTTCCGTCATCTTTCCCTCCTCAGGGCTCCACCACCAGGCGAACCCGGCGCTTACCCGATCTCAGCTCGGCCTCGCCAGGCGGCAGTTCGGTAAAGGCTGCTGGATCCGAGACCTTCTCGCCCTGGATCCGGAAGCCGCCGTTTGCAATCTGCTTGCGCGCCTCGGAGTTCGAAGCGGCAAAGCCGACCGCCACCATCAGCCCGGCATGGGACATGGCGGCGAGGTCCGAGGCTTTCAAGGCCAGGGTGGGCATGTCGGCGGACAGGCCACCGGCCTCGAAGGCCACCCGGGCGGCCTCTTCCGCCGCCGCAGCGGCCTCGGCGCCGTGCAACATGGCCGTCGCCTCGGTCGCCAGGACCTTCTTGGCCTCGTTGATTCCGGAGCCCGTCAGAGCCTCCAACCGGGCGATGTCCTCGAGGGGCAGGTCGGTGAACAGCTTCAGGAATCGTCCGACGTCGGCGTCCTCGGTATTCCGCCAGAACTGCCAGTAGTCATAGGGGGCCAGCATGTCGGCGTTCAGCCAGACCGCTCCCGAGAGCGTCTTGCCCATCTTCTGGCCCGAGGCGGTGGCGAGCAGGGGCGTGGTCAGGCCAAAAGCCTGCTTCTGGTCGACACGGCGGATCAGCTCCACCCCGTTGAGGATATTGCCCCATTGGTCCGACCCGCCCAACTGCAGCTGGCAGGCGTACTTGCGCTCCAGTTCGAGGAAGTCGGTGGCCTGCATGAGCATGTAGTTGAACTCGAGGAAGGTCATGGGCTGCTCACGCTCGAGGCGCAGCCGGACGGAGTCGAAGGTCAGCATGCGGTTGATGGTGAAGTGCACGCCGTAGTTCCTCAGGAACTCGACATAGCCCAGCTTGTCGAGCCAATCGGCGTTGTTCACCATGATGGCGTCGGTCGGGCCGTCGCCGAAGGCCAGGAAGCGGGCGAACACGGTCTTGATGCTGTCGATGTTGGCCTGGATCTTCTCCTCGGTGAGGAGGGGGCGCGACTGGTCCTTGTCAGTGGGATCGCCCACCTTGGTGGTGCCTCCACCCATCAGGACGATGGGTTTATGGCCCGCCTGCTGAAGGCGGCGCAGCATCATGATCTGGATCAGGCTGCCCACATGCAGGCTTGCCGCCGTGGCGTCGAAGCCGATGTAGCCCGTGACGATCCCAGCCCTGGCGGCTGCATCCAGTTCCTCCGGATGGGTGATCTGGTGGAGGTAGCCGCGCGCCTGCAGGGTTCGCAGCAGGTCGGACTTGAACTCGGCTTGGGGGGTCATGGTCGGCTCCGGGAGGCTCGGGCGGGCCGGCGCCGTCTCCAGAGCGCGCCGGCCGGGGAAGGCGGCGCGAAAAGTCTCACGCCGTCGTCACGGGTGGCGGTAATAGGACCGGGTCTGGGCAAGGGTCTGAAACACGCCGCTGGCCTAGGCTCCGACGTCGTGGCAGTCAAGCATCATGCGTGTTCTCGGCTTCATGACCGGCACCTCCCTCGACGGGATCGACATGGCGATCCTGGAGACGGACGGGGAGACCCTGCAAGGCTTCGGCCCAGCCGCCGAGGCGCCCCTGCCAGACCTCCTGAGGGCGCTCCTGGGGCGCACCATCGGGGTCGCTCTACAGCATCCCCGGGGGGCTCCGGAGCCCCCGGTCTTCGCAGAAGCCGCCCGGGCGGTCGCCCAGGCGCACTTCGAGGCCGGTGGGGCCTTTCTCCGGTCCTGTGGGCTGGCCTGGTCCGACCTGGACCTGATCGGCATGCACGGCCAGACCGTCCTGCACGAGCGACCCTCCCAGGGGCGTCAAGGACGCACCCTGCAGCTGGGTGACGGCGACTGGCTGGCCCGGGCCACAGGGGTTCCCGTGGCCTTCGATTTCCGCTCGGCCGACGTGGCTGCGGGCGGGGAGGGGGCCCCGCTGGCGCCGGTCTATCACATCGCCCGGGCGGCCGCCTCGGGCCTGCCGGTGCCCCTTGCAGTGCTCAATGTCGGCGGTGTCGCCAACCTGACCTGCTGGGCGGGGGGCGACAGGGTCGCAGCCTTCGACACGGG
>CAMAOY010000013.1 GCA_945859865.1 Phenylobacterium deserti
AAAGGTCCTGCGGCGGGAGCTTCGCGAGCCCTATTGGCGGGGCCGTGAGCGCCGGGTCGGCTGACCCACCAGACGCCAACAGGAGTCCGCCCAATGGATCCGCACTTCAAGGCCATGCTCGACGCTGAGGCCGCCGCCGCCGCTGGCCAAGTGGCGCCGTCCCTCGACAGCCTGCCGCCTGAATTGGTCCGCGGCGGCTACACGATGCAGCGCACCAGTCAGAACACCCAGGCGCCGAAGGATGTGGAGACCCGCGATCTCCAGGTCGATGGCGGTGCAGGCCCTGTGGGCGCCCGGCTCTACACCCCTGCGGGCGCTCCGGCGACCACGCCCGGGTTGGTCTATTTCCACGGCGGCGGCTTCGCCATCGGCAACCTCGAGTCCCATGACGGCCACTGCCGGCGTCTCGCCGCCTATTCCGGCTGCCGGGTGCTGGCCATCGACTACCGCCTTACCCCTGAGAACCCCTTTCCCGCGAGCCATGACGATTGCCTGGCGGCAACCCGGTGGGCCTTCGACCATGCTGCAGCGATCGGCTTCGACCCCGCCCGGATCGGTGTGGGCGGCTGCTCGGCGGGCGGCAATCTCGCCGCTTCCGTCGCCATCGACCTGAAGGCGGACCTGAAGCGCCGCCTGGTCTTCCAGATGCTGCTCTATCCCTACATCTGCCCTGAGGTGGAGACCGAGTCCCGTCGCCGTCTGGATGGGCCCCTGCTCACCCGGGCGGCGATCGACTGGTTCGTGAAGTGCCTGGCCGCCGATGGCCATCCGCAGATCGACCGGGTGATCCTGGGCTCCAGCGTGGACGTCTCGGCGACGCCTGCCGCCTATGTCGTCACGGCCGGCTATGATCCCTTGCAGGACGAAGGCCGCGACTACGCCCGGCGGCTGGAGGCGGCAGGCGTGCCGGTCCGGCATGTCCACTATCCGGACCTGCTGCACGACTTCTACGTCATGGGCGATGTCTCGCCGGCGGTGGAGCCTGCCGCACGTGAGGCGGCCGAGGCCATGAAGGCCGCCTTCGCCTGACCCCGGCTGGGCCGGGCGACCGGATCAGTGATGGGTGGATGGCCCGGGATCCACGGCCGTTCCCGTGCGGTCCCGCCCCGCCTGACTCCAGGCGAGCGCCGCCATTCCAAGGGCCGCTGACAGGATCGAGCCGCCGATCACGCCCAGGCGCACGGCGCTCTGGGCCGCGGGATCGCCCGCGTCAAAGGCCAGGGCACCGATGAACAGGCTCATGGTGAATCCGACCCCACACAGGAGGGCGCAGCCGTAGACCTCCAGCCAGGAGGTATCCGTGGGCCTGCGCGCCAGGCCCAGGCGGATCGCCACAAAGGACGCGCCGAAGACGCCGATCTGCTTGCCAACGAAGAGCCCGGCCGCGACGCCCAGGGCGACCGGGCTGAACAGGTTCTCGGCAGACAGCTCGGAAAAGGAGAAGCCTGCCGCGGCAAAGGCGAAGATCGGCATGACGCCATAGGCGACGTAAGGGTGCAGGGACTGCATCATGGTCTTCAGCATGCCCGTCTCTCCCGGCCTGCGGGGATCGATCGGAATCGCCATCGCCGCCACGACCCCGGCGATGGAGGGATTGACGCCACTCTCCAGGGTGAAGGCCCAGACCGCGAAGGTCAGGATCGCAAAGACGGCGTAGGGCGCCCGTTGCCACCGGGCTGCCAGTACCATCAGCGCCAGCATCACGCCTGCACCCGCCAGGGCCATCAGATCGATATGGTCGGTGAAGAGGGTCGCGATCAGGACCACGGCACCGAGGTCATCGGCAATCGCCAGGGTCAGGAGGAAGGTTCGGAGTGAGAGCGGGAGGCGGGGCCCGGCTATCGCGAGGGCCGCCAGGGCGAAGGCGATATCGGTCGCTACCGGCACGGGCCAGCCTTCCACCGCCCCGCCCGGACCCCCGTTGAGGGCCAGGTAGATCACCGCCGGTGCCACCATGCCGCCCAGGGCGCCCAGGACAGGAAGGGCGAGCTTCCGGGGATTGGACAATTCCCCGCGCATGACCTCGTATTTGATCTCCAGCCCCACGACGAAGAAGAAGATCGTCATCAGGCCATCCTTGATCCACTTCAGGACGGGCTTGGTGACTTCGATGTCCCCCGCCTGGAAGGTGAGGGGATGCTTGATCAGGCTGAAATAGTTTGCCGCCCAGGGCGAGTTGGCGAGAACGATCGCCAAGGTGGCGGCCAGGGCCAGGACGACGCCTGAGCCAGCTTCGGTCCTGAGGAATTCGAGGGTGGTCTTACGGGCCATATGCATCGGATATCACGCCGACGGGGATTGGCAAGGATCAGGGCTTGCGTCTGCGCGCCCCGGCGGCCATGTCGGCCGGATGCCATTCTCTTCCGACTACCGGGCCGATCCCCGTCTCCAGACCCTGGGCGTGGACTTCGCCGATCCGGTCCGGGCCGCGGACTTCCCGATGGCCCGTCTGCGGTTCCGGAACGACCGTGCAGCAGGGACAATGGGGCTTTCGGACCTGACCGATGACGAGTGGACGCGCCACTTCGCACGGTTTTCGCCACTTCCCGGCAACCTGGATCCGCCACTGGCGCAAAGGTACCACGGCCACCAGTTCCGGGTTTACAACCCTGACCTTGGTGACGGTCGGGGCTTCACCTTCGCCCAGTTGCGCGAGGTCGGATCGGGCCGACTGCTCGATCTCGGGACCAAGGGGTCCGGCGTCACGCCCTGGTCCCGAAGCGGTGACGGCAGGCTCACCCTGAAGGGCGGCGTGCGCGAGGTCCTCGCCGCGGCCATGCTGGAGGCCCTGGGGGTTCCCACCTCGCGGGCCCTGTCCCTGGTGGAGACCGGGGACTCCCTTGTCCGCCAGGACGAACCCAGCCCGACCCGGTCCGCGGTCCTGGTCCGGCTGAGCCATAGCCACATCCGGTTCGGGACCTTCCAGCGACCCGCCGCCCTGGGCAGGCCAGAGCTCGTCCAGCGGCTCACCGCTTACACCCTCGAGCACTACTTCCCTGACAGGGTCGGCGTGGCCGATCCGGGCGTGGCCCTTCTGGAGGAATCCTGCGCCGGGGCGGCGCGCCTGACGGGCGCCTGGATGGCCGCCGGCTTTGTCCACGGTGTCCTGAACACCGACAACATGAACGTCACCGGCGAGAGCTTCGACTACGGTCCCTACAGGTTCCTGCCTCACAACGACCCGAACTTTGTCGCCGCCTACTTTGACCACTCCGGGCTCTACAGCTTCGGTCGCCAGCCCGAGGCGGTGTTCTGGAACCTCCAGCAGCTGGCTGGCGCTCTCGCCGGGGCCGGAGCGCCGGAAGCCGACCTGATCGACGTCCTGAACGGGTTCGGTGATCGCTACCGGGCGGGCCTGACCGCGGCCATGCTCTGTCGGCTGGGCCTGTCCCCTGGGGACCCCGAAGCCGATGCCCGGCTTGTGGGGGCTGCCTTCCGAGCCCTGGCTTCAGCCGGGCCTGAACTGCGTTGGGAGCCCTTTTTCTTCGACTGGTTCTGCGGCGACGCCGGCCGGGCCCTCTCCGGGGTCCGCGGTGACCTGTATCGTGGCGAGGGGTTCGCGGACTTCCGGCGGGAGGTCGAGGGGGCCACCCCGGACCGGTCCGACCGGCTTAGTCACCCCATGTTCAGCCGCGCCGAGCCGGTGGAGCTACTCGTAGACCAGATCGAGGCGGTATGGGAAGACATCGCCCGGCGGGATGACTGGACCGCTTTTGAAGACCTCCTGGCCGATATCGAGGAAGCCCGGCGGGCCTGGGACCTTCAGCCCGGCTGATCAGCGGGTCGTGCAGCCCTCTGGGCAAGGACGACGCCCACCAGGGCGATGGCACCGCCCAGCATTTGGCCGGGGCCGAAGACCTCGCCGAACAGGACCCAGCCCAGGATCGCCGCCACCACCGGCTGGACAAGCACCACAACTGACGTGACCGAGGCGGGCAGGCGGCCAAGAGCCCAGGCGATGGATCCCTGTCCTGTCACGTGCATGACGCCAAGGGCAATGCAGGCCGCCCAGCCACCGGGCGTCGCCGGCATGAAGCTTTCGCCGAGCAGCCCCGAGGCGGCGGCAAGGAGGGGGGCCGCCGTGAGGCTTGACCAGAACATGACCTGGGCCGCGCCCCGTGTCTGCCGCGCCCTCTGCACAGCCAGGAAGTACAGGGCGTACCAGACCGCGGTCATGGCAGAATAGGCATCGCCCAGGGCAGGGTTGGCTCCGGGAAGGCCGGGGTCACGGGCCAGGGTCATGATGCAGGCGCCGCCGACCGCCAGCACCACCGCCGCCAGGAATAAGGGCCGGATCCGCTCGCGGAAGACCAGCCAGGCGACGCCGGTCACGATTACGGGGGTGAGGTTGGACAGGATGGTGGCCTTGGCCACTGAAGTCAGGGCGATGCCGTAGTGCCAGAAGGCCAGGTCCAGGGCGAAGGCTCCCCCCGCCAGGAGCAGGACGGGTCCGGCGCGACCGACGCCGCCGCTCTCCCGCTGGGCCAACAGAAACAGCAGGGGGAGGGCGAAGGCCATCCGCCAGAAGCCGATCGCCGCCGGTCCTGAGTCCGCCAGACGCACGAGGATCGGGGCTAGGCCGATGATGCAGGCGCCAGCCAGCAGCACGATCAGCGCAGTCCGGCGTTCCGCGGCTCCGGCCTCTGCGGCGTCAGTCAAGTTCCAGCTCCGCAATCAGTTGCTGGGCCGGGACGCCCCGTTCCCGGATGGCCTGGAGGGTCTCCGACCGATTCCGCTTGGCGTAGCGCTTTCCGTCGGGCCCGACCAGCAGGCGATGATGCCGGTAAATCGGCTCGGGAAGGCCGAGTAGGCACTGGAGGAGCCTCTGGACCGGCGTGGCCGCGAACAGGTCGCAGCCCCTCACGACGTGGGTCACTTCCTGGAAGGCGTCATCCACGACAACTGCCAGATGGTAAGCGACGCCGATGTCCTTGCGCGCCAGGACGATATCCCCCGTCAAGGCAGGGTCCACCGGGATGCGGCCCTGCTCACCTCCGGGCCCGGACCCGGACTCGGTAAAGGCGAGCTGACCCGCGAGCCGACTGGCCTCCCGGATATCCAGTCGCCAGGCGAAGGGTTCGCTGTCGCCGAGGCGTCGGCTTTCCTCGGCCCCGGCAAGGCGTTCGCCGAAGTAGGCGGGTTCGGGCCCATGGGGCGCCTGGGTCATGGTTTCTGCCACCTCCCTGCGCGTCCGGAAGCATCGGTAGATGAGACCCTGCGCTGCAAGACGGTCCAGGGCTTCGCCGTAGGCTGGCCCGCGATTCGACTGAAGGAGGCGGGGCGGCTCCCAGTCGATCCCCAGCCAGACCAGGTCCTCAAGGATGGCGCGCTCGAATTCCGGACGGCTCCGGGTCCGGT
The DNA here is from genome assembly GCA_945859865.1 of Phenylobacterium deserti. Lineage (GTDB taxonomy): Bacteria > Pseudomonadota > Alphaproteobacteria > Caulobacterales > Caulobacteraceae > Phenylobacterium > Phenylobacterium deserti_B. Next base: position 5,359 of record CAMAOY010000013.1, read on the forward strand.
CGATGTCCTCGATCCTGAGGCGAAATCGCCCCTCCGCTGCCTGCGCCGCACGCCACGCCGTCAGGGCGGAATAGGCATGCCCCCTGTGAAGGCGGCCGGTCGGCGACGGGGCAAACCTGAAGACCGGCGGGCTCACCCCGCAGGGCTCTCCCGCTCCGCAGTGAACAGCGTGAGCCGGCTCAGCAAGGCCCGCAGGAAGGCCTCCTCGCCGCCCAGGTGCGCCTTCAGCGGTGAAAACTCCCGGAATCCGACCATTTCCGCCACCCCGTGGGCGGCGCACCAGACGGCGGTGCTGGCGAGTTCCAGTCCCATCTCGTCGGAGGGGTCGAGCCCGGACTCGATCAGGGCGTCGCGGACCAGGCGATAGGCCCCTTCCTCGCGAAGCTTGGAGGGCATGGCCTCATGGTTCTGGCTGCAGTCGAACATGACACGGTAGATGGCCGGGTTCTCACGCGAAAACCGGACATAGGCTATACCCAGGGCTACGAGCCGGTCCTGCCCCGGTTCCGTCGGGGCCAGGTCCGCGCGCATCTGGTCCGCGAGTCGGCCCCAGCCCTCCATGGCGAGGGCGTCGAGGAGTTCGCTCTTGTCGCGAAAGTGGTGATAGGGCGCGGCCGGACTGACGCCGGCTTCCCGCGCCACCGCCCTCAGGGAGATGTCGGAGCCGTTCTCGGCCTCCAGCAGCCGCCGCCCGGCCTCAACAAGGGCTCGGCGCAGGTCACCGTGATGGTAGGGGCGAGGCTCGGCAACGCGGGCGGATTTCATTAAATAGCAGTAATGGGGATCAAAAGTTGGGGCAAGCCAATCTTGACAACGATCAGATAAGCACCATTTCGCAGTTGCAGCATAAAACCGCCCCAAGCTGCATAAAATAGCCCCAAGCTTAAGGGGCGCTAACTTCAAGGTGTGTGTCATGTCTCTCGTGGATATCGAACGTCTCATTGACCGGTTGACCCCGGCCTTCCTCCTGGCTCTTAGCCTGGCCGTCACGGTGGCTTCCGTGGATCTCCTGATCGGCTGAGGCCGGATCGCTTCGGTGGTCTAAGAGGGGGGCTTTGCGGTCCCCCTTTTTGTCTCGTCACCCCGCTTTTGAGGCGGAACCGAACCTGTCCAAATTATAACTTTACATTGTTTAGATACGCCGTATCTTATCGGTGTTCAAATCAATTTCCTCGCTCCCCCGGGGTCTCCAACTCAAGGTGTGTCCAAATGTTCTCCCCTCTCCGTTTCGCCGCAGTTTTCGAGACCTTCGCCGACCGTATCGCGCCCGCGTTCCTGCTCACACTGGGCCTGGTGGCTGCGGTGGGAAACGTCATGCTCTTCCTTCCCTGATCCCAGGCTCTCCCCAGCCTCGTCCCCCTTGGGGCCCCCTTCGGGGCTCCTTTTTTCGCCAAACTGTCACTGGTTATTGAGGGAAGAATCGCCTCCAGATCAGATGAAAGTGGGGCTCGAGCTGATGGAGGCGGGACTTCAACAGGCCTGTAGCGAGAATCCGATGGGCTCCAGTCAAGGGAGTGTCTGGCCGTGCAGGTGCTTGAGCATCCGCCGTCGGGTTGCCCGGCGCTCGTCCTGAACGCCGATTTCAGGCCCCTCAGCTACTACCCCCTGTCGCTCTGGGCCTGGCAGGATGTTGTCAAGGCTGTGTTCCTCGACCGCGTCGATGTGCTCTCCACCTATGACCGGGAGGTCCGGTCCCCGAGCTTCGCCATGAAGCTGCCGTCGGTCGTGTCCCTCAGGGACTATGTTCCGCAGGATCGCACCCCCGCCTTCACCCGCTTCAACGTCTTTCTTCGGGACGGTTTCGCCTGTCTGTACTGCGGACGCCGGGAGGACCTGACCTTTGACCACGTGATCCCCAGGTCCCGGGGCGGCCGGACGAGCTGGTGCAACATCGCCACGGCCTGTTCGCGATGCAACCTGGCCAAGGGCGGACGGACGCCCGCTGAAGCCAGGATGGTCCTCCTGCGGCCTCCTGCCCCGCCCAAGGCCTGGGAGCTCCAGGAGGGCGGGCGGCGGTTTCCGCCCAACTACCTGCACCAGTCCTGGATGGACTATCTGTACTGGGACGCGGAACTGGAGCCTTGAAATCCGGGCGGGGAATGCGTTGGGCCAGCGACGAGGGCCAAATAGGGAACTAGATCTTCTCGCTGATGCGGATCGCCGTCCGGCATCCCATTCGGATCACTGCGGCGAGGACGGGATAGGCCGTGGCTTCCCGGGCACCCTCCTCGATGGCGAGTTCGCGATGGGCCAGTTCCTCATCCCGGAAGCCCGAAAGCTCCTTCGCAAGCTCCGGCTCGCGGATCGAAAGCTCCTCGACCTGTGCGGCGTAATGCTCGCCAATCACAGTCTCCACAGCCACGGTGCAGGCGTGGACTGCCTTCTCGCCCATCAGGGCCGTTCCCGCGCCGAGGGCGAAGCCGGCAAGGCGCCAGAGGGGAGTCATCAGGGTCGGCCGCACGCGGCGCTCGGAGAGCAGGCTTTCAAAGCGGGCCAGGTGGCGCGCCTCGTGCCCCTCCATCTCCTCAAGCTGACCGGCGATCCTCTCCCTGCCGGGCGCCTGGCCAAGCACGGCCCTCTGGCCGCGATAGATGTGGACGGCTCCCAGCTCTCCGGCGTGGTCCACCCGCAGGATTTCCGCGAGCCGGGCTGCGCCGGCTCCGGCACCGGGTCGAAGCGGGGGACGGTTCATTGCCCTTCTCCGTCCAGCCGCCAGGCCAGAAGTCCTGCCGCGGCCAAGGCGAGGGACATGAAGGCGTTCCAGCCGGCCATGGAAAGGCCGAGCAGCCTCCAGGCCGCCTCGTCGCAGGCGGGCGGCCTGACCCTTAGGGTGCCGTCCAGCAGGCCGGACATGTCGAGGCCGGAGACTGATCCCCCTGCGCCAGCGCAGGCTCCAGGGCCAGGCCACCATTTCCATTCCACTCCGGCGTGATAGGCGGCGAGTCCGGTTCCGAAAAGGAAGATCCCGCCCAGAGCGAGCGCGCCCCGAGGCCTCAGCCGGCGTCCGTGGGAAGTCCCCGCGGTCAGGAGGCCAATCAGGGCGAGCCCGCCGGCGACCCAGTAGACCTCCCTCTGCTTCAGGCAGAGAAGGCAGGGAGCGTAGCCGCCAAACCGTTCGAAGGCGTGGGCGGTCGCGAGCATGGCTGCGCAGGCGGCCAGGGCGAGGGCTGGCCAGGACGCTGGAAGGTGGTCGCGGAGCATCTGTGCCGCCCCTTGGGAAAATATCGCCATGCCCCGCTTATCTCCCGAAATCCGCGCGGCTCCAAGGGGGCTCACGCCAGGACCTTCCAGGCGATGACGGCCGCCGCCAGCAGGCCTCCGCCCGCCAGGACGTAAAGCGTCATGCGCCGCTCGAACTCGGCCAGGAGGGCCGGTCCGTAGTACTTGAGGATGGCTGCCGTGAGGAAGAAGCGGGCGCCACGGGTCACCACCGAGGCCCACAGGAAGGTGAAGAAGGAGAATTGCGCCAGCCCTGAGGCGATGGTGACCAGCTTGTAGGGAACCGGCGTGAGGCCCTTGATCAGGATGACCGCCAACCCCCATTCCGAGAACCAGGCCTGGAAGGCCTCGCGCCCTTCGGCATGTCCCATAAGCTTGAGAAGGGCCAGGCCCAGGGGTTCCAGGAAATAGCCGATCGCATAGCCCAGGACGCCTCCTGCGACAGAAGCGGCCGTGCAGATACCCGCATAGACGAAGGCGCGTTCCCGCCGGGCCAGGACCATGGGGGCCAGCATGACGTCCGGTGGAATCGGAAAGAATGAACTCTCGGCGAAGGATACCGCGGCCAGGGCCCAGGGCGCCTTGGGGGAGCCGGCGAGGGACAGGACACGAGCATAGAGGCGTCGCAACATTCCCTGGCTCCTCAGCTCAGCCCGAAGGCTGCGGCGACACGGTAGACGATGAAGGCGGCAAGGTAGGCGAGGGCCAGCATGTAGGCGAACATGATCCCCGGCCAGACCCATCCCCCGGTCTCGCGCCGGACGACAGCCAGGGTCGCCACACACTGGGGTGCAAAGACATACCAGGCCAGGAAGGCCAGCCCCGAGGCCAATGGCCACTGCCGGGACAGGACCCCTGCGAGGTCGCCCTCCGCGCCCCCCACCGCATAGATGGCGCCCAGGGCGGCGACCGCCACCTCACGTGCGGCCATGCCGGGGATCAGGGCGACCACCATTTCCCAGCTGAAACCGATGGGGGCGAAGATGGGCTCCAGCCAATGGCCTATCCGCCCTGCGGCGCTGTAGGCTATGGCAGGCCCTTCAGCGCCTTCCGGAGCTGACGGCCAGGTGGAGAGCGCCCAGACGAGTACCATCAGGGGCAGGATGATGCGTCCGGCCCGGCTGATGAAGGCCCAGGCCTTCTGGCCGAGGTTCCTGAGGAGATTGACCGGGTCAGGGATCTTGTAGTCGGGCAGCTGCATCATGAAGGGCTCGCTGCCGCCCCGCCACAACACCTTGCGGATCACGAAGGCCACGGCCAGTGCAGACAGGATGCCGGCGGCGTAGAGACCGAACATCACCAGCCCCTGCAGGCTGAGGACGCCTCCGACCGTCCGTTCCGGGATCAGGGCACCGATGATCAGGGTGTAGACGGGAATCCGCGCCGAACAGGTCATCAGCGGTGCCGTGAGGATGGTGGTCAGACGGTCCCGCCGGTTGTCGATCACCCGCGTCGACATGATGCCCGGCACCGCGCAGGCGAAGCTCGAGAGCAGGGGGATGAAGGCCCGTCCATGCAGTCCGGCACCGCCCATGATCCGGTCCATCAGGAAGGCGGCCCGGGCCATGTAGCCGGAATCCTCAAGCAGCAGGATGAATACGAAGAGGAGCAGGATCTGGGGCAGGAAGACCAGGACGGAGCCAACGCCGGCGATCAGTCCGTCGACGACAAGACCCTGCATCCATCCGGTTGGAAGTCCGGCGGTCGCCGCCGCGCCAAGGGCCGCGAACCCCGCTTCGGTGAGGTCCTGCAACGGGGCCGCCCAAGCGAAGACCGCCTGGAACATCAGGAACAGCAGGCCGAGCAGGATCACTAGGCCCGCGGCGGGATGGAGCAGAATCCCGTCTAGCCGTCCGGTCAGGGTATCGGGGCGGCTTGGCGGCCTCACGGTGTTGCGCATGAGGTCCCGGGCCGCGCGATGCCCATTGCGGACATCCGCCGCCGAAGGCTCGCGCCACAGATCAGGACCCAGGTCGGATGCGCCTTCCGCCTGTGCGGCGGCGATCTCGAGGAGGGTGTCCAAGCCCCGCCGGCGCGTGGCGACTGTGGCCTTCACCGGGGCTCCAAGCGCCCTGGACAGGGCATCGACGTCGATCTCTATGCCCTGTCGCTCGGCGATATCGATCATGTTGAGCACGAAGACCACGGGCCGCCCCGTCGTCTTGAGCTCGAGGGCGAGCCTGAGGACCAACCCCAGATTGGTGGCGTCGGCGACGCAGAGGATGACGTCCGGCGCCGGTTCACCGGGCAGTCGTCCCAGGACGGCGTCCCGGGTGACCGCCTCGTCTGGCGACCGCGCCCTCAGGGAATAGGTGCCCGGCAGGTCCACGATCCGCAGACGACGGCCGTCAGGCAGTTCCGCCAGGCCTTCCTTCTTCTCGACGGTCACCCCCGCATAGTTGGCGACCTTCTGGCGACTGCCGGTGAGGGCGTTGAACAGGGCGGTCTTGCCGCAGTTCGGATTGCCGACCAGCGCGACCGTCGGGATGGTGGACAGGTTCACGCCGAAGCCTCGGCGAGAATCACGTTCATGGCCTCGCTCCGGCGCAGGGCCACACGCATGTCGTCGACCCGGACGGCGATCGGATCCCCGCCGATCGGCCCCTCGTGCAGGACCTCAACCCGGGCACCCTCCACAAAGCCGAATTCCAGCAGGCGAAGTTCCAGCTCCTCGGGATCCGTCGCGCCCGGCGCCGCGCCCAAGGGACGGCGAACCGCCACGATGACCCCGCAGAAGCCCGGCTGCATATCTCCGAGCCTGACGGCGGATTCCGGAGCCGCCCTGAGGGCGTCACTGGACATGCGGGGGAGGCTCCGGCGGCAAAGAACTGCGAATGGTTTTCATCTGGCCCCAGTCGGCGCAATACGCAAGCCCGTCAGAAAACGGATGCAGGCCTCCCGGCGAGGGGATATCACCTCAACCCAGATGCGGGCGTGGCGGAATTGGCAGACGCGCCGGACTCAAAATCCGGTTCCGAAAGGAGTGTCGGTTCGACCCCGACCGCCCGCACCAGTATCCCGCCAGCCCCGTTGAAGGGCTTGGAGCCCCCGGAGTTTAGCCCGTCCATGATGCTTCTTCGGAGTTTCCGCCTTCTCTATGTCCAGGTCCTGGCGGGCATCGCCCTGGGCATCCTCGTCGGCTATGTCTGGCCAGAGACCGGCGTGGCCCTCAAGCCCCTCGGGGACGCCTTCGTCCGGCTGATCAAGATGGTCATCGCACCGGTGATCTTCTGCACGGTCGCCGCGGGCATCGCCCGCATGAGCGACATGAAGACCTTTGGCCGGCTGGGCCTGCGGACCCTGGTCTACTTCGAGGTGGTCTCAACCCTGGCCCTCGTTGTCGGCCTGGTCGTCGGGCGCCTTGTGAAGCCGGGGGCCGGTTTCAACGTTGATCCCGCCGCCCTCGATCCGACGATTGCCGCCGGCTATTTGGAGAAGGCTTCGCACGGGGCGACCCTTTCGGAGTCCCTCCTGGCGGTGATCCCCGAGGCCTTCTTCGGCGCCTTCGCCGAGGGCAACCTCCTCCAGGTCCTGCTGATCGCCATCCTGACCGGGATCGCCTGCACCCGGCTGGGCGACTTTGGCCGGCAGGCCGCTGATGTCTTCGACTCCATCTCCCACCTCTTCTTCGGGATCATCCAGGTGGTGGTGAAATTCGCCCCCATCGGCGCCTTCGGGGCCATGGGTTTCACCATCGGCAAGTTCGGCCTCGCGGCCCTGGTCAAGCTGGGCGCCCTCGTGGCGACCTTCTATGCAACTTCCCTCATCTTCGTACTGGTGGTCCTGGGCATTATCGCCGCCCTGGCTGGCTTCTCGATCCTGAAGTTCCTGCGCTACATCCGCGAGGAGCTGCTGATCGTACTGGGGACCTCGTCTTCGGAGTCGGTCCTGCCGCAGATGATGCAGAAGCTCCAGAATCTGGGTGCGGGCAAGACGACAACGGGCCTCGTCATCCCGACGGGCTACAGCTTCAATCTCGACGGCACCAACATCTACATGACCCTGGCCACGCTGTTCCTCGCCCAGGCGATGAATATTCCCATCACCCTGGGCCAGGAGTTGACCCTGCTGGGAGTGGCCATGCTGACCTCGAAGGGGGCGAGCGGGGTGACGGGGGCGGGGTTCATCACCCTGGCGGCGACCCTGGCGGTGATCCCGGATATCCCGATCGCCGGCCTTGCCCTGCTGGTGGGGGTCGACCGCTTCATGAGCGAGTGCCGGGCCCTCACCAACCTGGTGGGCAATGGCGTCGCCACCCTCGTGATCGCCAGGTGGGAAGGCGACCTGGACCGCGACCGCCTCCGGGAGGAGCTGGACCGCGGTCCGCCGGCGACCCTCACCGCGGCATCAGCCGCGGGAGGGGCCGACTGACCGGCCTCAGGCCGCGGCGCTGGGCCGGGCCTTGGTGCGCTCGAACCAGGCGAGGACGTTGCCAGCCTCGCCCGGAATGGGCTGGCCAACCTGAGCCCCAAAGGCGAGGAAGGCGAACAGCAGGATGTCCGCGAGGGTGAAGCGGTCGCCTGCCACCCAGGTGCGCCCGGCCAGCAGGCCGTCCAGCCAGATCAGCCGGTCGCGGGCGATGTCCTTGAGTTCCTTTGCGCCGTCCGCGCCGACCAGCTTGATCCGGTTGGCGAACAGGGCCCGGCCCTCTGCGGCGCGGAAACCGTTGGCCATGGGCTCGCAGATATTGAGGTCGATCCGGCGAACCCACATGCGGGTTTCGGCGCGTTCCTCCGGGGTGGATCCGATCAGGGCGGGGCCCTTGCCCACCTCCTCGAGGTACTCGCAGATCGCCGTGATCTCGGAGATTGTCTGGCCGTTGTCCAGCTCAAGCGCCGGCAGCTGGCCGGATACATTGACCGTCGAGTTGAAGGGCGGCCGGCGGTTCTCGCCGCCCATGAGATCGACCTCCTGCCTCGGGACGTCCATGCCCTTCTCGGCGATGAACATGCGAACCACGTGCGGGTTGGGCCCAACCGAATTGTAGAGTTTCATCCTGTGTCTCCTCTTGTTGCGGGTGATTAGCAGGGCCGCGCCTTCCGGCGTCAAGCCGGACCCGGCGTTAATCACTGGCGCTTGTGGGGATGGGTGTCTGCCGCCTAGGCTAGATTCTGTTCCGATAAGTGGGAACCGGTTATCGGATCCAAACAGGATCTAACTTTTTTGCTTAGAGCCTGTTCCCTTCAGACGTTCCGTCTGAAGGGAACAGGCTCGGTCGAAAGCGGGAGGACCCCAAATGAGCGACCCAACCCTGATCTTGGCCGACGAACCGGCCCCCCATGTCCGTCGCCTGACCCTGAACAGGCCCGAGAAGCGCAACGCCCTTTCCAACGCCCTGCGCGGCGAGCTCTTCGCCGCCCTGGAAGCCGCCGACCGGGATCCGGAGGTGCGGGTGATCATCCTGCGCGGCGCGGGTCCCTGCTTTTCCTCCGGCTATGACCTCGCCGGGGTCGGGGCCCTGCCTTTCCACACCGCCGGCGGCCAGGGCCAGTGGGCGCGTCATGTGGTCGAGGGCTGTTTCCGCATGTGGGACATGGCCAAGCCCATCATCGCCCAGGTGCATGGCTGGTGCCTTGCGGGCGGGTCCGAACTGGCCGTCGCCTGCGACCTCGTCTACGTGGCCGAGGATGCGAAGATCGGCTATCCCGCCGTCCGCACCATGAGTCCGCCGGATAACCAGTACCATGCCTGGATCGTCGGCATGCGGGCCGCCATGGAGCTCATGCTCACCGGCGACGCCTTCGACGGGCTCGAGGCCGTTCGCCTCGGCTTTGCCAACCGGGCCTTCAAGGCTGATGACCTCGAAGGCGAGGTCCTGGCCATGGCCCAGCGCATCGCCAGGGTCGACCCGGAGCTCGCCCAACTGAACAAGCGCCTTGTCCACCGGCAGATGGAGGCCATGGGCATGCGTGCCGGCATCCGGGCCGGGACCGACCTGCACGCCCTCGGTTGGCACACCCCCGCCAGCCGCACCTATATGGCGGAGCTGAGGCAGGGCGTGACCCAGGCGCTTAACACCCGGGACTCCGCCTTTGGCGATTACCGGACCGGCGACAAGGCGGCGGGCTGAAGCCCCGCCGGATCAGAAGGTGTAGCGGTATCCGAAGATCGGGCCGGCCATGGTCAGGTTAGAGTCCACCCTTCGGCCGCGAACTTCGAGATTGTAGACCCGGACCCCGCCGTACAGGCTTGAGGAGTCATTGAAGCCATAGCTGGCGGTGGCCTGGGCCTGCCAGGTCTTCAGGTTTCCGTCCCCAAGGCCCGCATAGTCGCCGTAGGCCGCCAGGGTCCAGTGCTCACCGGACCGGACATCGCCACGGATGCCGATCATGGGCTGCCAGTTGTTGATCTCGTTCTCGGAGGTTTTCCCCGGCTGCCCTGGCTGGCTGATGCCCGCCTTAAGCTTGAAGTCGCTGTAACGGGCCCCCGCAAGGAGGTCGATGGATCCGCGGTCGGACTCGTAGACGCGACCAAAGCCGGCGATGGTCGCCGCGTTCGTCGAGACGGCAACCTTGCTGCTGATCACGGGAGTTCCACCTAGTTCCACGTCTGGCTTGACGGTGAACTTCACAAACGCGACGTCGCCGAGGACCCCGAAACGTCCATAGCGGGCTTCGGCTGTACCCATGAAGGCACCGGTAATGTGGCTAAGTATGTCCTTGAAGGTGATGTCGATGTCCGCCGAGGGCCCGTCAGGCGGGACCTGGCTGTCGCCGACGAGCCCCGGCCCCCAAACGAAGGGGGAGACAGAAAACTCCCAGTCGTCAGCCGCCTGGGCGGCGCCGGCCGCCAGGATCACGGACAGGGCTGGCAGGGCTGCGCGAAGCAATTTCATCGTTTTCTCCGGTCTGTTCGAAAAGATTCAGCGGGGCAGGCGACCCGATTGCCGTAGACCTACAGCGGTCGATAGACTGTATGAAGTTATACGATTGCGCCGCTAGGTTATGGGTCTCATACGGTCATAACCACCTTGGTGAGGCTCTTGGTGAGGATGCCGATGGCGGCGTCCCGGTCAATGCTTTCGATGGCAGCGACCTCCCGGGCCATGCGGTCGATAGCGGATTCGTAAAGCTGGCGCTCCGAGTAGGACTGTTCGGGCTGGTTCTCGGCACGGTGCAGGTCGCGCACGACCTCGGCGATCGAGATCAGGTCGCCAGAATTGATCTTGGCTTCATATTCCTGGGCGCGGCGCGACCACATGGTGCGCTTGACGCGGGCCCGGCCCTTCAGCGTGGTGAGGGCCTGGCTGACCACATTGCCTTCTGCGAGCGACCGCAGGCCGGACACCTTGGCCTTGGCGGTAGGAACCCGAAGGGTCATCTTTTCATGGTCGAAGGTGATGACATAGACCTCAAGGGAATAGCCTGCGACTTCCTGGGTCTCGATCCCCTGGACCCGACCCACGCCATGCGCGGGATAGACCACGTGATCGCCCACTGAGAACTGAAGATCGTCCTTGCTCATTCTCTGATCCCTTCAAACACTTGGCGTACTGACGTGCCCGCGTCCCACAATTTCGGAAAAAGTCTCCTGTCCCGCGAAACATGCGAGTCTGGAAGCTGACGGTTTCCAATGACTTCAGTCTAGGACACCCCTCGCCCTCCATGGGCGCAGGTCGACGGCGAACGGCGACTTGTGGACACGACATCCCGGCGGACGCCTCCCCCGGAACCAGACTGGAACTATCATAAAACTGAGATCGATGAAAGGCTTGCGCCCCCAGGGGGCTCAGGAACCCTTGCCGGGCTTCTCGCTGAAGTACTTCTCGAACTTTTCGGTCTCGCGCTCGAAGTCCGCTGCGTTCTCCGGCGGTTCGCCCTTCAGGGTGATGTTCGGCCAGACCTTGGCGTAATCCGTATTGATCCGCAGCCACTTGCCGTCGGGGGTGTCCTCCGTGTCCGGCTTGATGGCGTCGACCGGGCATTCCGGTTCGCAGACGCCGCAGTCGATGCACTCGTCGGGGTTGATAACCAGGAAGTTCTCGCCCTCATAGAAGCAGTCGACCGGACACACCTCCACGCAGTCCATGAACTTACATTTAATGCACGAGTCCATGACGATGTAGGTCATTGCGCGTCTCGGCCTCCGGGCTCTGGTCGCTACCGGCGCGGGTTCTCGCGGCCCCGGCCGAGGTTGTCAATGGCATGGACGCTTCAACCGTCGGGCGTCAGCCGGATCAACGTCTCCGTCGCCGCCTCCACCGCCTTGCGGCTGTAGAGCAGGGGCGCGTATCCGCCCTTGACCCAAGTCTGGAAGAGGTCGCGGGCGTGGGGACTGTCAACGTCTCCCGACTGGCCGGGCGTATTGATGAATTGGCTCTCGTCCCAGGCGCCGACGTCCAGCACCATTCGGAAGGACGCCCCGGCCGTGACCCGGAAGTCACCAGGTCGCCAGGTGGCCGCAAGGGGGGAAAGGGAGGTTCCGGCCATGGGCTCCGGGCCCACGCTGAGGCCTTCGCGGTCGGCGCCCGTCGCCAGGGGTGCGAGCACGTGCGTGAAGGCCGCCTGGTGAAGCCGGCCCCAGGCCCAGGTCGAGGGATCAGGTCCCATCCGGTCCCGGGCCTCCCGGGTCGCTGCGCCCAGGCTCTCAAGCAGAAGCGCCCGCCGCGCGGCCTCGGGATCAGGGCCGAGCGCGTCACCGGGGCTCTCCAGCAGGTCCATCACTGCGGCCAGGTCGCCGCCGCCGATCATCTCCCTCACCTGGGACGGGGCCGCCCTGCCCACCACAGCAGGCCCGAGGTGCTTGCCCGTCCAGATCAGGTAGACCGCGGCCGCGGCGCTGTTCGTCCGGGCCGTGCCGTCCCACCCGCGCAGCAGGTCCAGGGCGCTGGAGGTCAGGGGGTCCGTGGAAGAGAGGGGTGCCAGGAGCCGGATCAGCCGGCGTGAGGAGATGTCCGTGGGGTCCATCTGCAGGGCCATGGAGTCGGCAAGGCCCAGGGGGCGGCCGGATCCCAGGACCTCGTTGATCCTCAGAAGGCGCGAGGGGTTCGACCACTCGAACCCGACCTTCCGCTCGGCGACGGGATAACCGGGCGGCAGGTTCATCGCATTGGCGGTGGCGATGTAGCCCTCCGGCGGGTTCAGTTTCGACGGTAGTTCGGCCTGGGACAGGAACCCCTTCCACTCGTAGCGTCCGTCCCCCGGAACCGGGAGGAGCCCGTCCCAGTTTGACCGCGCCGGGACCCGGCCGGCGGCTACCCAGCCGATTCGCCCCCCGACGTCGGCATAGACCTGGTTTTCGCTGGGCGTTCCCCAGTTCGCCAGGGCGGCCTTGAAGGCGGGCCAGGACCTGGCGTTCATGTAGCCCAGCGAGCCGAAATAGGCGCTGGCACCCGGCTCGGCCCAGACCGACCTCAGGGCGAAGGCCCTGAGGCTGCCGGACTCGGTATGGATGACGGGGCCGTGCCGGGTGAACCGCAGATCGACCTCCCGCGCGGGTCCGCCCCGCACCTCGATGGTCTGGCGGACGGTCTGCATCCGGGCCCACCCGCCTCTGTAGCGATACAGGTCTGGATCGTCGGGGGAGGTTTCGTAGACGTAGAGGTCTTCCTGGTCGGCATAGAAGATGGTCAAGCCGAAGGCGATGGTTTGGTTATGGCCGATGGAAACGCCGGGCAGGGCAGGTTCCCCGGCCCCGATCACCGACAGGCCAGGCGCTTCGAGGTGGGCCACGTAGCGCAGGGAGGGCAGTCCGTGGTCCCTGTGCGGGTCATTGGCCAGGATCGGACGCCCGGTGGTCGTGCGCGACGGCGCGATCGTCCAGTTGTTCGAGCCCTGGGACTCCGGCGCAGGGGCTTCCGCCGCCAGCCGCCGCCGGGCGGCGTCGAACTTCACGCCCCGGGTCGCCAGGTTGTAGTCGTCCAGGACGGTTGCGGGGATGGTGCAGGGATCGAGGCCATCGGGGACCTGCGTCGTCCAGTCTGGCTCCAGCTTCTTGAACAACCTGTCGGCGCCCGGCCCGCCGGCGCACAGGATCCGGGCCCGGGTAGCCTCCATGCCGGCGTTTCGGGTCAGTCCATGGCTGCGGACGCGCACCACGTCCTCGGCGGTCCAGATGTCCGGGTTCGTCCCGGCGATCCTGAACTCCCGGGGCAGGGTGCGCTTTCCCGACCGGATTTCGAGGACATAGGCATTGATCCCGGCAACGAAGGCTTCGGTATTGCTCCGGGCCCCTTGGCCGTAGGCGGCCCACTCCGCCTTCATGTCGCCCCGGTAAAGGAAGAGGCGCGCCGCCCTGTCCTGTTCCAAGAAGTCGGGCCCGAAGTCCCGCGCCAGAAGCCCCAGGCCGCGCTTCCGCCAAAGGTCGATCTGCCAGAGCCGGTCACGCGCGGCGTTGTAGCCCTGGACAAAGAAGGCGTCCCGCGCCGACCGGGCATAGATGTGCGGGACACCCCAATGATCGACCCGAATCTCGGCGGGTGCCGCCAGGCCCGCAACCTGGCGGTCTTCGACCTGCGGGGCGGCGGCCAGGGCCTGGGCGGTCGGGAGAAGGCCCCAGAGGAGGGCGAAGGCCGCAGGGGCCAGTGTCCTTGAGATCATCGCGCGTCCTCCCCGAAGCCGGACCCGACGCTAGGTGCCCTCGACTTCGGCGGCAAGACTTCGGCACCGCGGTCTGCCATCGCTTCGTAGAGTTTGCGGGCCTCGACGGCCGGGCCGCGGCGTTCGCCAAGGCCTGTCACCGTCACGGCCGTGAGGCGCCCCCCCATGGCGAAGACCAGCTCGTCGCCGATCTTCAGGGCCCGCGAGGACTTGTCGATCCGGCTCTCGGTGCCGTCGCGGGTGAGCCGGATGCGGCCTTCCTCGACGAACCGGGCTGCCAGGCTCCGGGACTTGAAGAACCGGGCCCGCCAGAGCCAGACGTCGGCGCGGACCGAGCCGCCATCGCTCATGAGGCGGGCTTCCTGCGGCGCCGGGCTGGGCGCCGTCCTGCCCTAGCGGGGGGCTGGGCCCGAAGCGCTGCCAGGGCCGAGAAGGGCGAGGCGGAAGGCAGGGCGGGAGGCGCGGCGGGAGCGGGCTGACGGCGTCGCCGCCAGAGGCTCGGGGCACCGGGGGTCAAGCGTTCGGCGGGGGCGAATCCCAGGGCCTTCAGGACCTGATGGAGGTGTTCGACCGAGCCATCGAGGACGGCGGCCAGCCCAGGGCCCACCTCGACTCCACGGCCTGTCCAGGGGGCAGCCCTGAGGGCGGCATCCAGATCCTCGAGCCGTGCGACCTCGACCACCAGGTCGCCCGCCAACCGAAGGCCCGCCGCCGCCAGGACTGGGGCCAGGGGCGCAGCCTGTCCGCCCAGGCGACGCCCAGCCTGGGGCGAGGCGCTTGCTGGCGCGATCACCGACCGGACAAGGTCCGCAGCCTCTCCGGAGGCCAGGGCCGGAAGATAGATGGAGAAGGCGCCCAAGCGGACCCCAAGGCCGCGCAAGGTTCGCCGCTCTGCTGGCGAGAGTGCGGCGGTCTCCTCCCGGACGGTGGCCCGGTCCAGGACGCCGCCGGCCTCGACCAGTCTCCAGGCCAGGCCCCGGGCGAGGCCGCGGAGCTGGTCGCTGCGCAGCGCCTCATCCAGCCTGGCCAGGGGCGCGAGGCGTCGCCGGGCCTCTGCGGCCAGCCAGGCCTCCAGGCGGCGCTGGGCCCGCTCGCGCACCGGCGCTGGCCCCATGTCTCCGAAAAGCCGTGCCCTTGGAGCGAAGACCGTGCCCCCCTGGACCGAACCCGCAGCCTCGCCCCGCCAGAGAACCACGCCGCGGGGGTCGAGGGCGAAGGCCTCGTCCGGCTCGGAGGCCAACCGCCCCAGCCGCCGGGCGATCTCCGGTCCGGCCGCAGAATTGGCCGCCGCCCTGAGCGCCTTCTCCTCCAGGGCCGAAGTCGCCATCTCCGGGGTGAAGACCACACCCGACAGGCGTCCCACCACCTGTCCCTCGACCGTCACCACGCCATCCCCGGAGACGCCCGCCAGGATCTCGCCGGAGGCCCGTAGGGATCGCATCAGCACGCTGGTTCTGCGGTCAACGAACCGGGCGGTCAGCTGTTGGTGCAGGGTGTCCGAAAGTCGTTCCTCGAGTTCGCGGGTCCGCCCTTGCCATCCAGCGGGATCCTTGAGCCAGCCAGGCCTATTGGCGACGTAGGCGAGGGTCCGGACATTGGCGAGCCGGGCTTGGAGGGTGTCGATCTCGCCCTCGGTGCGGTCCAGTCGCCGGAACTGCTCGTACATCCAGTCCTCCGGGATGCGACGACCGTGGCTGGAGAGCCAGAAGAAGAACTCCCGGGCCAGCCGCACATGCTCTTCGAAGCCGGACTTCCGGAAGTCGGGGGTCTGGCAGACCTCCCAGAGGTGATGCAGGGCGTCTCGATCCCGGCCCCGGTCGGCGACCCGGGGGTCGGCGGCCAGCTGCCTGAGGGTAATCTCGTCCAGGGCCTCGTCGGAGAGGGACAGGCCCTCCCGAGCGGGCGTCTCGCCGAGGGACTGCAGCAGGGCTGGCAGGGAGGACAGGTCCAGGCGGGGATTCCGCCACTCTGCGGAGAGCACCGGCTCGTACCGGTGGGATTCGACCTGCGCGACCCGGCCGGGGTCCAGCTCCTCGCAGTCGCCGGTCACCCCGAAGGTCCCGTCCTTTCGGTAGCGTCCCGCGCGTCCGGCGATCTGTCCGACCTCCTGGGGGTGCAGGGACCGCGAGCGCTTTCCGTCGAACTTTCCGAGGCCGGCGAAGGCCACATGGTCGACGTCCATGTTCAGGCCCATGCCGATGGCGTCGGTCGCCACCAGGAAATCAACCTCGCCGGACTGGTAGAGCGCCACCTGGGCATTCCGGGTACGGGGGGACAGGGATCCCATGACAACCGCGGCCCCGCCGCGCTGGCGGCGGATCAGTTCGGCGATGGCGTAGACCTGGTCTGCCGAGAAGGCGACGATGGCCGTCCGGCGGGGAAGGCGGGTCAGCTTCTTCGATCCGGCGTAGGTCAGGGTCGAGAACCGTTCGCGGCTGACAATCTCGGCGTCCGGCAGCAGTCGCCGGATCAGGGGTGCCATGGAGAGGGAGCCCATCAGCATGGTCTCGGACCGGCCCCTGGCGTGGAGCAGGCGGTGGGTGAAGATGTGACCACGCTCGGGGTCGGCGCACAGCTGGATCTCGTCGATCGCCAGGAATTCGACCTCCCGGCTGAGCGGCATGGCTTCCACAGTGCAGACGAAATAGGCCGCCCGGGGTGGGATGATCTTCTCTTCGCCTGTGATCAGGGCAACGGAGCGGGCGCCACGCGCCTTGACGATGCGATCGTAGATTTCCCGGGCCAGGAGCCGCAGGGGAAGCCCGATCATGCCGGAGGCGTGGCCGAGCATCCGCTCCACCGCCAGGTGGGTCTTCCCGGTGTTGGTGGGGCCCAGAACCGCCACGAGACGCGACGGGGCAGGGCTAGCTGGACGCTCGCTCATATTGTCAGGGTGGGGTGGGAATCGTCCGCCCGCAAGCGCACGGGGCCCCTGTTCGGGTGGGCGGCGTACGAATGTCAGGGACAGGGATTAATGTCTGGGTCGCTCCACCCCGAACAGCGGCGAAACGAATCATGACCGAATCAGCGACATCTGCAGATTCGGATTTTGTTCTATACTAGGGATAGTATCAGAATGGCCGTTAACCACAAATAAAAAACGATATTCGTCCACAGGGTTCTGACGCGTCCGGCCCAGGTTCGCAGATGAGTCCCGCAACCGGTCTTCCCAGCCTTGACCTTCCTTGTTCGCTTGGCCTATACCGTCGCTCCCTCGGCGGCCCAGCGGCCTCCGGGCCTTTTTCTGTCGGGATGAGAAACCCATGTCGCGCCGCTGCGAACTCACCGGTATCGGTCCGATGATCGGCCACAATGTGAGCCACTCGAACGTGAAGACCAAGCGCCGCTTCCTGCCGGCCCTGGCCCCTGTGACCCTCCAGTCGGAATTGCTCGGCCAGAACTTCAAGCTGCGCATCACGAATGCGGCGCTCCGCACTCTGGACTTCAAGGGCGGCCTCGACGCTTTTCTCGTCAAGGCCCGTGACGAGGACCTGTCTCCCCGCGCCCTCAAGATCAAGCGCCAGCTGAAGGCCAAGCTTGCGGACAAGGTCGCCGCCTGAGGCCAGGTATTACGACCGGGTTGAAGGGGCCGTCCTCAGGGGCGGCCCTTTTCGTTTCTGGCCTTCCCGGCCCGGGAGATTGAGTACGATATGGCCGTGCGGATTCCCGAAACCCCGGCGCTGCGGGAGGCCTCAGGGCTTCCAGTCGAAGGCCAGGAGCAGGGTCCGCTGCTCGGCCGAGAAGTTGTCGTCCGAAACCAGCAGGAAGCGCAGGGCCCCGTCCTTCCCCGGAAGGACGTCGACACCCTCGAAATTGTCGACCAGCAGGGGCCGGGCAAGCTCGAGGCGGTCAATCTCGGTCCCGTCAACCTTCCTCAGGATGAGGGCGATGCGCGAGCCACGCACGGGATCCCAGGCGCGGATCATGTAGGCCAGGCCGCCGCCGGGAAGTGGGGTCACGGCCACCAGGCCGAACTCGAAGGGCTTCGGCAGGACGCCCAGGGACCGGCACGGGGTCCGGAGGGTACAGGTCCAAAGCTCGCCGGATTCCTCACCGCCGACCAGCCAGGCGTCGGGGCCCCGGGCCGGATCCGCCGCAAGGGCCTCCATGCCCGCATTCGGGGCGAAGGCTGCGTCCGGGCTATTCACCTGCCGTGGCGGGCGGCCATCGGCGGGATAGAGCAGGGTCCGGTGCTTCTGTTCCAGGCTCACCAGTCGATCGCCGTTCTCGAGGAGGGCGAGCCCCTCAGCGTCAGCTTCCAGCTTTCCCCCGAGGGGGCCGCCGGAGGGACCGGCCAGGGGTGTGATCCGGGTTCGGTCCAGGCCGGCCAGGCGTCCAGCGGCGTCCAACCGCAGGCGGGCCTCGAAGAGATCACCCTCGTCGCTCACCACCAGAATCCGGCCATCGCCGAGGGCCCGAAGGTCGGACAGGCCGTGGAGGCGGCTGCTGTCAGAGGCGGTCAAGGCCAGGCCACCGGCATAGCGGAAGCGCCCGAAGTCGGTCCGGTCCGGGCGGGAGGGATCTGCAGTCACCGGCGTGGTGGTCACCGTCACCCAGGGCCCTGCCTGGACTTGGCCAGCCTGGACAGGGCCGACCTTCGGAGAGGTCGTATCGGCACAGGCGGAAACGAGCAGGGCGAGGCCGGCAATCAGGAGGCCCCGGACGGAAGGACCGCCCATCACAGGACCGCCTTCCGGACTTCCTTGAAGGTCGACCGCCGCGCATGGCCATCCGGGCCCTGGGTATGCGGCGGCGGCGCCAGCAGGCCGGCGGTCTTCCGGTTCATCTTGCGGGGTTCCTCGTCGAAGAGTCCCGCCAGTTGGTCGACGATGGCGCCCGCCAGTTGCTCCGCATCGACGATGGTCACAGCCCGGCGATAGTAGCGCGTCACGTCATGGCCGATGCCGATGGCGATCAGCTGCACGGGACTCTTGCCCTCGATCTCGGAGATCACCTCCCGCAGATGCTTTTCGAGATAGTGGCCGGAATTCACCGACAGGGTGGAGTCGTCCACAGGCGCTCCGTCCGAGATCACCATCAGGATCCGGCGGGCTTCCGACCGCCCGATCAGGCGCTGGTGGGCCCACATCAGGGCCTCGCCGTCGATGTTCTCCTTGAGGAGTCCCTCGCGCATCATCAGCCCGAGATTGCGCCGGGCCCGCCGCCAGGGGGCATCTGCGGCCTTGTAGATGATGTGGCGCAGGTCATTCAGCCGCCCGGGGGCCGCAGGCTTTCCGGCCTTCAGCCAGTCCTCCCGCGAGGTCCCGCCCTTCCAGGCCCGGGTGGTGAAGCCAAGCACCTCGGTCTTGACACCGCAGCGCTCCAGCGTCCGGGCAAGGATGTCGGCGCACACGGCGGCGACCATGATCGGCCGTCCCCGCATGGAGCCGGAATTATCGATGAGGATGCTCACCACCGTGTCGCGGAACTCAGTGTCCTTTTCCTCCTTGAACGCCAGGGAGGCGGTGGGATCGACGATCACCCGGGTCAGCCGGGCGACGTCCAGCAGCCCTTCTTCAAGGTCGAAGCTCCATGACCGGTTCTGCTGGGCCATCAGCTTGCGCTGAAGCTTGTTCGCCAGACGCGAAACCACGCTCGACAGGCTCGCCAGCTGCTGGTCGAGATAGGCCCTCAGCCGGGTCAGCTCCTCAGCCTCGCAAAGCTCCTCCGCCGCCACCACCTCGTCGTGGGCCGTGGTGAAGACCCGGTAGGTCGGGACCTTGCCCTCGCCCTTCATCTCCGGTCGGGCAGGCTGGTCGCCCTCGCCCATCTCGGGCGGCTCGTCCATGTCCTCGGCGTTGGGATCCTCCATCGCCTCGGTCATCTGGCTGTCGGCGTCCTCGCTGTCGCGGTGGGTGCTTTCGCCGTCGTCGAGGGAGGTCTGTTGGGGGGACTGGGCCTCACCTTCGCCCTCCTCCCCCTGTTCGCTGGACTCCGACTCCCCCTCGTCGCCGTCTTCCTCCTGCTGGTCGGCCGGGTCCGGGGCGTCGCTCAGGTCGTCGCCCATGGACAGGTCGCGCAGGAGGCTCCGGGCCAGGCGTCCGAAGGCCCTCTGGTCGCCCAGCACCTCGCCGAGCTTCTCGAGGGTCTCGCCCCCGCGGGCTTCGATCTCGGACCGGTACATGTCCACCAGCGGCCGGGCATTGGCCGGGGGCTCCACCCCGGTCAGGCGCTCGCGCACCAGCAGGGACAGGATGTCGGCCATGGGCGGGGCGGTCTGCGCTTCCACAGGATTGAAGGGGCGCCGCGCCCAGGCGGCGTCATGCAGGGCCCTGAGGTTGGCCTTGACGCCATCCAGGGCATTGGCACCGACCGCCTCGATGCGGGCCTGCTCCAGCGCATCGAAGACCGGCTGGCCCTCGGCGGAGGCCGGGCGGGTGCGGGCATGGATGGCCGGGTCATGCTGTGACATCCGCAGGGCCATCTGGTCAGCCATGCCCCGGATACGGGCGGCGTCTTCGGGTGTCAGGTCCCGGGGCGGGTGCGGCAGGACCGCCCGATCCCCCTGCACCCCCGGCGTCTCGCCCGAATAGACGATCTCCAGGTCAGGATTCTGGGCGAGCGAGCGCACCGCGTTCGCCAGGGCGCGCTTGAAGGGTTCGATGGGACTTTCCGGATTCCGGGACATGTCGTCCGCTCAGACCTTCCTCAGGGTTTCCGGGCCGCCCAGGCCCGCGACTGTTCGCCGGCCAGGTTGATGAGATCGCCCATCACCAGGTTGACGTCGATCAGGTGCAGGCCCCAGGCGGCGTTCACCTGCCCGCCGGCGACCACGTCGCCGCGGATGTCGTCCAGCCGGGGATCCGCCGGATCCGCCCTTACCGTGACCTCAAGCCAGTTCAGGCCGTCGCGGGACACGCAGGCGCCGGTCAGAAGGCCGGGAACCTTGGCGAAGGGCGTCTCGATCCGGGTCCCGCCCTTCACCCATCCTGCAGGGTCCTGGCCATTTGCGGCCGTGGCGAGATAGGCGTCGAGGGGAGCCGGGCCCCCGCCGAGGGCTGCCGGGTTCGTGCAGGCGGCGACCCGCTCCGTCCCGGTCCCCCGGGGGCGGCCGAAAAGCGTTCCGGCGGGGGGCGGGATATTGGATCGGAAGGTCGCGAAGGCCACCACGCACCCGGTCTGGCCAGCGGCCGTGCAGGTGGGAATGGACTTCAAAAGGCCGGTGGTCTTGCCGGGGTCCACGGGCAGGTTGGTTCCCGCCAGAATGGCCGACACCAGAAGCTTCTGCTCGGGCTTGCCGTCGATCTCACTGGCCAGGAGCCGGGTCAGGACCCCCGAGCCCTGGGAATGCCCGACCAGTATGACCCCGCGGCCCTTGTTCTCAGTCTTCAGGTAGTGCCGCCAGGCGTCGACCACGTCGGTATAGCCGGTGTCCGGACGCGGGGCATTGGCCGGGACTCCGCCGGGGAGTGGTTGGCCCGTCATTGAAGCGCGTAGCGCGGTGAGGGTGAACTGGCGGTAGAGGGGCGCAAAGACCCGGCACTGGGAGGCGAAGCGAGCGAGCTGCTGCTCGACGACCCGGCGCTCCTCGTCGTTCGCCGTCATGTCCGACAGGATGGAGGGATCGTTGGAGACCGTCGGATAGACGTAGAAGCAGTCGACGGGTGCCTTGGGGTCCGCCGCCCAGGTCTCCCGCGTCGTCCGGCCATCGGCCGTAATGACGGTCGCGGTATTGTCTGTGGCGCAGGCGTCCTTGCGGCCGGGCAGGCACAACCAGGTCTCGGAACGGTCGTAGTCGATCTTCTGCAGAGCCGCAGGTGTGGCCGGGGTCTGGGCCTCGGCCGCGCCGGCGACGGAGACCAGCAGCGAGGCGGCGAGGGCGGTCAGGACGGGACGGATCATGACGGTCTCCTGGATCGGCCGGCGGCCGCCGGGTCGGGACGCCCGCCGGTGTCAGCTGAGGCGGGGGCGGGCGGTGCTCTCGGGAAGGTCCTGGCCGAAGGCGCGCTGGAAGAACTCGGCGACCGTGCCGCGCTCGAGCTCGTCGCACTTGTTCAGGAAGGTCATGCGGAAAGACAGGCCCAGGTCGCCGTCGAAGATCTCGGCATTCTGCGCCCAGGTGATCACCGTCCGGGGGCTCATCACCGTCGAGATGTCGCCGTTGATGAAGGCGCTGCGGGTCATGTCGGCGACGCGGACCATGGCCGCCACCTTGCGACGGCCCTCGGTGTTGTCGTAGGACGGGCACTTGGCCACGACGATGTCCGCTTCGACGTCGTGTGCGAGGTAGTTCAGCGTGGTGACGATGGACCAGCGGTCCATCTGCCCCTGATTGATCTGCTGGGTGCCGTGATAGAGACCGGTGGTGTCTCCCAGGCCGATGGTATTGGTCGTCGAGAACAGCCGGAAGTAGGGGTTGGGCCGTATGACGCGGTTCTGGTCCAGCAGGGTCAGCTTGCCCTGTGCCTCCAGGACCCGCTGGATCACGAACATCACGTCCGGACGGCCGGCGTCGTATTCGTCAAAGACAAGGGCGATGGGCCTCTGGATCGCCCAGGGGAGCATGCCCTCGCGGAATTCAGTGATCTGCTTGCCATCCTTCAGGACGATGGCGTCCTTGCCGACAAGGTCGATCCGAGAGACGTGACTGTCGAGGTTCACTCGGACCAGTGGCCAGTTCAGGTGCGCCGCCACCTGCTCGATGTGGGTCGACTTTCCGGTACCGTGATAGCCCTGCACCATCACCCGGCGGTCGTGGGCAAACCCGGCGCAGATGGCTTTGGTGGTCTCCGGATCAAACCGGTAGGCGGGGTCCACGTCAGGCACGTGCGAGTCGCGCGTGCTGAAGGCGGGAACCTTCATGTCGGAATCGACCCCAAAGGCCTCGCGAAGGGAGACGGTGTGGTCGGGGACGTGCGTCAGGAGCATATCGTCCTGGGTATCGGCGAGAGAAGTCATGGCCGGGATCGATTACAGGCTTACGCGACGGATGCAAACCGGTGTTTAATGTAGACTTGATCCCCTGACGAAGATGGGGGCGGGGAGGACGATATGAGCGAATCCGCTGGCGGTCAGATCGCTGTTGCCCCCGAGGCCTCGGGCTTCGGAGCCCGGATCACCGGACTTGATCTTGCTGCGCCCTTGGCGCCTGACGAGATCGCCGGGGTCAAGGCGGCCTGGGCGAGGCATTCCGTGGTCTGCTTTCCGGGCCAGCCCCTAGATCTGGATGCCCTGGAGGCCTTTACGCTGCAGATCGGTCCCTTCGGTCAGGACCCCTACATCACGCCCATGCCCGGTCGGCCGAACGTGCTTGAGCTGAGGCGGAAACCTGATGAGAAGGCCTCCAATTTCGGCGCCGGCTGGCATTCGGACTGGAGCTTTCTGGAAACCCCGCCGGCGGCCACCCTCCTGCGGGCCCAGACCATCCCGCCGGTCGGTGGTGATACCCTGTTCGTGGACGCCAGCCGCGCCTGGGACGCCCTTTCCGACGCCATGAAGGCGGTCCTGGCACCCCTCAAGGCGGTCCATTCCGCCCGTCAGAGCTATGGCACCAAGGGGGTCTTCGCCCGAGACACCGAGGCGCGGACCATGAAGATCATCGTCTCCGAGGAGGCGGACGGCAGCCTGACCCATCCGCTCGTCCGGACCCATCCTGTGACCGGCCGAAAGGCCCTGTATGTCAGCCCGGTCTACACCGTGGGGATCGAAGGCTTTACGCCCGAGGAATCCAAGGCTCTGCTGGGCTTCCTCTTCGCTCACCTGACCCAGGACGAATTCGTCTATCGTCACAGGTGGACCGAAGGCGACCTTTTGATGTGGGACAACCGCTGCACCATGCACTTCGCCGAAGGCGGATACGACGGGCATCTCAGGCTCATGCACCGGACGACGGTACAGGGGGAAGTCCCGGCCTGACGCCGGGGGGATTGGGAGGCGGCCATGTTCAAGCGGGCTCTGAACGTCTGGGCCTGGGCGGGTCTTCTGGTCGCCCTGCTCTTCGCCGGCTACGTGGTGGCCGGCTACACCCTGGTCCCGGGGCTGATCCGCAGCCAGGCGATCCGTTGGGCGGACGAGAAGCTGCACAAGCGCCTCGCCCTTGGCGAGATCCGCTTTGATCCCTTCCGGCTCGCGGTCGACATCAACGATATCGCCCTGCCTGCAGAGGCCCCCATGGTCAGCGTGGGCGCCCTGCGCGTCGACGTCAGTTTCCTTTCGCTCTTCACAGGAACGCCGCGGTTCAATCAGATCGCCGTGACCCGGCCAAAGGTCGCCGC
>CAMAOY010000014.1 GCA_945859865.1 Phenylobacterium deserti
GGTGTTCAACATCCTCGACACCGAGCCGTCCAGAGCCCGGATCGAAATGAGCTACGACCCGTTCATCGGCAACCCGCTGGGCCGGACCTTCAAGGTCGGCGTCCGCAAGAAGTTCTGATCGCCTCCACCGAGGCTTCAGGCACGCCGCCTCCGGAAACGGGGGCGGCGTTTCTGTTTTCGGGACCTGAATTCGCTTTGAACGCGGACCCCCCCCGCCATCGCCGTCATTGCTACACTTTTTCGGGATTTTGAGCGTACCGGATGCTAAAAAGATTGACGTAGGGGCACTGAGGCTTCAGCCTCTCCAACCATGCCGGGGTCACTCAGAAACCTTCGGCCAGGGTTGGGGAAGAAACATGTATAAGAAAACTGCCTGGGCGGCGGGTGCTGCCCTCACGGTTCTGGCTGCGGCCAGCGTCGCCATGGCCCAGCAGACCAGTCGCAAGGATGCCGAGGCCGAAGCCACCACAATCGGTGAACTGATCGTCACGGCGGAAAAGCGCGAGCAGAAGCTGCAGGACGTGCCCATCGCCATCACGGCCTTTACCGCCAAGCAGCGGGAGACGACCGGGATCGTCTCGATCCAGGACATCACCAACTTCACCCCCGGCCTGACCTATAGTTCCTTCCTCGACCGCGCGTCGATCCGCGGCGTCGGGCGCCTGACCAACCGCCTGTCCTCGGACGCGGCCGTGGCGACCTATTCGGACGGCTTCTACACCACCTCCGTGGCCGAAGCCGGCAAGTCGACCCTGATCGTCGAGCGGATCGAGGTCCTGCGGGGACCGCAGGGCACCCTCTACGGCCGCAACGCCATCGGCGGCGCCATCAACGTCATCTCCAAGCGCCCGACCAACACCAAGGTCGGTGAGGCCCGCGTCACCCTCGGCACCTATGGCCTGCACAACTACGAGCTTCTGGTTTCAGGGCCGGTCACCGACTTCGCCCGGGTCCAGTTCTACGGACAGTTCGTCGAGCAGACGGAAGGCTATTTCCGCAACGTGGCGACGGGCAACCGCTTCAAGGACGCCCTCAACCGCAACTACCTTGAGGTTCAGGCCGACGTCGACGTGGGCGAGCGCGGTCACCTGTGGGTAAAGTACGCCAAGCCCAAGTGGTTCAACGAGTCTGGAAACAGCGGCGGGAACCTGAGCAACAAGGAGTATTCTTACAACTACTCCGGCGTGGATTCCCTGACCATCAACCCTGCCTTCGGCCTGACCCAGCCCAACCGCACCCAGGTCGGGACTGTGACCTCCAATCCGCAGCTCAAGGACCCGCGGACCGCCAACACCGACTTCCAGACCCGCATCAAGAACACCGGCATCAATATCCTGACGGCGCAGTACACCCAGGAATTCGACGCTTTCGACGTGAAGTACATCGGCGGCTACGATTCCTACAGGTACGACCAGTTTTCAGACAGCGACGGCCTGCCGATCCTGAGCTTCCAGGTGCCGCTGAACGTCTCGCCCTCGCCGTCCCTGAACCTCTGCCAGTATGTGGCGGGCTGCAAGCCGCTCACCATCGACGCCAGCGGCAACCGCTTCAGCTATATCGAGGACAAGTCCTGGTTCAGCCACGAGCTGAACATCTCCTCCAACCAGGAGGGCCCGTTCCAGTGGATCGCCGGCCTGTATTACTTCAAGGATACCTACCACAACCCGCAGATCTCTTACTCAACCCAGCCCGGCGCCCTGACGCCTTCAGGGGCCAGTGTCGGCAACCCCCTCGGGAGCGCCCTGAACCCCCGGGGCGAGTTCTACTTCTTCGACTATGACATGACGACCGAGAGCCGGGCGGTCTTCGGCCAGGTCGACTGGAAGTTCCGCGATGTCTGGCAGTTTACTGCCGGCCTGCGGTACACGGCCGACCACAAGGAGGGCTTCGAGTCCTTCCGGTCCCTCTGCATGACCAACGGCTGCATCGGCGACCCCCGCATCTATGGCACCCGGGTGGGTGGCCAGGCCCTGGACATCACCACCCTGCTGGCCGCCGGCTATCCCTCCCAGGCCGCAGCCAAGGCGGAGGGCGTCACCACGGCGCCGAGCCAGCAATCCGCGACCAAGTGGGTCAACTACGTCATCGACCCGGCCACCGGCCGCGCCAACCGCCAGCTCGAGAATGACTGGTCGGGCGTCACAGGCACCCTCGGGGTCGAATGGAACCCGGATGGGGGCACCAACGCCTATTTCCGTTATGGCCGCGGCTACAAGTCCGGGGGCTTCAACGCTGCCGAAATCGTACCCTCGCCCTCCACGGAAGCGGAAACCGTCGACGCCTACGAGATCGGCCTGAAGAAGGACATCGGCTCGACCCTGCGGATCAACACCGCCATCTTCCTCTACAACTACAAGGACCTGCAGATCCCGATCCGGGTCCTGGTGCAGACCGAGCTGGGCAATACCGTCCAGACCCAGTTCCTGAACGTCCCGGAATCCGAGTCCAAGGGCATCGAGGTCGAGGCCAACTGGAAGCCGATCCGGGGCCTCGATTTCCTGGCGAGCTACTCCTATAATCCTACTGAGGTGAAGAGCGGCTGCAGCCTGGCCGATACTAGGGCCTGCGTGCTCGATGTGACCGACCCCCTGGCCCAGGACCCCGACGCCCAGCCGGCCATCACGGTCAGCACGCCGAACACCACGCCCAACGATACCCAGACCAAGGTGCTGCAGAGCCTGCGGGGCAACAGCCTGCCCTATGCCCCGGCAAGCAAGTTCGCCCTCAACGCCAACTACACCTGGCTAATGGAGGACAGCAGCCTGACCGTCAGCGCCAACTATGTCTGGCGGGACGCCTCCTACGCCAACCTCTTCACCCGCGACTACAACCGGGCCCCGGCCTGGGACTCCAAGGACTTCCGGGTGATCTGGCGGACCTATTCGGGCCGGTACACGGTCACGGGCTATGTCCGGAACGCCTTCGACGACCTGAATTTCAACTCGGCCAACGGCGGCACCCGCCTGGCGCCGGATCCGTCGAATCCGACCAACTATGCCAACGTCGTGCAGTCCCTGGCGATGAACCCGCCCCGGACCTACGGCATCGCCGTCTACTACAAGTTCTGGTGACCTGACGTCGGAAGGCGGGGACTGAACCGAGCCGACGACCTTCGGGTCCCCGTTCGGGTTCGCCCAAGCCTTCTCTTCTGTCCAGGCCGCGCGCCACTTCCCAGGGGTGCGCGGCCTGACTTCGAAGCCGGGTACGCGTTGACAGGGTACCGGGGCGGGCTCACGATGAAGCTTATTGAATTGGCCGGACAAGGCTCCGGTGGCCAGGGCAGGGAGGCCGACATGGCAGACGGTGAAATTCAGATGAAGGCGAAGTTCCACGCCATGACCGAGAGCACCGCCGAGGACTGGGGTGCCATCGGCAAGGCTGGCGCGCCCTTCCACCGCGAGTTCCCGAACCGGCTGATCGCCCACCTGAACATGCTCGGCGAAGACAGTGGCGGCTTTGCCGTGACCCGTCTGGAGCATTCCCTGCAGACTGCCAGCCGCGCCCACCGCGACGGCCGGGACGAGGAATACGTGGTCTGCGCCCTGCTGCACGACGTGGGTGACATCCTGGCGCCGTCCAACCATGCCGAGCTGGGGGCCATGATCCTGAAGCCCTACGTCTCCGAGCAGAACTACTGGATGATGGACAAGCACGGGATCTTCCAGGGCTATTACTTCTTCCATCACCTGGGCCTGGACCGCGACATGCGGGACGAATTCCGGGGCCATCCCAGTTTCGAGTACACAGCCCAGTTCTGCCATCTCTACGACCAGAACAGCTTTGACCCGGCCTATGAGTCCATGCCCCTGTCGGCCTTCGAGCCCATGATCCACCGCGTGACGGCCCAGCCCAAGCGCTCGATCTACCGCCGCAAGGACGCCTGAGGGAGCGGGGCCCCCGGGCCCCGGAACGGCCGACATGGCCTATGAGGACATCCTCTACGAGGTAGAGGCGGGGGTGGCGACGGTCACCCTCAACCGGCCAGACCGGCTCAACGCCTGGCGCGGGGTCATGGAAGCCGAATTGCGCCTGGCCATGCGGGCAGCGGCGGACGATCCTGAGGTGAAGGTCATCGTCCTGACCGGTGCCGGCCGCGGCTTCTGCGCCGGGGCGGACATGGAGGTCCTCCAGGGGGCCATGGCTGCAGGGGGGACCGGCGGCGGCGGCCCGGACGCCTTTGATCCCACCTCGCGCCCGGACTTCCGCCTCCAGTATCCCTATTTCCCGGCCGTCCCGAAGCCGATCCTGGGGGCCATCAACGGCGCCTGCGCCGGCCTCGGCATGGTCATGGCCCTCTATACCGACATCCGCTTCGCCTCGGATGCGGCGGTCTTCACCACCGCCTTTTCTCGCAGGGGCCTGATCGCCGAGCACGGGATCTCCTGGCTCCTGCCGCGGATCGTCGGCATGGCCAACGCCGCGGACCTGCTCTACTCGGCCCGCCGGGTCGACGCCGCCGAGGCCCTGAGGATCGGACTGGTCAACCGGGTCTTTCCAGCCGCCAGCTTCCGGGATGACGTCACGGCCTATGCGCGCATGCTGGCCACCGAGGTCTCGCCCCGATCCCTCGCCATCATGAAGCGTGAGCTCTGGAACAGCCCCTTCCAGTCCCTCTCCGAGGCGATCGTCGACGCCAATGCCGACATGGCCCTCAGCCTGAAGTCCGACGACTTCAAGGAGGGCGTGGCCCACTTCCTCGAAAAGCGGCCGGCGAGGTTCACGGGGCGTTGAGTTCACGGTCGGCCAGTACCGGGCAGCGTTCAACAGGGCGTGAGAGTGCGAAGGCGGCCAGTGGCGCGTCCGTGCTGGCAGACTATCTGCGCCCCGAGGGCCGAAAGCTGGCGGCGCTCGCCGTCTTCCTGGTGGCGGGCACAGCGGTCCAGCTGGCTTCGCCACAGATCATCCGGACCTTCATCGATACGGCGGCGCAGGGCGGGGCCGACGCCCCCCTCGAAAGGCTCTGGATGCTCGCGGGCCTGTTCATCGCCGTCACCCTCCTCGCCCAGGTGCTGCAGATCGGCTCGACCTATTTCAGCGAGCAGCTGGGCTGGTCGGCGACCAACCGCATGCGCCAGGACCTGGCCACCCACGCCCTCGACCTCGACATGGCCTTCCATACGGCGAAGTCGCCGGGTGAGCTGATCGAACGGGTCGACGGCGACGTGGCCGCCCTGGCGGCCTTCTTCTCCCAGTTCATCCTGCAGATCATCGGCGGCGCCCTGCTCCTTGGGGGCATACTTGTGGTGCTCTACCTGCAGGACTGGAGGATCGGGGCCCTGCTGACGGTCTTCGCCGTCGTCGCCGGCGTCGCCCTGCACGCCATCCGGCGCATTGCCGGGGGGCGGTGGGAGCGCCTGCGCGAGGCCTGGTCGGCCTACTCCGGCTTCCTGGAGGAGCGCCTCGCCGGCCTCGACGACGTCCGTGCCAATGGCGGCGGCGGCCATGTCATGCGGCGCATGGCCCAGGTGAACCAGGAGCTCCTGGTGTCGAACGTCTCTGCGGCGCGGCGCGGCCACTGGATCTTCCTGACTGCCAGCACCCTGTTCTCGATTGGCTTCGGCCTCGCCCTCGCCCTCGGCATCTGGCTGTTCCAGCGCGGCGAGGCCACCATCGGCACGGTCTTCATGTTCATGCAGTACGCCGGCATGATGGCCATGCCGATCATGCTGATCGGCCAGCAGCTGCAGCAGTTCCAGCAAGCCGCAGCCAGCCTGAAGCGGATCGGCGACCTGCGCGCCATTACCCCCACACTGACCGATGGCCCCGGCGCAGGGTGGGAGGGCCGGCGCATGCAGGCACCCCAGGTCGGCTTCCAGGGCCTGACCTTCGCCTACCGCGCCGACAGCCCTGTGATCCGCGACCTGGACCTGCAGGTCCCGGCGGGCGAGGTCATCGGCCTCCTCGGCCGCACCGGCAGCGGCAAGACCACCCTGACCCGCCTGCTCTTCCGGCTCTATGACCCGCAGTCGGGTGCCCTGACCCTGGACGGGACGGATATCCGCCAGGCGCGCCTGGACGAGTTACGCGGCCGGATCGGCCTGGTCACCCAGGAGGTCCAGCTGTTCGACACCACCATCCGGGACAACGCCACCCTGTTCGATCCCGGGGTGCCGGACGCGCGCATCCGTGAGGTGCTCACCGACCTCGGCCTCGGCGACTGGCTGGACCGCCAGCCCCAGGGCCTGTCCACCGTGCTCAAGGCCGGAGGCGGGCTGTCGGCCGGCGAGGCCCAGCTCCTGGCCTTCGCCAGGGTCTTCCTGAAGGATCCCGGCCTGGTGGTCCTGGACGAGGCCTCATCGCGCCTCGACCCGGCCACCGACCAGCGGATCGAGCAGGCCCTGGACCGCCTCCTGGGAACCGACGGATCCGGGCGTCGCCGCACCGCCATCATCATCGCCCACAAACTGTCGACCGTTCAGAGGGCTGACCGGATCGCCATACTCGACCAGGGGCGCCTGCTGGAGACCGGGCGACGGACAGACCTCGAGGCCGACCCTACCTCGGCCTATGCCAGGCTCCTGCGCACCGGGCTTGAGGAGGTGATGGCGTGAGCGAGGTGGATCGTCCCGCTCCCGAGCCAGAGGCCAGTGCCCTGCCGCCGCCGCTTCCGCCGCCGGACCAGACCGCCTTCCGACAGGCGGCACGGATCGCTGCCGCCCGGCCCGGCCTGTTCGGCATCAGCATGGCCCTCTACGCGGCCTTCTATTCCCTGCCCCTGCTGGGGGGCCTGGTGCAGAGGGAGATTTTCGACAACCTTTCCGGTCACGCCCGGGCCGGCATCAACGTCTGGAGCCTGGTGGGCCTTTGGTTCGTCGCCCAGGTCGCCCCCCTGGTGGTCTCCTACTTCTCCGTCTGGGCCTTCGTGACCTTCACCTCGGCCTCACGCCTGATGATCCGTACCAACATGATGGGCTGGATCGTGTTCGCCCGCGGCTCCCGCCCCTCGGCGGGTACCTCGGGCGAGGCGCTGAGCCGGTTCCGGGATGACGTGGGCGAGGTCATCGCCCTGATGGACGGCTGGGTCGACACCTTCGGCCAGGCCATCTTCGCCGTCCTGGCCCTGACCATCATGTGGGGCATCAACGCCCAGGTGACCTCCGCAATCATCGCCCCGATGATCCTGATGGTCTTCATCACCCAGAGGATCACCGCCGGTATCCACCGCTATTCCCGGGTGGCGCGGGAGGCCGAGGCGCGGGTCACCTCCTTCGTCGGCGAGACCTTCACCGCCGTCCAGGCCGTCCGTGTGGCGGGCGCGGAGGACCGCGTCCTCGGCCGACTGGCGGACCTCAACGCGACCCGCCGGGAGACCGCTGTCCGGCATCGGATCTACGTGACCCTGCTGGACACCTTCGGGGCGGGGACCTCCAGCCTGGCCCTCGGGGTCATCCTCCTGCTGGCCGCCGGCGCCATGAAGGCCGGAGAGTTCTCGGTGGGCGACTTCACCCTCTTCGCGGCCTATGTGGGCGCAGCGACATCGGCGCCCCGCTGGCTCGGCCGGCTGCTGGCGCGCAAGCGCACCGCCGACGTGGCCCTGATGCGGATCGAGAAGCTGCTCGGCGACGCCCCCCTCGAGCGGGTCACCGAGGCGAAGCCCCAGGGCCCCGAGCCCACCGGGCGCCACGACCCTCTGCGGACCCTGGAGGTCCGCGGCCTCACCTGCCGGCACGGCGGGAACGGCAATGGGGTGGAGGACATCAGCTTCACCCTGGAGCAGGGCACGGTGACCATCGTCACAGGTCGGGTCGGCGCCGGAAAGACCACCCTGCTGCGGGGCCTCCTGGGCCTGATCCCGGCCCAGGCCGGCGAGGTGTTCTGGAACGGCGAGCGAGTCGAGGACCCCGCCACCTTCCTGACGCCGCCGCGCTGTGCTTACACCCCCCAGACCCCGCGCCTCTTCACCGAGACCCTGCGCGACAACATCGCCATGGGCCTGGACCTCTCCGGAGAGGACCTCGAGCGCGCGGTCCACCTGGCGGTCATGGAGGAGGACGTCGCCCGACTGGCCGAGGGCCTGGACACCCGTGTTGGCACCCGCGGGGTCACCCTCTCCGGCGGCCAGGTCCAGCGCTCGGCAGCGGCGCGGATGTTCGCCCGGCGGCCGGACCTGCTGGTCTTCGACGACGCCTCCAGCGCTCTGGACGTGCGCACCGAGCACGCCTTCTGGACCCGCCTCTTCGAGCAGGGCCAGGACAGGCCCACCTGCCTGGCCATATCGCACCGGCTCGAGGCCTACCGCCGGGCCGACCAGATCCTGGTGGTCGAGGGCGGGCGGATCGCGGCGCGGGGCAACCTGCGCACCCTCCTGAAGGACAGCCCCCTGTTCCACCAGATCTGGACCGAGACCCTGCGGGCCCATGCCCACGGCGAGGAAGTCGCCGGGGTCCGCGCCTGACGCGCCCCAGCGCCAAGCGCCCTCTTGCCCTGCCGGTCCCGGCGCCGCACAGTTTTCATACGTAACGCTCAAAACCCGGAGGCTACCCCCGTGAAGACCCGCATCACCGAACTGTTCGGCATCGAGCATCCCATCGTCCAGGGAGGCATGCACTTCGTGGGCCTGGCCGAGATGGCCGCAGCCGTCTCCAACGCCGGCGGCCTGGGCATCATCACCGGCCTGACCCAGCGCACGCCGGATGACCTCGGCAAGGAGATCCGCCGCTGCCGGGAGATGACCGACAAGCCCTTCGGCGTGAACCTGACCTTCCTGCCCTCGATCAACCCGCCGGACTATCCGGGCTATATCCAGGCCATCATCGACAACGGCGTGACGATCGTCGAGACGGCCGGCAACAACCCCCAGAAGTACATGGCCGGCCTGAAGGCGGCGGGGATCAAGGTGATCCACAAGTGCACCTCGGTTCGCCACTCCCTCAAGGCCGAGGCCGTGGGCTGCGACGCCATCAGCGTCGACGGCTTCGAGTGCGGCGGGCATCCGGGCGAGGATGACGTGCCCAACTTCGTCCTCCTGCCCCGGGCGGCCGAGGAACTGAAAATCCCCTTTGTCGCCTCGGGCGGCGTGGCCAACGGCCGGCAGCTTGCGGCCGCCCTGGCCCTCGGTGCCGACGGCATCAACATGGGCACCCGATTCATCGCCACGCAGGAGGCCCCGGTCCACCAGAACGTCAAGCAGGCCATCGTGGACGCCACCGAGCTGGACACCCGGCTGGTCATGCGCTCCTTGCGCAACACCGAGCGCGTGCTGAACAACGCCGCCGTCCAGCGCCTGCTCGAGAAGGAAAAAGCCCTCGGTGCGAACCTGAAGTTCGAGGACATCATCCATGAGGTCGGCGGGGTCTATCCGCGCATCATGCAGGATGGCGACATGGACGCCGGGGCCTGGTCCTGCGGCATGGTTGCGGGCCTGATCCACGACATCCCCACCTGCAAGGATCTGATCGACGGGATCATCGCCGACGCCGAGCAGATCATCCGCGGCCGCCTCGCCAGCTTCGTCTGACCTGACCCGAACCCAGGAGCCCCCGCCATGACCCAGGACCTGACCCGCGCCTCAGCCGCCGAACTTTCGGGCCTCTATGCCGCCCGCAAGGCCTCGCCCGTCGAGGTCCTGGAAGCGGTCCTGGACAAGGCGGCCCGGCTCAATCCGGTGCTGAACGCCCTGCCCCTCATCGACGCTGAAGGCGCCCGCACCCAGGCGAAGGCCTCCGAGGCCCGGTGGGCGAAGGGCGCGCCCCTGTCGCCCATCGACGGGGTCCCGGTCTCGATCAAGGAGCTGATCAAGGTGAAGGGATGGCCCCTGACCATGGCCAGCAAGTTGACCGACAAGACCCCGCAGACGGAGGACGCCACCACCGTCTCCCGCCTGCGGGAGGCCGGGACCGTGATCTTCGCCTCCAACTCCAGCCCGGAATACGGGTTCAAGGGGGTGACGGATTCGCCCCTCAACGGGATCACCCGGAACCCCTGGAACACCGAACGGACCCCCGGGGGCTCCTCCGGCGGCGCCGGGGCGGCGGTGGCGGCGGGAATCGGGCCCCTGTCCATCGGCACGGACGGCGGCGGCTCGGTCCGGATCCCGGCGGCCTGCACGGGCCTGGTAGGACTGAAGGCCACCTACGGGCGCATCCCCGCCTGGCCGGCCTCCATGCACGGGGACCTGGCCAATACCGGTCCCATGACCCGCACCACCCGCGATGCCGCCCTGATGCTCAACGTGCTGAAGGGTGCAGACGTCCGCGACCCCCTGGCCCTGCCGCCAACGGACATCGACTTCGTCGCCGGCCTGGACCGCAGCCTGAAGGGGGTGAAGGTGGGCCTGGTCCTGAAGTTCGGCGATTTCTACCTCGACCCCGAGGTCGAGGCCGCGATGCTGAAGGCCGCCGACCGCTTCCGGGCCCTGGGCTGCGAGGTGGTTCCCATCACCCCGCCCACCGAGAACGGCGAGACCGGGCGGATCTTCGTCGCCCACTGGTTCGCAGCCCTGCAGCGCCTGTTGCACCTCTACCCCGAGGCGCGGCACGACGAGTTCGACCCGGCGCTCTACGAGCAGGCCAAGATCGGTGCCGGCCTGGATGTGAAGACCATCATGGAGTCCCAGGTGCGCCGCCGCGAGATGGCCCACGCCTGGAACCAGGTCTTCGCCGAATACGACCTGGTCCTGTCGCCGACCATGTCGACCCTGCCCCCGCAGGTGGGACGGAACACGCCGGACGGACCG
This sequence comes from Phenylobacterium deserti, assembly GCA_945859865.1. Lineage (GTDB taxonomy): Bacteria > Pseudomonadota > Alphaproteobacteria > Caulobacterales > Caulobacteraceae > Phenylobacterium > Phenylobacterium deserti_B. The sequence continues at coordinate 10,676 of CAMAOY010000014.1, forward strand.
GACGGACGGCCCAACCCTTTCTGGACCAACACGGCCATCTTCAACCTGACCCGGCATCCGGCAGCTTCGGTCCCCTGCGGGGTCTCCAGCATCGGCACGCCCATCGGCCTGCAGATCGCCTCAGGCCACTGGCGGGACGACCTGGTCCTGGCCGCCGCCGAAGCCTTCGAGCGCCAGGATCCCCTGGCCTTCCCGCACCTGTAAGGAGACGCCCATGGCCGTCTACAACGCCGAGGCCGCCCTGCCGGACGGCGGCCCCGCCCCCTGGGGCGAACCGGTCCGCATCGCCTACGACCGCCGGGACATCCTGCTCTACGCCGTCGGCATCAACAGCCGGGACCTGAGGTTCATCTTCGAGGGCCACAAGGACTTCGCCGTCTTCCCGACCTTCCCCATCCGCTGGGGCGGTGCCGGGGCCGTCGTGGACCGCGCCGCCATCCCGCCTTCGCCCGGCCCCCTGACCATCGACGCCGAGCGCTACCTGGAGGTGGTCCGTCCGCTTCCCCTAGGCGGCGAGGTCAGCGTGGTCTCGCGCCTGATCGGCGTCCATCCGCGCGGCAAGGGCGCCGGCTTCGTCGAATACGAGAGCGAGGTCCGCGACGCCGAGGGCGAGGTCTGCGTGAAGATGGTCTCGGGCTCCTTCCGCCGGGGCGTCGAGCGCCTGGGCGACATCGAGCCCTTCGAGGGCGCCGGGGCGACTTTCTCGGCCCCCGTGACGGTCCCTGACCGGGCACCCGACATCGAGACCGGGGCACACATCGCCGAGAACCAGGCCGACATCTACCGCCTGTCCGGCGATTACAACCCCCTGCACATCGACCCGGAGGCGGCCCGGTTCGGCGGCTTCGAGGCGCCGATCCTGCATGGCCTGTGCACCTTCGGCCACTGTGCCCACCTGCTGGTCTCGGCCCTCTGCGACGGTGACCCCGCCCGGTTCCGCAGGATCAAGGTGCGCTTCTCCTCGCCGGTCCTGCCGGGCGACGACCTGAAGGTCCTGGCCTGGCACGACGGCCCCGGCCGGGTGATCTTCGAAGCCCGGGTCGGGGACCGCACCGTCGTCTCCCACGCCTGGTTCCAGTACGCCTGAAGCCGGCCAGGCGGCTTCCCGACCGAGGAGTGACATCAAGACGACAGAAAACCGTCATCGGGCTGTTCTTGTCCGGTCATGATGCGAGGTCATGGTCTGGAGGCAACATTTTTGGGAGCCTCCAATGGTCCAGCGCGATACGTTTTACTCCGACGGCGATGTCGACACCAACCGGACGGGTAATCTGTCGCTCAGCCAGATCGTGGAGGTTCGCTACTCCCGCCGGGCCGCCTTGTTCGGCGGATTGCGCGCCAGTGCAGTGGCATTCCTGGGCACGAGCCTCCTCGCCGCCTGCTCCGACGACGATGGCGGTGGCACAGCGGCTGCGATCACGGTGAATGCCGGACAGGACGCCGCAACGACGACAGGCAACCTCGTCACCCTCCAGGGTGTCGTCGCCGGATTTGACCCTGCAGGCGCGGCCCCGTTCAGCCAGTTCACCCAGGTGGCAGGACCCAAGGTTGACCTAGTTCGGGCAGCAAACGGCAGTGCGACCTTCATCGCCCCTGCCGTCGCCACGGCAACGCCCCTGATCTTCCGCTTCGAGAGCGGAAGCACGTCCGTGGCCTCGGACGAAGTGACCGTCACGGTCAGCCCGGCGCAATTGTCCTTCCTGGCGGTGCCAAAGAACTTCGCGGATGTTGTCACTGTCCCTGCGGGCTACGCCGTCACGGTGGTGACCGCGCTTGGAGACCCCATCGCCGCGTCCGTCCCTGCCTTCAAGAACGACGGGACCGATACGAATTATGCGCAGCGCATCGGCGACCATGGCGACGCCCTCTACTACTTCGGGCTGAGCACGAGCGGCACGCGTGACGACAACAGCTCCATCCGAGGCGTCCTAGCCCAGAACCACGAGAACCTGAGCGTCCAGTACCTGCATCCCAACGGCCCGACCGTCGACGCTAACGGCGCTCGCCCGGCGGCGGAGGCGCAGAAGGAAATCGAGGCCCACGGCGTGAGTTTCGTCGAGGTGCGGGACACCACCGGCAATCGCACCTGGTCCTACGTGAAGGAAAGCGCCTTCAACCGTATGGTCACGCCCAATACGCCGATGACGTTACATGGGCCCGCGCGGGGGTCGGTGATGATGGTCACGGTCTTCTCCCCATCGGGTGTCGATGGCCGCGGAACGATCAATAACTGCGCCAATGGGTACACATCCTGGGGCACCCTGCTGACCTGTGAGGAAAACTGGAGCGGCTACTTCAGGCGGGACGACTCGGGGGCGGGCTCCGATAACGCCGCCCGTAGCGCCCGCGAGCTGACGGCACTGCGCCGGTACGGCGTGACCAGCACCACGGGCAATTATGGCTGGTCGTCGGCGCAACCCACGGGCCCGATGTTCGTCCGCTGGGACGCGCGGGCCAAGGGGGCCAGCGCCACTGCCGACTATCGCAACGAGCCCAACCAATTTGGCTGGGTCGTGGAGATGGACCCCTTCAACCCTGCGTCGACCCCGCGCAAGCGCACGGCCCTTGGCCGGTTCAACCATGAGGGCGCCTGGAAGGGCCGGGTGATCCCGGGTCAGAAGGTGGTGGTCTACATGGGCGACGACGCCCGAGGGGAGTACCTCTACAAGTTCGTTTCAAACGCAGCCTGGCAGGCGAGTGACGCGCAGGTGACCGACCGTTTGGCCATGGGGGACAAGTACCTCGACGCCGGTACCCTCTATGTGGCCCGCTTCAACGCTGATGGGACCGGGACATGGCTGCCGCTGGTCTTCGGCCAGGTTCCGGACCGGCCAGCCGTAGGATCCACTCCCGCCTATGTCTTCGCCGACCAGGCCGATATCCTGGTCAACACCCGCCTGGCGGCGGATGCCGTCGGGGCGACGCCGATGGATCGCCCTGAGTGGACCGCCGTCAATCCCGTCAATGGCGAGGTGTACCTGACCCTTACCAATAACAGCGCCACCCTTCGGCCGCTGAACGGCACCAACGCCGCCAACCCGCGCCACTATGTGGCTCCGCGCGGCACCAGTTCCAGTTCCGGCAACCCCAACGGGCACATCATCCGTTTCCGCGAGACGGGCGACAACAATGCCGCGATCACCTTCGGTTGGGACACGTACCTATTCGGTGCGGACTCCATTGACGCCGGCCCGAACGTCAACATCTCGGGACTGGACGCCTCCAACGACTTCTCCAGCCCTGACGGACTGTGGTTCTCCCGGACGCAGAACCCTGGAGGGCAGATCCGCCCCCTCCTGTGGATTCAGACCGATGACGGCGCCTTCACGGACCGGACCAACAACCAGATGCTGGCGGCGCTTCCCGGCGTCTTGGGTGACGGAAGGGCGCTGACCATCACCAACACCAGCGCCTCGGGGGCGACGGCAACCCAATCGACTATCGCCGGCGCAACCGCCACGCCCGCCACGCTCAAGCGCTTCCTCACCGGCCCGGTGGGCTGCGAGATCACAGGCGTGGACAGCACGCCCGACGGACGGACCCTCTTCGTCGGCATCCAGCACCCTGGCGAGGACGGCGCATCCAATGCACCGGACAGCAACTGGCCCCAGAGCCAGTCCGGCGTCCGGAGCGGTCGTCCGCGCTCAGGCGTGGTCGCGGTGGTGCGCACCAATGGAGGCGTCGTGGGGCTCTGACGGCCCCCTGACGCTGGGTCATGTTTGACAGGAGGGGCTCGCCTCCCGGATGGTAGGAACAACCGCCGGCCTGCAGAGGCCGGTGACCCTCCGGAGAGGAAACCCATGTCCGCCAGCCGCTATCCGCTGATGTTCTCGCCCCTCGACCTCGGCTTCACCAAGTTGAAGAACCGGGTGCTCATGGGCTCCATGCATACGGGCCTGGAAGAGGCCTCCGGCGGGCTGTCGCGCATGGCCGCCTACTTCGCCGAGCGCGCCCGGGGCGGGGTCGGCATGATCATCACCGGCGGCATCTCGCCCAACGGCGGCGCGGGCCCCGGTGCGCGCCTGTCCACCCCCGAGGAGGCGCAGGCCCACCGGGAGGTGACCGAGGCCGTCCATGCCGCCGACCCGGACGTGAAGATCTGCATGCAGATCCTGCACACAGGTCCCCTGGCCCACACGCCTGAGGCCGTCGCCGCCTCGGCGGTGCGCTCGCGCATCGGCGCCTTCACGCCCAACGAGCTGGACGAGGACGGCATCGAGCAGCAGCTGTCCGACTTCGCCCGCTGCGCGGCCCTCGCCCACCAGGCCGGATACGACGGCGTCGAGATCATCGGCTCGGCCGGCTATCTCCTGTCGACCTTCCTGGTGGAGAAGACCAACCGCAGGACGGACCAGTGGGGCGGCCCCTTCGAGAACCGCATGCGCTTCCCCGTCGAGGTGGTCCGCCGGGTGCGGGCGGCCGTGCCGAAGGACTTCATTGTCATCTTCCGCATCGCCGCCATGGACATGCTGGAGGGCGGCATGTCCTGGGACGAGGTCGTGACCCTGGCCAGGGCCATCGAGGCGGCGGGCGCCAATATCATCTCCACCCACTTCTGCTGGCACGAGGCGCCGGTCCCGACCATCGCCACCATGGTGCCCCGCGCCGCCTTCACCAGCGTCACCGGACGCCTGCGCAAGGCCGTGGGGGTGCCGGTCATCACCTCGAACCGGATCAACATGCCCTCGGTCGTCGAGGAGGTCCTGGCCCGGGGCGACGCGGACCTGGTCTCCATGGCCCGGCCCATGCTGGCCGACCCGGACCTGGTGAAGAAGGCCGCAGAGGGCCGCGAGGACGAGATCAACACCTGCATCGCCTGCAACCAGGCCTGCCTGGACCACACCTTCACCGGCCGGATGACCAGCTGCCTGGTCAATCCCCGGGCCTGCTACGAAACCGAGCTGGTCTATGAGAAGACCACAGCGCCCAGGTCCGTCGCCGTGGTCGGTGCGGGACCCGCGGGCCTGGCCTACGCCACCGTCGCCGCCGAGCGCGGCCATCGGGTCACCCTGTTCGAGGCGGCCAGCGAGATCGGCGGCCAGTTCAACCTGGCGAAGAAGGTCCCCGGCAAGGAGGAGTTCTCCGAGACCCTCCGCTATTACGCCCGGATGATCGAGGTGCTGAAGATCGACCTGAAGCTGAACACCCGGGCCGACACCCGCAGCCTGGTCAACGGCGGCTTTGACGAGATTGTCATCGCCACCGGCATCACACCGCGCAGGCCCGACGTGTCGGGTATCGATCACCCCATGGTGGCTAGCTACATCGACGTCATCAACGGCAAGGCGAAGGTGGGGAAGAAGGTCGTCATCATTGGCGCTGGCGGCATCGGCTTCGACGTGGCCGAGCTGGTCAGCCACGCCGGGGTCTCGGCCTCCATGGACGTGGACGTCTTCGCCGCCGAGTGGGGCATCGACTTCAAGAACCATCCCCGGGGCGGCGTCACCGGCGTGGTCCCCCATGTGGAGAAGGCCGAGCGCACGGTCACCCTCCTGCAGCGCAAGTCTGCGTCCCTGGGCCGGTCCCTGGGCAAGACTACGGGCTGGACCCACAAGGCGACCCTGCAGAAGCGCGGCGTCCAGATGATCGGTGGCGTGAACTACGAGAAGATCGACGATGCGGGCCTGCACGTCCTGATCGGCGATGAGCCGCGGGTCATCGAGGCCGACACCATCATCGTCTGCGCCGGCCAGGATCCCCTTCGCGCCCTGCACGATGAGCTGGCCGCCCTGGGCGTTGCCTCTACCCTTGTGGGGGGCTCGGACGTGGCGGCGGAGCTGGACGCCAAGCGGGCCATCAATCAGGCCAGCCGGCTGGCCGCCGCCATCTGATTTCAACAACCGGTCGGGGCCCTAAAGCATTTAAGGCATTGTCTTGACGGAGGGGCAGGGCTGGGTTTGAGTCTGCCGTCCGCAGGCTGGCGGCGCTGCTGCGAAAGGTCGCAGACAGTGTCCGGGATGGCCCGACGGGGGGAATAAAATGAGCGTGGACTCCACAGTCGGCGGCCCGCCCGGCCCCAGGATCGAGACGACCAAGCCCTCCCTCTGGACCAAGGTCTCCTATGGCTTCGGGGCGGTGGCCTTCGGGGTCAAGGATAACGGCTTCAGCTACTTCCTGCTGATCTTCTACAGCCAGGTCATCGGGCTGGACGCGCGGCTTGTCGGCCTCGCCCTGACCATCTCCCTCATCGTCGACGCTTTCTTCGATCCCATCCTCGGCTACTGGTCCGACAATCTGCGCTCGAAGTGGGGCCGGCGGCATCCCTTCATGTACGCCGCCGCCATCCCGATCGCGGCCACCTACTTCCTGCTCTGGAGCCCGCCCAAGGGCTGGCAGGACTTCCATCTCTTCCTCTACCTTCTGGGCCTTTCCATCCTGGTTCGGATGTTGATCTCGATCTATGAAATCCCCAGCACGGCCCTGGCGCCCGAGCTGACCGACGACTACGACGAGCGCAGCTCCCTTCAGGCCTACCGTTCCTACTTCGGCTGGACCGGCGGCAACGCCATGTCGGTCTTCAACTTCATCGTCCTCTTCCCGCTCTTCGCGACGGCGGCCATCCCGAACGGCCAGTTCAACCCGGAGGCCTACCGGACCTACGGCATGATCGCCTCCGGCCTTCTCCTGATCTCAATCCTGGCATCTACGATCGGAACCCACAGCCGAATCCTGCATCTGAAGCCTGCGCCGCCCAAACGCGTCCTGGGCCCGGCGACCATCTTCAAGGAGATCTTCGAGACCCTCTCGAACAGGTCCTTCCTGGCCCTCTTCGTCTCGGCCATCTTCGGCTCGATTGCAGGGGGGCTGTCCGCAGCCCTCGCCTTCTACTTTTATACCTACTTCTGGAACTTCAGCACGGAACAGTCGGGCCTGATCACCAGCGGCGTCTTCGTCTCGGCGATCCTCGGCGCGGTCCTGGCCCCCATTGTCAGCCGGACCATCGGCAAGAAAAAGGGCGCGATCATCATCGGCCTGATCGCCTTCCTGGGCTCACCCATGCCCGTCGTCCTGCGCCTCCTGGGTGTGCTGCCTGACAATTCGAGCCCGGTCGTCTTCTGGTTCGTCTTCTTCACCACCATGATCGACGTCGGCCTGATCATCTGCTTCCAGATCCTGTCGGGCTCGATGATGGCCGACCTGGTCGAACAGGCCGAGATCAAGACCGGACGACGGTCAGAGGGCATCTTCTTCGCCGCCTCGGCCTTCATTCGGAAGGTGGTGGGTGGCCTCGGACTGACCGCAGCCACCATCGTCCTGACCATTGCGGGCCTCAAGGCTGGGGCCGATCCCAGCCAAGTCTCCCAGGAGACCGTAATGCGGCTGGGCATGTTCTACGTACCCGCCATCCTGACCCTATGGATGATCATGCTGGCCATCATGTCGACCTACAGCATTACCCGGGGTGGCCACGAGGCGAACCTGCGCACCCTGGCCGAGATGAAGGGCAAGGAGGGCGACGGCGGCGACGACTGAGCCGCCGCCGGCCCCGGCCTCAGGCCACCAGTCCCTGCAGGGCCGCCGCCTCGGCGCGGACGACCTGGGGGCCGCCCAGGACCTGGCGGTTGAAGCCGATGCGCTTGAACCAGTAGTGCAGGCCGACGAGGTCGGTGAAACCCATGCCGCCGTGCACCTCGGTGGCGGTACGGGCGACGAAGGTCCCCACTTCTGACAGGTGCGCCTTGGCGTGGCAGGCCATGACAGAGGCCTCCTCCGGCAGGTGGTCGAGGGCGTGGCCGGCGTACCAGACCAGGGCGCGGCAGGGCTCCAGCGAGGCCGCCATTTCGGCGCACATGTGCTTGACCGCCTGGAAGCTGGCGATGGCCCGGCCGAACTGGACCCGGCCCTTGGCGTAGGCCACCGCCTGGTCGAGCATCTCCTGGGCCGCGCCCAGGGTGTCGGCGGCCAGCATGACCCGTCCGGCGTCGATCATGGCGCGGACGGCGGCGGGGGCGTCGCCGGCCTTCAGGGGCTCGGCCACGACGCCGTCGAAGACCAGTTCCCCCGTCGGGCGGCTGGCATCGATGGTCCGGAAGTCGGTGCGGGTCAGGCCCGGGGCGTCGGCGGCCACCAGGTGCAGGCCGCGCGCGCGGTCGGCCACAACGTAGAGATCGGCCTCGTAGTCGACAACGAACTGGGCCCGGCCGTAGAGCCGTCCGTCCCGCGCCTCGACCCCGGCCCCGTCCCGGGCGCCGGTGATCTCGGACAGGGCGACCCCCGCCACCACGGCACCAGAGGCGAGCTTCGGCAGCCAGGTCGCCTGCTGGCCCGCATCCCCGGCCCTGATCAGGGCCAGGGGGGCCATGACGGCCGTGGCGGCGAAGGGGGAAGGGGCAACGAAGCGGCCCAGCTGTTCGGCGGCCAGGGCGGCGTCCAGCAGGGACAGCCCCACCCCGCCGTGGACCTCGGGGATGATCAGGCCCGTGACGCCCAGCTCTGCCAGGCCCTGCAGCACGTCCGGGGCCCGGCGGTCCTTGCCCGCCGCAAAGGTGCGGGTGCGCTCCAGCCCGCCGGTCCCGGCGAGAAAACGGGCCAGGGAGTCCTGCAACATCACCTGTTCTTCAGAGAGTCCGAATTCCATGATGCGTCTCTCCTCAGGCCTTGGCCGGCTTGGGCTCACGGGGCATGTCCAGCCCGCGCTCGGCGATGATGTTCTTCTGGATCTGCGAGGTGCCCCCACCGATGATCAGGCCGAGGAAGTACATGTAGTCCCTCTGCCAGGAGCCGCCGCCGCGCAGGCGGGGCGTGTCGCCGTAGAGCAGGCCCAGCTCGCCCAGGACATCGACGGCGAAGCCTTCCAGCTCGTGGCGCAGCTCGGTGCCCTGAAGCTTGACCACCATGCCCGCCAGGGGCGCGCTCTGCCGGTTCACCGCCGCCGAAAGCAGGCGCAGGTCATTGCAGCGCAGGGCCTGGACCCGGCCCTGGATCGTCATCAGCCGGTCCCGGTAGACGGGGTTGTCGATCACCCGGCTTCCGTCGAGGGTCTCGGCCTTCATCAGGTCGATCAGGGCGTTGAGCCGGCTCTGCATGACGTTGGGGTCGGCCAGGGAGCCCCGCTCATGCCGCAGGATGGCGTTGGCCACCTTCCAGCCCTCGCCCCGCCGGCCGACGATCTGGTGGGCCGGGACCCGCACATCGGTGAAGAAGACTTCGTTGAAGTTGGCCGCGCCCGTCATGTCCACCAGGGGCCGGATCTCGATGCCGGGGGTCTTCATGTCGAACAGGAGGAAGCTGATTCCCTCGTGCTTTGGGGCGTCGGGCTCTGTGCGGACCAGGCAGAAGATCCAGTGTGCCAGGTGGGCCGTGGAGGTCCAGATCTTCTGGCCGTTGATCACCCAGTGATCGCCCTCCAGCACGCCCTTGGTGGCCACGGCGGCGAGGTCAGAGCCGGCGTTGGGCTCGGAATAGCCCTGGCACCACAGCATCTCACCGCGCAGGGTCGGGCCGATGAACTGGCGCTTCTGGTCCTCTGAACCCACTTCCAGCAGGGTCGGGACCAGCATGGAGATGCCCTGGCCGCCCAGGCCCGGCGACAGCTGGGCGCGGGCGAACTCTTCGGCAATGATCCGCGACTTCAGGATGTCGGGCTCGCCACCGTAGCCGCCGTATTCCTGAGGGATTGTCCGGGCGGCGTAGCCGTTCCCGATCAGCAGCTTCTGCCAGGCCAGGCCATTGCCGCCATGGCCCGGCGCCTGACTGCGGTTGGCCTCAAGAAAGCCGCGCAGCTCGGTGCGGAAGGCCTCGTACTCAGGGCTGTAGGACAGGTCCATGGGTCTCCTCCCGTCGTGGTCGGGCCTTGAGCGCCAAACCTTGAGCATCTGGCCCGCCAGGTCCACTGTCCCAACAGGACGGACGGCTGGCAAGTCGTCTCCCGGAGCGATTAGGGGAGGCCCACCTCATGGACAAGCCATCTGAGGCGCAAGCACCGCCGGAACCCATCCTGGACCCGGACCGCCGGATCCTCGACCCGCACCACCACCTCTGGCCGGCGGGGGCCGGGCCCGCCTACCTGCTGGACGAACTGCGGGCGGACACGGGGGACGGCCACAGGGTCGAGGCCACCGTCTTCGTCGAATGCATGACCGGCTATCTTACTGACGGGCCAGAGGCCCTGCGGTGGTCGGGCGAGAGCGCCTATGTGGCGCGGATCGCCCAGGCCTCGCAGGACGGGAAGGGCGCCCGCATCGCCGCCATCGTCGGCTCCGCAGACCTGCTGGCGCCGGATGACGTCGACGCCCTGCTCGACGCCCACGTCACCGCCGGCGAGGGCCTGTTCCGCGGGATCCGCCACGCCGCCGCCTGGGACGCCTCGGACGCCATCCGCCCCTCGCACCACCATCCACCGCCACACCTCTATCTGAACCCGACCTTCCGGCGGGGCTTCGCGAAGCTGGCGGCAAGGGGCCTGACCTTCGACGCCTGGCTCTTCCACCCCCAGATCCCCGAGTTGACCGACCTCGCCCGGGCCTTTCCCGAGGCGAGCATCATCCTGGACCACCTGGCTGGCCCCCTGGGCATCGGCCCCTACGCCGGCAAGCGGGACGAATACTTCCCCCAGTGGCGGCGCGACATGGCCGAGCTGGCGACCTGCCCGGGGGTGAGCGTCAAGCTGGGCGGCATGGCCATGCCTATCAACGGCTGGGACTGGCACAAGACCGGCGCCCCGGACTCCGCCGCCTTCGCCGCCGCCCAGGGCGACTGGTACCGGGCTGCCATCGACCTGTTCGGCCCGGACCGCTGCATGTTCGAGAGCAACTTCCCGGTGGACCGGGCCAGCCTGTCCTACCGCACCCTCTGGAACGGCCTGAAGCGCATCGCCGCTCCCTATTCGGAGGCCGAGAAGGACCTGATGTTCCGGGGGACGGCGGCGAGGGTCTACGGCGTAGAGGACTAGGCGGGCAATGCCGTTGACCCCCTCACCCGGCTTCGCCGGGAGCTCCCCCTTGGGGGAGCAATGGGTGGGAACTCCGCCGCCGCTAAGGAACCAAGTCGGCGTCCGCGGACAGGACGCCGGCTTCCCGCAGGGCCGCCGCCTTCGCGCCGTCCAGGCCCAGCCACTCGGCGAGCACTTCGGTGTTGTGCTCGCCCCGATGGGGAGCCACCCCGCGCACGCCGCTCCTGGCCGCCGAGAAGCGATAGGGGGACTGGGGGATGGGCCGGGTGCCGCCCTCGCGGTCATCGAGGTCAACGATGGAGCCCCGGTGGGCCAGGGTCGGCTGCTCGCGCAGACGGGCGCCGTCGCGCACCTCGCCCCAGGCGATATTCATGGCCGCCATGGCGGCGGTGACCTTCTCCCAGTCGGTCAGGCCCATCATCAGGTCGCCCACTGCCGCCCGACGCAGGGCGATCTTGCGGTCGAGATCAGCCACGCCCTCGCCGGGGTCCTTCAGCTCCAGCTTGATGGTCAGCTGTCTGAACAGGTAGCGGAAATCCGCCGAGACCAGGATAGGTCCGGCGCCCGTCTCCCAGATGTCCGGCGGCAGGTCCATGGTATCTTCGGAGCCCTCGGCCTCGTAGTGGAACTGGTCATCGGTGACGAGGGTGGCGTCGACCATGGCGATGTCGATGTGCTGTCCGAGACCCGTGCGCTGCCTCAGGATCACCGCGGAGAGCAGGCCGATCAGGCCGTGCAGGGAGGCGTTGGTGTCGGCCACGGACAGGGGCAGGTCGGTCCGGCGGACGCCGTTGCGGCGGGCCTGGCGGGCGATCAGTCCCATCTCGGCATGGACGATGGGGGCGTAGGCCGGGCGGCGCGACTCCGGCCCGCCAGCGCCGAAGCCCGAGATGGACAGCATGATGAGGCGCGGGTTGGCCTGCGACAGGACCTCATAGGCCAGACCCAGCCGGCCCATGACGTCAGGCCGGTAGTTCTCGATCAGCACGTCTGCGCCGCGTACGAGGTCCAGCATCAGCTCCCGGGCACCCGGCGCGCGCAGGTCGATGGAGATGTTGCGTTTTCCGGCGTTCTGCTGGTGGTAGAAGCCCGGCACGCCGCCCTTCACCCGGCCCCAGAAGCGGGTCACGTCGCCCTCCGGGGGCTCGACCTTGACCACGTCGGCGCCGAGGTCGGCGAGCAGGCGCCCGGCGAAGGGCCCGGCCAGGACCCGGGAAAGGTCCAGCACCTTGAGGCCGGAGAGCGGATAGTCGGCGGGCGCCTCGGTCATGTTCGGTCCCTCATGCTTTGAGCAAGCGGTATGCTAGAGGCGCGCCGGTCGCGGGACAAGGGCGGCGGCGGCGGTTGACGACCCGCCCCGGGGCTGAGCCTATGCCGCCGAAGGTCTGCGCACCCGGGGAGGACGCGATGGTTTCAACGGCGGTGCCGACGGCGGACAGGCGACTCGATCGCTCCACCCGCTTCTTCTACGGCCTCGGTTCCATAGCCTTCGGGGTCAAGGACAACGGCTTCAGCTACATGCTGATGCTGTTCTACAATCAGGTGCTCGGCGTGCCGGCCAAGCTGGTGGCCCTGGCCCTGCTCACCGCCCTCGTCTTCGACGCCGTCATTGATCCGGTGATCGGCCACCTGTCAGATAACCTGCGCTCGCGCTGGGGCCGCCGGCATCCCTTCATGTACGCCGCCGCCCTGCCCGTGGCGCTGTCCTATGCCGCCCTCTGGAACCCGCCCGAACTGTCAGCCCAGGGCCTCTTCCTCTACCTGACCGTGCTGGCAGTGGTGATCCGCGCCTTCATCGCCTTCTACGAGGTACCTTCCTCGGCCCTGGCGGCGGAATTCACCTCGGGCTACGACGACCGCTCGGTCCTGCTCAGCTACCGCTCCTTCTTCGGCTGGATCGGCGGCCTTTCCATCCAGGCCCTGGCCTTCGGCGTCCTGCTCAAGCCGGACGCCACCCATCCGGTCGGTCAGCTCAATCCTGAGGGCTACGCCCGCTATGGACTGATCGCCTCGATAATCATGCTGGTCGCCATACTGGTGTCCACAGCGGGCACCCATCGCCACATCCCGAGCCTTCGGGCGCCTCCCGAGAAACGCGCAAAAACCCTCAGTCAGACCCTGGCGGAAGTGCGCGAGACCCTGAACAACCGCTCCTTCCTCTTCCTGCTGGCGTCAAGCATAGCCACCGCCCTGGCGGGCGGCCTGTCAGCGTCGATGAACGGCTATTTCAACACCTTCTTCTGGGGCTTCAGCGCCGCCCAGATCTCGTTGATCACCCTCGGGGTCTTCGTCTCGGCCTTCGTCGCCCTGCCGGCTGCGCCCCTCCTGTCCCGACGGCTGGGCAAGAAGCGCACCGCCATGACCCTGGCGGTCGTGTCCCTGCTGATCGGGATCGGACCGGTCCTGCTGCGCCTCGCCGGCCTGTTCCCGCCCAATGGGGACCCGGCGGTCTTTGGCATCCTCTTCGCCACCTCAATCATCGGGGTGACCTTCGGCATCATCGCCGCGACCATGGGCGCATCCATGATCGCCGACGTCGTGGAGGAGGCTGAACTGAAGACCGGCCGACGGTCGGAGGGCCTGTTCTTCGCGGCCTCCGCCTTCGTCGGCAAGTCGGTATCCGGCTTCGGAATCCTTGCCGCCGCCCTGCTCATCGACGCCATCGGTCTCCAGCCCGGGGTGGCGCCCGCCGACATGCCGGCCGACGTGATCCATCGCATGGGTGCCGTCTACGCCCCGGTGATCGTCATCCTCTACCTGATCGGATTCGCCCTGCTTTCGGGCTACCGGATCAGCCGGGAGTCCCATGCGGCCACCCTGCGCGCCCTGGCGGCGGACGCCGGGGAGGCCATCCCTCCCTTCGCGGTGAAGGAAGACCACCAATGAACCCAGGCGGACCCTCAAAAACGGTTGGCGAATAAGACCAGCCTGACATACTCATTCTTCAGATTATCGCTGCAGGCTGCGGCGACGGATACGATTATTGGCCAGAGAGAGACTGGCCCAAGAGACACAGGCCCGAGAGACACAGGCCAGAGAGACACAGGCCAGAGAAAGAGACAGGACACAGAGCATGAACACCATCACCCCCACCCCCACCAAGGCCATCTTCGGACTGGACCCGCATGACGACCTGAACGACCTGCGGATGAGCGACAAGGCCACGCCGCTCTACGAGCACGTCAAGCGCTTCGTCCGCGAGACCGTCGCCCCGATGTCAGAGAAGTTCCACAAGCTCGGCGAAGGCCGGGCTGACCGCTGGGGCTATGCCCCCGGCCAGCTGGAGCTGCTCGAGGAGGCCAAGAACCAGGCGAAGAAGGAAGGCCTCTGGAACTTTTTCCTGCCCGACGCCGATACCGGCGAGGGCCTGTCCAACCTCGACTATGCCTACATCGCCGTTGAGCTGGGCAAGGTTTCCCTCGCCTCGGAAGTGATGAACTGTTCGGCGCCGGACACTGGCAACATGGAAGTGCTCGAGCGCGTCGGCACGCCGGAGCAGAAGGAAAAGTGGCTGAAGCCCCTGCTGAACGGCGAGATCCGCTCGGCCTTTGCCATGACCGAGCCGGACCGCGCCTCCTCCGACGCCAAGAATGTCGGCATGCGCGCCGTGCTCGAGAACGGCGAGTGGGTGATCAACGGCGAGAAGTTCTACATCTCCGGCGCAGGCGACCCGCGCTGCAAGGTCATGATCACCATGGTCAAGACCAGCCCGGACGCACCGCCCAGCCGCCAGCAGTCGCAGATCCTGGTGCCCATCGACACCCCCGGGGTGGACGTCCTCGGCCCGATGCACGTCTTCGGTGAAGATGATGCGCCTCATGGCCACATGCACATCCGCTTCACCGACGTTCGGGTTCCGGAATCGAACATGCTGCTCGGTGAGGGCCGCGGCTTCGAAATCAGCCAGGTCCGCCTTGGTCCCGGCCGGATCCACCACTGCATGCGCTCGATCGGCCAAGCCGAGCGCGCCCTGGACCTGATGGTTCGCAGGGGCCTGTCCCGGGAGGCCTTCGGCAAGAAGATCTCCTGGCTGGGCGGCAATGTCGAGATCATCTCCAGGGCCCGGATCGACATCGAGGCCATGCGCCTGATGGTCCTGAAGGCGGCCAAGGCCATGGACGTCCTCGGCAACCGCGAAGCTCGCGTCTGGGTTCACATGGTCAAGGCCATGGTCCCCGAGCGGGTCTGCCAGATCATCGACCAGGCCATCCAGATGCACGGCGCCACAGGCGTCTCGCAATGGACCCCGCTCGCCCGGATGTACACCGGCCAGCGCACCCTGCGCATCGCCGATGGCCCGGACGAGGTCCACCACCTGGTGGTCGGGCGCAACGAGATCCGCCAGTATGAGGGCGGCGGCGAGGACCAGACCTCGGGCGCCGTCTCGCGGAACTGACGGAATGCAAGGACGGCGGCCCGGCGGGCCGTCGTCCGGTTCCAGGGGAGGCCCAGATGTCCGAAGGCGAGGCCGAGATCACCGAGGTGCGCGCGGCTCACCGGTTTGACGAGGCCCGCCTTGAGGCCTGGCTGGACGGGCGGCTGGAGGGCTTTCGCCACCCTCTGACCGTGCGCCAGTTTGAAGGCGGTCATTCCAACCCCACCTTCCTGATCCAGTCGCACGACCGGAGCTGGGTGGTGCGCAAGAAGCCGCCCGGCGACCTCCTGCCCTCGGCCCACCAGGTCGGCCGGGAGTACACCGTGCTCAAGGCCCTGGGGGGCTCCGGCGTGCCAGTGCCCACCGTGCGCCTTCACTGCGAGGACACTTCGGTCATTGGCTCCGAGTTCTTTGTCATGGACCGGGTGAAGGGCCGGATCTTCCTCGACCCCTCCCTGCCTGGCATGGCCCCGGCCGAGCGCCGGGAGATCTTTACCGACTACCTGAAGGTCCTGGCCCGGCTGCACGCGGTCGACCCCGCCGCAGTCGGCCTGTCCGACTATGGGCGGCCCGGCAACTACTACGAGCGCCAGATCAGCCGCTGGGTGCGCCAGTACAAGGCTGCCCAGACGGACGACCATGCCGACATGGAAAGCCTGATGGCGTGGCTGCCGGCCAACATGCCGGCGCAGAGCGAGACGCGGATCGTCCACGGCGACTTCTCGATCCGCAATTGCATGCTGCACCCGACGGAGCCCAGGCTCGAGGCCGTGCTGGACTGGGAGCTGTCGACCCTTGGGGACCCCTATTCCGACGTCGCCTACACCACCCTCTTCATGATGGGTGAGACGTCCCAGAAAACGCTCACCGACCTGGGCATTCCCTCCCAGGCCGAGATGTTCGAGATGTATTCCGAGGCCTCGGGCCGCCCGCCCCTGAAGGACTGGAGCTTCTACCTGGCCTTCACCCTGTTCCGGATCGCCGCCATCAACCAGGGCGTCTACAAGCGCGGCCTCGACGGCAACGCCTCGTCGGATCGGTATGTCGAGGCCTATCCCTCGATCCAGCGGTTCGCGGCCCGGGCCTGGTCCATCGTCAACGGGGGCCCTGCGGTTGTCTGACGGCCTGCTGGAGCGCCGCAACCGGGCCTTTGGCGCAGGGGCCGCCCTGTTCTACGAGACGCCCCTGACCATTGTCCGCGGGGAAGGCGCCTGGCTCTTCGACGCAGAGGGGCGTCGCTATGTGGACATGTACAACAACGTCCCCTGCGTGGGGCATGGCAACCCCCGGGTGGCCGAGGCCATTGGGCGCCAGCAGGCAACGCTGAACGTCCACTCCCGCTACCTGCACGAGGACATCATCCGCCTGGCCGAGCGGGTGGTCGGCCTGCACGGCGCCTTCGCGGAGAGCGTGATCTTCTCCTGCTCGGGGACCGAGGCCAGCGAGATCGCCCTGCGCATGGCCCGCATGGCCACCGGCCGTCGGGGCATCCTCTGCACGGACGCCACCTACCACGGCAATACCCAGCTGGTGGGCGCCATGAGCGGACTGCCGGCGGGCTCGGACCGGTCGCAGGGCTTCCGTAGCTTTGCCTTCCCCCAGACCTTCCGGACACCGGAGCCGGGCCTGTCCGGCGAGGCCCTGACCGAGGCCTACCTGGCCGGCCTCGACCGGGCCATGGATGCCCTGGAGGCCTCTGGCGACGGGATTGCGGCGCTGATCGTCTGCTCCATCCTGGCCAATGAAGGCCTGCCGGACATCCCGCCCGGCTTCATGGAAAAGGCTGCCGCCCGGGTCCGCGCCCGGGGGGGCCTCATCATCGCCGACGAGGTCCAGGCCGGATACGGGCGCACCGGCCGCTGGTGGGGCTACGAGGTCACCGGCTTCACGCCGGACATCGTGGTGACGGGCAAGCCCATGGGCAATGGCATACCCTTGTCGGCCACCACCGCCTCCCGAAACCTGATTGAGACCTTCCGCTCGAAGACCCGCTATTTCAATACCTTCGCCTCCAGTCCCCTGCAGGCGGCGGCGGGCAACGCCGTACTCGACGAGATCGAGGCCCTGGGCCTGCTGGCCAATGCCATTCGGGTCGGGGCCTTCCTCAAGGCGGAAATGAAAACCAGGGTCGGGCGCTGGCCCGGCGTGGCCGACGCCCGCGGCTGCGGCCTCTTCCTGGGGGTGGAGATGGTCGGTCCCGATGGTGCCCCTGACCTCGCAGCGGCCCGGGCGGTCTGCAACGGCCTGAAGGACCGCGGCTTCCTGACCTCGAACGCCGGCGTCTTCAACAACGTGGTCAAGATTCGCCCCCCCCTGGTCTTCAGCCAGGCCGACGCCGAGGCCTTCCTGCCCGCCTTCGACGCGACGCTGGATGCCCTGCATGGAGCGGGATGAGGCCGAGAGGCTCTTCCTTGCCGCCGCCTGCGAAGCCGCGCTGGCCTTTCCGGTCGCCAAGCCCCGCCTGACCCTCGTCACAGTCTCCGAGAACGTCACCTTCCGCCTGACGGATGGGACGAGTGGCGAGGACTGGGTCCTGCGCCTTCACCGACCCGGCTACAATTCGGCGGCCGAACTGGAGGCAGAACGGGTCTGGACAGCCGCCCTGCGTGCGGCAGGCCTGGCGGTGCCCGAGCCCCTGCCCGCCCGGGACGGCCGCGCCTTTGTCCTCCAGCCGGTCGAGACGACGGGCGAGGTCCGGCTCACCGGGGTGACCCGCTGGATCGACGGTGAGGTGCTGGACGGTCTCCTGAAGGACTCCGCCCGGGCGGCGGAGCGGCCCGGCTGGTTCACCCGCCTCGGAGCCCTGGTCGCTCGCACCCACCTGCAGTCGGAGACCTGGACCCCGCCGCCTGGCTTCGCCCGCGGTCGCCTGGACGCCGACGGTTTGATGGGTCCGGCGCCCCGCTGGGGGCCCTTCTGGGATCACTCAGCCCTGACAGCTGCGGACCGCGACCTTGTCCTGGCGGCGCGTGAGATCGTGCACAGACGCCTGTCCACCCTGTCATGCGACCCCGCCGTGTTCGGCATGATCCACGCCGACCTCCATCCCGGGAACCTGCTGGTTCGGGGCGATGACCTGGCCATCATCGACTTCGACGACGCAGCCTTCGGCTGGCGGATGTACGACATCGCCGTGGCCCTCACGCACCAACAGGCCGCGGCGGATTTTGCGGCCGTCAGGGAGGCCTTCCTGTCCGGATACCGAAAGGTGCGCGCCCTGCCGCAGGCCGAAACCACGCAACTGCCCCTCTTCCTGCTGGTGCGCGACCTCGTCCAGCTGGGCTGGCTGCACGA
>CAMAOY010000015.1 GCA_945859865.1 Phenylobacterium deserti
GCGCCCGGAAAGACCTTCCGCATTGTCGAGACCCTGGCCGACTTTGGCGGCACCTGGCGGACCCACACTTACCCCGGCGTGCGGTCCGACAGCGACCTCCACACCTTCGGCTACAGGTTCAAGGCCTGGCGGGGTCCGCCGATCGCCACGGGCGAGGAGATCCTGGCCTATATGGGCGAGGTGATCGACGAGAACGACATCGCCCGCCACATCCAGTACCGGACCCGGGTGCTCACCGCCGACTGGTCGGAGACAGACTGTTGCTGGGTCGTAGACCTGGAAGACGTCGAGACTGGCGCAAGGCGCCAGGTGACCGCCAGCTTCCTCTGGATGTGCCAGGGCTATTACCGCCATAGCGAGGGCTACACCCCGGAGTGGCCCGGGATGGAGGACTTCCGGGGCCGCCTGGTCCATCCGCAGACCTGGCCCGAGGACATGGACTGCAATGGCAAGCGCATCGTCGTGATCGGGTCTGGCGCGACGGCGGCCACCCTGATCCCGGCCCTGGCGGAGACGGCCGGGCACGTCACCATGCTGCAGCGCTCGCCCACCTACTTTACTCCGGGGCGGAACCGCAACGAGCTGGCCGAGACCCTGCGGGAGCTGGAGATCGATCCGGACTGGACCCACGAGATCGTCCGCCGGGCCATGCTGAAGACCGGTGCCCAGATGACCAAGCGGGCCCTTGAGGAGCCGGACCTGGTGCGCGAGGAACTGCTGGGCGTGCTCCGCGGCCTGATGGGCGAGGACTATGTCGCCGAGCACTTCACGCCCCGCTACGCCCCCTGGCGCCAGCGCATCGCCTTCGTTCCCAATGGCGACTTCTTCCAGGCGGTGAAGGCCGGTAAGGCCGGGGTGGTGACCGACGAGATCGACCGCTTCGTGCCGGAGGGTGTCCGCCTCAAGTCCGGCAAGGTGCTGGAAGCCGACATCATCATCACGGCCACAGGCTTCAACCTGAACGTCCTGGGCGACATTGCCCTCTCGGTGGATGGCCGGCCCGTGGACCTGTCCCAGTCGGTCACCTACCGAGGCATGATGTTCACCGGCCTGCCCAACCTGGCCTGGGTTTTCGGCTATTTCCGCGCCAGCTGGACCCTGCGCGCCGATATCATGGGCGACTTCGTGACCCGCCTCCTGAAGCACATGGACGACAAGGGCCTGCGCCGGGTCGAGCCGGCCCTGCGTCCCGAGGACGCCGACATCCAGCTGGGCCCGTGGATCGATCCCGAGGACTTCAACCCCGGCTACATGATGCGCGGCGTACACCTCATGCCCAAGGCCGGTGACAAGCCGGAATGGCGACATACCCAGGACTACTGGAGCGAGAAGGACGTCCTGCCGGTGCTCGACCTCGACGACCCGGTCTTCCGCTACCGGTGAGGCCGACGGGCTTGCCTGCCGGGGCGCCTTGTGACACCCCGGGTGCCAATAGATCGCTGCAGGAGACCTCGATGTCGGATACGACCCCCAGGCGGATGCGGACCCTTTGGGCCAGCGCGGCGGCGGCAGCACTCGTGATCCTGGGCTCGGGTGCCGCCCGGGCGGAGGTCGCACCGGTGCCAGCGACCTCTACAGCCCGGCCGAACATCGTCCTGATCCTGTTCGATGACCTGGCGTTGATGGACCTGGGCGCCTACGGCGGCGAGGCCCGGTCCCCCAACATCGACCGGCTGGCGCGCCAGGGTGCCATGTTCACCGGCTACCACACCTCGCCCCTGTGCACGCCCTCCCGGGCCATGCTCCTGACGGGCCTGGACAACCACCGGGCCGGGGCGGCGACCATCGAGGAGATCCTTCCGCCCCAGATGCGGACTCAACCTGGCTACCGCCTGCGGATCGAACCCGAGGTCCTGACCCTCGCCGAGCGTCTGAAGGCGGAAGGCTATCGGACCCTGATGGCCGGCAAGTGGCACCTGGGGCACGGCCCCGGCGAACTGCCAAACGGCCAGGGCTTCGACCGGTCCCTGGCCCTTGACGCCTCGGGCGCGGACAACTGGGCCGCCAAGCCCTACATGCCCTACTACACCAAGGCGCCCTGGTTCGAGGACGGGCGTCCGGTGCGGATGCCAAAGCACTTCTAGTCCTCGGACCTGCTGGTAGACCGGCTGACCCGGAACCTCGACGAGGCCCCACCGGGGCGGGAGCCCTTCTTCGCCTACCTCGCCTTCCAGGCCGTGCACATCCCGGTCCAGGCGCCCGCGGCCTACGCGGACGGCTACCGCGGCCGATTTGACGGCGGCTGGGCGCGGCTTCGGCAGGCCAGGGTCGAGCGGGCCCGGGCCCTGGGCCTGCTACCCGCCGGTGCCGCCGTCGACGGGTTCTCGCCCAATGCCCGGAACTGGGAGAGCCTGGATGCCGGGGAACGGCGGATCGCAGCCCGGTCCATGGAGGTCTACGCCGGCATGATCGAGGCGGCCGACGCTGCGGTCGGCCGCCTCGTCCAGCGACTCGAGGCCCGGGGCGAACTGGCCAACACCGTCTTCGTCATCACCTCCGACAACGGCTCCGAGCCGAGCGACCCGGTCCACCAGCCCAGCATGAACTTCTGGATGCGGACACATGGATACGCCTGGCGGCTGGAGGGCCTGGGCGGACCCGGCAGCCTGAACTTCATCGGCCCCGAGTGGGCAGAGGCGGTGGCGGCACCGGGACGCCGCTACAAGTTCTACGCCTCGGAGGGCGGCATCCGCGCACCCCTGATCATCTCCGGGCCCGGCGTCGTCCCGGGGCGCCGGATCGGTGGCCTGACCTTCGTCACCGACGTCGCTCCCACCCTGGCGGAATTCGGCGGCGCCCGGGCGACGCCCGAGGTACCGGCCATGGACGGCCACAGCCTGCGCGCCCTGCTGGGGGGCGGGACGCAGCCCGTCCGCGGACCCGATGAGGTCCTCGGTCTCGAGGTCTCCGGCAATTCGGCCCTGTTCCGGGGGGACTACAAGATCGTCCGCGACATGCCCCCCCTCGGGGACGGAGGCTGGCGGCTCTACAACCTCGCCGCCGACCCCGGTGAGACCCGGGACCTGTCCGCCGCCGAGCCCGAGCGGCTCAAGGCCATGCTGGCTGACTACGCCGCCTACGAGCAGCGGGTCGGCGTGGTGCCCCTGCCCGCGGGCTACACGATACAGAAGCAGCTCGCCGCCAACGCCATCGCCCGGCAGATGCCGTTCCTGGCGACGGTAGCGGGGGGAATCCTCCTGCTCCTTGGCGGCCTGGGCTACCTGGCTTGGCGCGTCCTTCGCCGGCGCGGCGGGCGGGCGTGAGCGACGGGACCTGGGAGCTTCACGGCCTGAAGCTCTCCTACTTCACGGGCAAGCTCGAGGCCTGGCTCCGCGCCCGGGGCCTGCCCTTCCGGTTCGTCGAGATGGACATGGCCGGCTTCCGCGCCTGCGCCCGGGCGACGGGTGTGGCGCAGATGCCCGCCCTGCGCAGCCCCAGCGGCGAGTGGCTGACGGACACCACGGCCATCCTGCGGCGCCTGGAGGCCGAGGCACCCGGCCCGGCCCTGCAGCCGGAAGCGCCCCTGGCCGCCTTCCTCAGCCTGTTCCTCGAGGACGCCTTCGACGAGTGGCTGTGGCGGCCGGCCCTCTACTACCGCTGGGCCTATGCCGATGACGCGCGGCTGATGAGCCGGCGCATCGCCGCCACCCTGATGCGGGACCTGCCCCTGCCCCTGGCCCTGAAGGCCGAGGTCGTCCGTCGCCGCCAGCAGAGCGTCTACCTGCGCCAGGACGGGATCACCCGGGCGACAGCGCCCTCGGTGGCGCGCCTCTATCTTGAGGTCCTGGAGGCCCTGGAGCCGGTGCTTGCGACCCGGCCCTTCCTGTTCGGCGCGCGGCCTGTCGCCGCCGACTTCGGCCTCTTCGGGTCCATGTTCCGACACTTCTCCAGCGATCCGACCCCGGCGGAAATCCTGCGCGAGCGGGCACCCGCCGTCCTGGCCTGGACCGGGCGGCTCTGGGACGCCCATCCGGGGCGGATCGGGGCAGCCCCCCTGCCGACGATCGCACCCCGGGACCTTGATCCCCTCCTGCAGCTGGCGGCGCGGGACCATTTGGCCGAGCTGGACGCTAACGCCTCGGCGGCGGCCGGGGGCCTGAAGGTTGCCCGCTTCCGTCGCGGCGGCGTCGACTGGCGCCTGACGGTCTCGCCCTACCGGGTGCAGTGCCTGGCCGACCTCCAGGTCGCCTTCGCCGCCCTTGGGGCCGCTGACCGAGCGGAGGTGCTGGAGCGACTGGGCGCCGAGGCGGCCGTCCTGGCCCGGCCTGTCCAGCCGGTGCCCCTCCCTGGCCAGCGTATCCGTAACCGGCTCTGGAACTGAGACCGGCCGGACACGGGACGGGCTTGCAAGCTCGGCGGTCCCGGGACAAGACCGGGCGCTGGAAACCAGTCGAGAGGCGGCAAGATGACCTCGGGCGATCCCTCGGGCGGGACAGGACCCATCCCCCGCCCCATCCTGGCCTGGGGCCTCGCAGGCCTCATCCCCTTCCTGGGCCTCCCCGTCCTGGCCCTCGCTGTCCCGGACCTGTCCGGATGGAGCGACCGGGCCCTGGGTCTCTACGCGGCGGTGATCCTTTCCTTCCTGGGGGGTGCGCGCTGGGGCCGGGCCGTCAGCGACCCTGCGCCTGACCTTCGGACCATCGCCTTCAGCATGGCGCCCAGCGTCGCCGCCTGGGGGCTGGCCCTCCTGCCGCCCGACCGCTCCAGTCTGCAGCTTTGGGCCCTGGCCGCCGCCCTTGGGCTGCACTTTGTGTGGGACCTGCGCTCGCCGGGGCTTCCCGTCTGGTATCCGCGACTCCGCCTGATCCTGACCGCCGGGGCCGTGGCGGGCCTGGCGGCGGGCGCCCTGGGCTGAGCACGCCGAGGCGCCGTCGCGGATGCGCTGGGAAGCCTTTCAACGACTGCCCGCATCTCGCTACAGTGAGAGCGTGTCCCGGGGCCCATCCCGTTCATCAATCCGGAGCCTGCATGAACAACCCACTGAACGCGCTGCTCGACAGGCTCAGCCGGCCGATGGACCTCGCCGGGCGGGTCCTGCTGGGGCTCTACTTCGTGGTTCCCGGCTTGATGAAGGTGGCCGGGTTCGCCGGCACGCTGGCCTATATGAAGCTCCACAACGTGCCGTTCGCCCTGCCGCTCCTGCTGCTGACCATTCCCCTGCAGGTCGGTGGCGGGCTGGCGCTGATGGCGAACTGGAACGCCCGCACGGCGGCCTTCCTGCTCGCCGGGCTGACCTTGCTGATCAACCTCTCCATGCACGATTTCTGGAACAACTATCCCGGCGGCAACCCGCAGCACGAAATGCAGAACTTCATCAAGAACCTGGGGATCTTCGCCGGCCTGCTGCTCCTGGCGGCGCGGCGGCCAGTGCGGCAACCGTAAGATTTTACGCCGGTACCCGCTAGATCGAGGGATCGATCACTACCCGGCCGCGGACCTTGCCATCGAGGATCTCGGCGGCCAAGCGCGGCAGGTCGGACAGGCCGGCGACCTGGGTCATGGCGTCCAGCCGGGCGAGGTCCAGGTCGGTTCCCAGCCGCCGCCAGGCCTCGATCCGGTCGGGCATCGGGCGCATGACGCTGTCCACCCCGGCGAGGACCACGCTGCGCAGGATGAAGGGGGCCACGGAGCCCGGAAGATCCAGGCCCTGGGCCAGGCCGCAGGCCGCCACCGCCCCGCCGTAGCGGGTCTGGGAAATGGCGTTGGCCAGGGTGTGGCTGCCCACGGAGTCCACTACGCCGGCCCACCGCTCCTTGCCGACGGGGCGGGCAGGACCAGCGAACTCAGCGGCGTCGATCACCTCGGCGGCGCCCAGGCCCCGAAGGTAGTCGCTCTCGGTTTCCGCCCGGCGGGAGGAGGCCACGACCCGGTGGCCGAGGGCCGACAGGAGGGCGACGGAGACGCTACCCACCCCGCCGGCGGCGCCCGTGACCAGGATGTCTCCGGAACCGGGGGTCACGCCCTGGCGCTCCAGGGCCATGACGCAGAGCATGGCCGTGTAGCCCGCCGTGCCGATGGCCATGGCCCGGGCGGTGGACAGGCTATCGGGCAGTCTGACCAGCCAGTCGCCCTTGACCCGCGCCCTCTGGGAATAGCCGCCGTGCCAGGTCTCGCCCACGCCCCAGCCGTTAAGCACCACCCGGTCGCCGGCGGCGAAGCCCGGATGGGCCGAGGTCTCCACTACCCCGGCGAAGTCGATGCCGGGGATCATGGGAAAGGTGCGCAGGATGGGGGAGCGACCGGTCAGGGCCAGCCCATCCTTGAAGTTCACCGTCGAGAACTCGACCCGCACTGTGACATCGGCCTCCATGAGATCGGCGTCGGTCAAGGTCTCCAGACGGGTCTCGATCCCGGCATCGGTCTTGTGGGCGCGCAGGGCGCGGAAGGAATGGGACACTGTCGGCCTCCGTAGACGTTCGGGTTGAGAGTCTTCTACAGGCCTTCCGGCGTCCGGCAAGCGGACCTCAGGCGTCCTTCAGGGCGAAGTCGAGCATGGGATTGATGGCGGGCCAGACCACGCCGGCGTGGGTCTCGCCCTCGAAGACCCGGGAGGCAAAGCGCCAGCCGGTCGGGCCCGCCAGGGCACTGAAGCGGGCGGACAGTTCGACGGCGTTGTCGACCATCCGCGCCGGGGACCCCTCGGGCTGCTCGAGGGAGCCGACGCCAACGAAGAGCCTGGGCGGACGGGCGAGGCCCGGGAGGGCGGAGGTGAAGCCCGCCTCGCCCCGCAGGACGAAGCGGCCGTCCCACCAGATGGACGGGCTGAGGGATAGCCAGGCGCAGAAGACGTCGGGCCTTCGGAACAGGCTGTAAAGGACGAAGAGGCCGCCCAGGGAGTGGCCGAACACCGCCTCGCGGGCCGGGTCGACCGGCAGGACCTCGGCGACCCGGGGACGCACCTCTTGGGTCAGGATTTCCAGGAAGTCGTCCGCCCCGGCATAGCGGATCTCGCCCGAGGCGAAGGTGTGGTTGGCCTTCTCGGCTGCGCTGGGCTCGGTCGGGGTCAGATCGAGGAACCGTCGGCCGAGGGCCCCGGTGAAGTCCTCGCCAGGATAGCCAACCCCGACGACGACGGTGTGGGGCAGCTCCAGCCCGCCGGCGGCGCGCAGGCGGGCGGCGTCTGCGAAGGAGCCGAAATAGCCGTCGCCGTCGAGGACGTAGAGAACCGGGTATCCCCCCTCTGGCGGCGGGCCGTAGGGCGTGGCGATTCGCAGGCGATAGGTCTTCCCGTTGATGCGGGAGGTGAAGTCCTGCTCCCGGGCGAGGGGGTAGCTTGCAGCCTTCATGGCGGACTTACCGGTTCAGGGGGCATAGCTGGACCGGCCCTGGACACCCCAGCGACCGTCCTGGAGGGTCACGATGTAAATGGAGTCAAAGGCGCTGATCAGGCTCCCGTCCGGCCGGAAGCGGGCGAAGCGGGTGTCGAACTGGACCTTGTCCGGCCCGGCGTGGATCACCTCCCGGCGCTGCCAGGCTGACCGGCCCCACTCCGAAAGGGCTGCACCGGCGTACATGGCGTCCGTCACCTGCTCCGGAGCCAGTATGTTCACCCGGCCCGAGGCGAACCGCACATGGGGGAAGTTGAAGCTGGCCCGGACGCGGGCGGCGTCCCGGGCGTTCCAGGCCGCCATGAAGGCGTCGAGCACATCCTGGGCAGCCTCAACCTGGGCCGCGAAGGCGGCGTGCCCGGGGGAAAGGGGCGGTCGCCCGACCGATGGGTCCTTCATGCCGTGTCCTCCCGGGGTCTTCATTCTAGGGAAGTCCACCCGCGCCCGGCAGGCAAGCCCCTCAGAACACCTTTCGGAAACTGATTTCCACGGTGCGGCCCACAGGATCGTTTATGTCCTCGGCATACCCCGCCGGAACGGCCCCCTGGGCGTCGCGGACCTGGAGCTTGGCGTCGAATAGGTTGTCTACGGCTAGGCTTAGCCGAGCGCCTTTCAGCACCGGCCAGCGCCGGACGAGGTCTGGGGACCCGGTGAAGGTTTCGAAGAGGCGGATGTCCACCGTCGCCCGGTCCGAGAAGGACAGGTCGCCGGCCGGCGTCGCGCCCCGAACCTGGGTTCCGCTCTTCCAGGCGGCGCTGAGGCGCGCGCCCCGACCCTGGCGGAAGACGCCCGCCTGCAGCTCGACGGCATTGGCCGGGGTCCCGCCCTGGGAGCCCGCGGCCGAACCGTCAAGGAGGTCGAACACCGGCCCCCCCTGCCGGACCAGGATCCGGTCGGTAAGCACGGCCGTGTGGTAGACGGATACCTGCCAACCGGGCCTGCCCGGGGGACCGCCCATTCCGGGCCCGGACATCATGGCCATGGGCGGCCGGCCGCCGCCGCGCGCGCCCGGCGACGGGCCTGCACCCGGTCGCCCCGTCGCCGGGCTCTGGCCACCGAACCAGTTGAAGCCCCAGCGGATCTCCTCGCGGTCGCTGCGCAGGAAGTTAACGGGGCGGATGTCAACGACGGCCAGCTTGCCGCTCTCGTCCCTCAGGAACCGCTCGGGGAAGGCGGCCTGCACCTCCGCCGTAGCCGCCGGCAGGGCCGAGGCCGGATCGTCGGCCCGGCTGAGGGTGTAGCTGACCGAGACGTTCAACTCCCGGTCGGCGAAGGGCTTCCAGTTGACGCCCAGGCGCGTCGCATCCCGCTGGTCGCTGAGCAGGGAAGGATCGCCGCCAGAGACCTGCACCACCTCGACGGTCTCATTGCGCACATAGTCGAACACCCTCACCCCGGTCGTGACGGTCCGGGGGGCACCCAGCTGGACCAGGGTGGGGGGCGACTGGTCCCGGCTGAAGGAGGCCAGCAGGTTCAGCCGGTCGAACGGCGACCATTTCAGCCCACCGCCTACCGTGCCGAGACTCCCGGCGTCCGACAGGCTCTCACCCTTAAGGTTGAAGTTCAGGGACAACTCGCCGAGACGTCCCAATCCCTCGTCCTCACGTCTCAGAAGGGGCGTGTCGACGCTGACCTGGGCGCTGACGCCGGTGCGGGAGAGGTCGGCCTCGCGCACCAGCTCGCGGCGGACAGAGCGAGATCGCAGCCAGTTGCCAGAGGCCCCGACCCGGGCCGAGACGAACAGTGGACCCGCCGGAAGCTCGGCCGGGGATCCGGCGGCGAGGGCCTGCACCTCGGCGCCGGCGGTTCGCGAACGGGTCCGGTCCGGGGCGAAGGCGGGAAGGTCCGCAGCGCCAGGGGCATAGGGATTGAAAGCCGCGTCCGCAGCCGCAAGCCGGGCCTGGGCGGGTCTTGTATCCACGGCCCCATCGGTCCGGCCGACCACGTCGGCAAGGTCCAGTCCACCCGTGAGGGTCAGCCGCCACCCCTGCAGGCCACTGTTGAGGCCGAAACCCAGGCGTGCGCTCCAGTCCTCTGAGGTCTGGCGGATCGCGCCCCTGGAGGCATCGCGGCGCAGCAGGTCCACAGGACCTGCAAAGGGCGACCAGATCCCGCTGCCGGGAACCGTCAGGCTGTAGGCCGGCCGACCCTGGAGGGACTCCGAACTGCCGGTGCCGATCACCGCGTTGAAGGTCGCGGTCGTCCCCGGCGAGGGGCTTCGGGCCACCACCCCGTTGATCGTCAGGCGGCGGGTCTCGGGCGTCAGGGTTCGATAGGCGCCTTCGTCCGCCGGCGGGACCTGGCCCGCGAGGGCCGCGACCTCGGCGAGGGTCGGCGGCCGGGACGCCGCAATGGCGGGAAGGCCGGCGAGGGTCACAGTGCTGCCCGCCAGGGCACTGAGGGCCGGGTCGATCTGTCCGCCCGGGCCCCGGCCCCTATAGAGGCCAGGGGTGGTGAAGAGGGCCGTCGCACCGGTCGGGGGAATGTCCCGCTCGTCCTCGGTGACCGCCGAGGTGCCCGACAGCTCGGCCTTGATCTGGGTCCGCTGGTCGCCATCGATCCGGAACAGTCCGGCCTCGAGCTCCCGGGTGACCGTGCCGCCTGCCGTGGCGGCCTCGATGTCAACCTCGGTGGTGACGGCCCGGAATGTCTTGCGCGTGATGAAGTTGAGTACCCGCTGGTCGGCGGTATAGCCGTACTTCAGGGCCGCCTCCTCGGGCAGGATGTCGACACGCACGATGGCTTCCGGGGGCAGGTCTCGGAGTTCCGAGAACCCCGAAATCCGGGCCCCGTTCAGGAGGACGACCGGCATCCCTCCACGGCTTCGCCCCCGGCCGGACTGGGTCTGCGGGGCCAGCTGGGCCACCAGTTCGGCGACGCTGCTGACCCCGTAGGACTGGATCTCGGCCTCATTGATCTGCAGCTCGGGCTTGATATCGCCGAGGACCGCGCCTGCACCGTTCGCCGGCGCCTCCACGACGAGCTCATCCACGACGGTGGCCTCGCGGACAGGGGCCTCGCGGACAGGCGGGGGCGGGGCGGCGCTTGCCGGCGCTGACGCCGCGGTCGCGGCGAACAAAGGCACCGCAAGGGCCGCAATCAGACGCTTTGACACAGGCTTAGCTTTCAGGTTGTCCCGTCGCGGAGTTGGGCTGAGATAGGGGCAAGCGACAGCAAGTCCAACGCATGGCCAGCGAAAATCCGTTGGCGGAGCCCGTCAGGCCTGTCGCAGGTGGAACCTCACGCCACAGATCTCCACGCGGTCGGGACCCGCGGCGAGGCCCCTGGCCTGGGCCCGGTTGACCACTTCCGCCAGGTCGCGGACCGTCAGGTCCACCGCCGAAAGGCCCGGGCCCCGGCCGTCGGAGGGTACGACGAACCTCAGGCCGGCATTGTTCAGTTGTACGACAGGGACGCCCCCAACCACCTCCATGGGCGAGCCGGTGACGGCGCTCCAGAGACGGGCGGCGGCGACGGGATCGTCGGCCTGCAGCTAGACGCCCGTGAAGTCGATGACGAGGTCCTGGCGGACCTTGTCCTCCCAGCCCGTACCCCCGGCTGGCGGCCAGGGACCGGCGAGGTCGCCGTTTTCGTCCCACTCGACATCCAGGAAGGTGGTCTTCAGGTCGCCGGGATGCAGCTGGATCAGGGTCCAGCCCCGGCGGGCCGACTCCCAGGCCACCCGAACCCCCGAATTGGCGGCGCGGGCGCGGACCGCCTCGAGCACCTCAAGTGTCGGCGTCTGGGTGATGACCATATAGCCGCCGTTTCCACTGCGCCTTTCGAGATAGCGCCCGGCCGCGGTGTCCGGCTTCACCGGCGCGACCACCTCGAAGAAGTTCCGGCCAACTGGCAGGAGGGTATTCTCGAGGCCGAAGACGGCAACGCCCGGGTCGATGAAACAGCGGGCCAGGCCGAACACCGCCTCGAAGTCCTGGAGCACTGGCTCCAGCCTTTCGGCGACAAGGGCGATCTGCCTCAGATGGACGGTCATGTTGCACCTCCCCAGGGCCCAAGTCCCCTTGAAACCCACCCTGAGGTCGCCGGGACAGGGTGACAAGTCCCCGGGGCGACGCAGGATAGACAGGGCCTATCCTGAACATAAATTCTTTCGTTTTGCCCGATACTTTTGCGCAGCTTAGGGACTTGGCGCGACCGCAGAGACTGCGGCGGAAACCTGGCGCCGGGCCCCGGCGCCCCCAATCCGGAGAGCGCCATGAGCCTGGCTACCAGCAAGACCCTGCAGAACCTGAAGGACGCCTTCGCCGGCGAGAGCCAGGCGAACCGCCGCTACCTCT
Organism: Phenylobacterium deserti; assembly: GCA_945859865.1. Classification (GTDB taxonomy): domain Bacteria; phylum Pseudomonadota; class Alphaproteobacteria; order Caulobacterales; family Caulobacteraceae; genus Phenylobacterium; species Phenylobacterium deserti_B. Next base: position 11,627 of record CAMAOY010000015.1, read on the forward strand.
ACTTCGCTCAGAAGGCCGACATCGAAGGCTACAACGACGTCGCGGCCGTGTTCCGCTCGACCGCCGAAGGCGAGACCGGCCATGCCCACGGCCACCTGGAGTTCCTGGAAGCCGTCGGCGATCCCGCCACCGGCCTGCCCATCGGCGGCACCGAGGCCAACCTGAAGGCCTCCATCGCCGGCGAGACGCATGAGTACACCGACATGTACCCCGGCATGGCCCGGACCGCCCGCGAGGAAGGCTTCGAGGAGATCGCCGACTGGTTCGAGACCCTGGCCAAGGCCGAGAAGTCCCACGCGGGTCGCTTCCAGCGCGCCCTCGAGTCCCTCGCCTGATCCTGCGGGACTGATGATGCGCCGGCGGCTGTCCGAGAGGTCCGCCGCCGGTTTCGCATCCCCCTTCCGGAAGCCTGTCTGGAGCCTGCGACATGTCGGACACGACCAAGCCCAAAGCCCGCGAGGGCAGCCTGGCCGCCCCCTTCCGCCACCCCATCGAGTGGCGCGACGAGGCCTATTACGACCTCGAGGCCGTCGAGGCCGAGATGGAGCGCCAGTTCGACGTCTGTCACACCTGCCGGCGGTGCTTCAACCTGTGCGATAGCTTCCCCCGCCTCTTCGACATGATCGATGAGTCCAAGACCGGCGAGCTCGACAGTGTTCCGAAGAGTGAATACGCCAAGGTCGATGAGGCCTGCACCCTGTGCGACATGTGCTTCCTGACCAAGTGCCCCTATGTGCCACCGCACGAATTCAACATCGACATCCCCCACCTGATCCTGCGCTACCGGGCCGCCAAGCGCCGGGCCGGCGAGAAGAGCTTCGTGCGGGATGAACTGGGCAAGACCGACCGGAATGGCCGCCTGGCCAAGCCGCTCGCGCGGATCGCCAACTGGGGGACCGCCCGCAAGAACACCCCGATCCGCAAGCTGCTCGAGGCCATCGCCGAGATCGACGCCGAGGTCGAGCTGCCCAAATATCACGGCAAGACCGCCAGGGACCTGCTGCCCACCCCCGTCCCGCCCGACCCGGCGGGCCCGGCCTTCGGCAAGCGGAAGGTGGCGATCTATTCGACCTGCTCGGTCGAGTACAACGGACCTGACACGGGCGTCGCCGCCGCCAGGGTCCTGGCCCGCCAGGGCATCGAGGCCAAGGTCGTCTACCCGGAGTGCTGCGGCATGCCCCAGCTCGAGAGCGGCGACCTGGCGGGCGTAGCGGGTAGGGCCGCCCGCGTGGCCGCCGTCTTCGAGCCCTACATCGACCAGGGCTACGAGGTAGTCGCCCTGACGGCGTCCTGCGGCCTGATGATGAAGTTCGAGTGGCCGCTCATCCTGCCAGAGAATCCCGCGGTCAAGAAGCTTGGCGCCGCCACCCGTGACATCTGCCAGTACATCGTCGAGCTGAACCGGGACCTGGGCCTCGCCCCGGGCCTGACCCCCGTCGAGGGCGGGGTCACCGTGCACCATTCCTGCCACGCCCGGGCCCAGAACATGGGGGCGCGATCGGCCGACATGCTCAAGCTGATCCCTGACACCAAGGTCGAGATCGTCGAGCGCTGCTCTGGCCACGGCGGCACCTTCGGCGTCATGAAGTCGACCCGGCCCCTGGCCGTAAAGGTCGGCCGCCCCACCGCCAAGCAGGTGGCCCAGAAGGGCTCCGCCGAGCTCTGCTCGGACTGCCCCCTGGCCTGCAAGCACATTGGCCAGCTGCTGGCCGACGACGAGGCCACCGGCCAGGGTCCGCAGCCCCGCCAGTCCCATCCCATCGAAATCTTCGCCCGCGCCTACGGAGTTCTCTGACCATGCCCACCGCCCAGCACCGCATTACCCCTGCAGACATCCTCCCCGATGCCGAGTTCGCTCGTGAGCGTATGGCCCGCCGCGCGGCGCTCCTGCCCCTGAAGCGGCTGCGCCGACTGGACCTCGGCCCGGTCTGCACATTCTATTTCGAGACCTATGAGACCATGCTGTTCCAGATCCAGGAGATGCTCCTGATCGAGAAGGGTGGCCCGGCGCAGGTCGCCGACGAGCTGGCAGCCTACAACCCCCTGGTGCCCCAGGGCTCGGAACTGGTGGCGACCGTCATGTTCGAGATCGAGGACGCGATCCGGCGCGCTGCCACTCTCGCCCGCCTCGGCGGCGTCGAGGAACATCTCTACCTTCAGGTCGGGGACGAGCGGATCTACGGCGTCCAGGACGGCGACGTCGAGCGCACGCGTGAGGACGGAAAGACCTCCTCGGTGCACTTCCTGCACTTCCCGCTGACCGATGCGCAGAAGGCGGTATTCCGGTCGCCAGGCGTCCAGGTCCTGGTAGGCTGCGACCACGAGGCCTACGTCCACATGACGGGCCTGACACCCGCGACCCGGGCCGAGCTGGCGCGCGACTTCTCCTGACCGGAGAGCCGCAGACGACATGGACAGGGCGGGCCTTCCCGTCGCATAGAAAGGGCCGTGAGCACCGCTAAACTCCAGCGCCGAGCGGACATTGACTGGATCCGCATCGCCGCCTTTGGCGTGCTCATCCTCTACCATGTCGGCCTCGTCTATGCGCCGTGGGACTGGCATGTGCACAGCCCGCACACCGTGCCGGGCCTGGGACTGGCGGCCCTAGTCACAAACCCCTGGCGGCTGACCCTTCTGTTCATGGTCTCGGGGATCGCCCTGAGGTTCATGGTGCGGCGGACGCCGCCCGCCCAGGCGATAGGGCAGCGCCTGCGCCGACTGGTCCCGCCCCTGCTCTTCGGGATCCTCGTCCTGGTGCCGCCGCAGTCCTGGATCGAGGCCCTGGAGAAAGGTAGCTTCTCGGGATCCCTCGGCACCTGGTGGCTGTCCGAATTCAGTCCCGCAGGCCTGAGGGACGGCGTGCCCCTGAACCACATCTGGTTCGTGCTCTACATCACCGTCTACAGCGTCGCCGCCCTCGCCCTGGCCTCGGCCCCGCGGGTTTTCAGCTGGCTGGAGACCCTGCTGGGCCGGCTCCTCGGGGGGGCAGGCCTGCTGGTCATACCGATGATCTACCTGGCCCTGCTCCGGCTCTGGATCTTCCCGTCTGAGGGGCTGACCAACCACATCACCGATGATCCCTACAACCACGCCATGTCCTTCGGCGTCTTCCTGACCGGGTTCCTGCTGGCCCTGCGTGACGACGTCTGGACCCGGTTCGAGGGTCTGCGCTGGATCTCACTGGTCGTGGCCGCAGTCAGCCTGCCGGCCTTGATCGCCCTGTCCCAACCCCTGGACCAGCCGCCATCGTCTCCCGCCAACCTGATCTTCGCAGTGTACCAGTGGGCCACCATCTGCGCCGTCCTGGGCTTTGGCAGCCGTCACCTGAGAAGCGCCGACGGACCAGCCCTTCGATACCTGACCGATGCGGTATTTCCCTGTTACCTCGCCCACCAGACCCTGCTGGTGATCGCCGCCCACCTGCTGATACCCCAGGGCCTGCCGGTCGGCGTCGAGGCTGGCCTGCTGGTGCTGATCACCCTCGGCGGCAGCCTGGCGGTTTACGAGATCATCCGACGGAGCGGACCCCTTCGTCCCCTCTGGGGCCTGCGGCCAAGGCCGCGCACACCATGACCCGGTTCCGCCGCCGCCGCGTCCTCCTGCAGATCGGGATTGCAGCGCCGATCCTTGCCTATGCCAGCGTCGGCCTGGCCGCCCTGACATGGCCGGGCTTCAACCACGCCAAACAGTACCTTAGCGAACTGGGCGGTGCGGCGGCTCCCCATCCGGCCATCTTCAATGTCGGTGTCCTGGTCTCGGGCGCAGGCGCCGGCCTGGCCGGAATCGGCTTCGCCCTCTCCCTGCTGGCCCTGGGCGGCGCAAGGGTCTCCGCCGCTGTCATCGCCCTCTGCTTCGGCCTAGCCGGCGTCGGACTGGTCCTGTCGAGCCTCTATCCCTGGCCAGACCCGCGGCACCTCGCCATCAACCTGGGGCTGGGCATACAGATCGCGCCCCTGGCCCTGGTCTGGGCCCTGCGGCGGATCGAGGGCACAGGCCGGCTCCGGATCTTTCTCCTCAGCGTCTTCCTGGTCATGGCGGTCCTGACCGTCCTGACCAAGCACCTGATCTTCAAGGGCCTGGTCAACGACGCCAATGTCGGGTGGTGGGAGCGGGCCTTCGCCATCGTCCTGGTCGGGTGGACCGGCGTCGCGGCCTACGCCCTTGAGCGGCGGCTTCTCGCCCAGGCCCGATCTGAGTCCAACGCCTGAGAATCGGGCGCCGCACATCCGCAACCGCCTGAAGTCTACGCAGACCCCACTTCACGATTTCGTTATTGCATTTGCCGCAATGCAGCATAACATGTTCGTGATCATCTGCCCCCGTCGGTAGATCCAGGGAGCGGCTCGGGAAATGGAAGGCGTTCGCAGTCTTGAGTTCGGCGTCTCCACCGGGAGCGCCTGGACGGCCGCAGACACAGTGCGGGCCTGGCTTCCCGATGAGTCCCCCCTGGAAATGCCAAGGCAGGGCCTTGCCGAGGCCGGGACCCCGCCTCCAGTTCCTGCGCCCCAGGGCCTGGCCTTCCGGCGCCTGGTCATGCTGGCGGCGACCTGGTCCCTGGCCATTCTTGCCTTCCTAACCCCGGCGCGGATCTATGCCGAGGAGGGCTTCACAGCCCTTGAGATCATCGCCTTGTGCCTGTTCTCGGCCCTGATCATCCCCCTGTCAGGATGGTTCTGCAGCGCCCTGGCCGGCCTGGTGCTGCAGGCGGCAAGAGGCGATCGCGACCTCTTCGACTTCCCCGAGCGGCCTCGCAGGCCAAGTGTCCGCACCGCCCTGCTCATGCCGCTCTACAACGAGGACGTCGGTGCGTCCTTCAACCGCCTGGCGCGGATCGACGCGAGCCTGAAGGCCCTTGAAGCCGCCGGCGCCTTCGACATCTTCATCCTTTCGGACTCGACCTGTCCGCAGGCTGCAAAGGCCGAGTGGACAGCCTTCCAGTCCTTCCGCCTGGCGTCCGCCTGCCGGGCCTATTACCGTCGCCGGGAGTCGAACACCGAGCGCAAGGCGGGCAACATTGCCGACTGGGTCCGCCGGTTCGGCGGTGCCTATCCGCACATGGTCATCCTCGACGCGGACAGCCTGATGTCCGGCGAAACCCTGCTTCATCTGGTCGACGCCATGGAGCAGCATCCCAGGGCAGGCCTGATCCAGACCACTCCGGCCATCGTCAATGCCGAAACCCTCTACCAGAGGGTCCAACAGTTCGGCGTCCGCCTTTACGGCCGCGTGGCCGCCACGGGCCTAGCCTGGTGGAGTGGCCCGGAGTCGGCCTATTTCGGCCACAACGCCATCGTCCGCGTCCAGGCCTTTGCGGAGTCCTGCGGCCTGCCCGTCCTGCCTGGGCGAAAGCCCCTGGGCGGACATGTCATGAGCCATGACTCGGTCGAGGCCGCCTATCTCCGGCGTCAGGGCTGGGCCGTGCACATGACTGGTGCCCTGCCTGGCAGCTTCGAGGAGGCCCCTCCCAGCCTGCAGGCCTTCCTGGCGCGCGACCGTCGCTGGTGCCAGGGCAACATGCAGCACCTGAGACTGCTGACCGCCGCCGGGCTGCACCCCATGAGCCGCCTGCAGATGCTGATCGGCGTGATGGCCTACCTGGCCTCGCCCCTTTGGTTCCTGGCCCTGCTGACCGGCCTGGTCATCCAGTTCCAGACCGAGCCCCGTCTGGTCGAGATCTCGACCCTGCACGGCTGGCGCACCCTTGCCGAGCCGCGACACGACGGCCTGATCGTCATCTGGATGGCCACCCTGTCCTGGTTCCTCCTGTTCGGACCCAAGCTGTTCGGTGCCCTGCTGGTGCTTGGCCGCCGGCGAGACCGCGAAGCCTTTGGCGGCGTCGGCTTCATCCTTCCGGGGGTGGCCCTGGAGATGGTCATGTCCATGGTCATGGCGCCGATCATGATGGTCAGCCATACGCGCATGCTGATCGAGATCTTCTCGGGCCGGGATTCCGGCTGGCGGCCGCAGCAGCGGGAGGCTGGCCAGATGCGCTGGTCCGAGGCCTTCGCCGCCCACGCCTGGGAGGTCCGGGCTGGCGTCGTCTTCGCCGCCGCCCTCCTCGCCCGCCCCGACCTGACCCTGGTCTTCCTGCCCATCGTCCTGCCCCTTCTGGCCGCCCCGGCCATCTCCATCCTCGGCTCGCGGGTCGAGATCGGCGCCGCCGCGCGCCGGGCGGGCTTCCTGCTGACCCCCGAGGAACTCGACCTCCCCGAGCGTCCGGTGCGGAAACGCCAGACCGCGGCCACCCCGGCGGCGGCGACCCTCGGTGCCGGCCTTGCCGGTGCCTTGCCCGAAGCGGCCTGACCACCGCACGGACGCCCGGATTCAGTCGCCGGGGTAGACTTCCTCGACCAGGGCCAGGGGCTCTGCGTCTCCCGTGACCAGCAAGGCCCGGCAGTGCAGGGCCGAGACCCGCCCGGCGGCCTCGACAAGGCGCGTCTCCAGCCGGATACGGCGATAGCCGAGGGGCCTGGCCACCACGCCGAAGGGCGCGTCCGTCTCCGCAAGGCGGCGGCGCATGTCGTCGGTCAGACGCCCGGGCCGGTACCAGTTCACGGCCCGGGACAGGACGAAAGCGCCCCAGACCAAGCGTACCCTACGGCAGGCCAGGTCTTCCTCGGGGGCCGCCTGCAGGCGCACCCTGACCCCGGCATCCGCGATCTCCGAGCCAGGCTCCACACGGGCCTGGACCCAGGGTCCACCGGGCAGCCCGAGCGCTTCGCAGCGGGCCTGGAGCACCGCCGTGGCGCTGTCGCCGGCATCAAGATCGCGGCGCAGGGAAAGCAGGTCATCAGAGAGCACGGACATCGGGCGCGCCTTAGATCATGTTCCGATAAGTGGGAACCGGTTATCGGATCGAAACCGGATCTAACTTTTTGGACTGCCTCGCGCGCCGCAGGTCCCAACACATTCCAGGGCCCGGGGCCTTGGGCGTCCGGGCGGACGGCGCTAAGACAGGGCCATGTCCCCACCTGCCTGCCGCCTGTACCTGATCACGCCCCCTCAGTTGGGCGACCTCGCCGCCTTTGCCGGACGCCTGGAAGCCGCCCTGTCCGCCGGGGACGTGGCCGCCCTGCAGGTTAGGCTGAAGGACGCTTCGGAGGCCGAGATCACCGAGGCGGTCCGGGCACTGGGGCCCATCGCCCGGGCGCATGACGCCGCGCTGATCCTGAATGACGACCCCGAACTGGCCGCGCGCCTCGGCTGCGACGGGGTGCACGTGGGCCAGTCCGACATGCCCTGCGCCGAGGCCCGGCGCCGGGTTGGCCCCGACCGGACCGTCGGCGTGACCTGTCATGACAGCCGTCACCTGGCCATGGAGGCCGCCGAGCAGGGTGCAGACTATGTTGCCTTCGGGGCCTTCTTCCCAAGCGCCACCAAGGACGCCCCGACCCGGGCGGACCCCGAGATCCTGTCGGTCTGGCAGGAGACCATGCAGACACCCTGCGTCGCGATCGGCGGCATCACTGCGGAGACCGCCCGCGGCCTGGCGGCGGCCGGGGCCGACTTCCTGGCGGTATCGGCGGGGGTCTGGAGCCACCCGGGAGGTGAGGCCCAGGCGGTGCGCGACCTGAATGCAGCCATCGGCGAGGGCTTGGCGGACCGGAGCGGTTCCGGCGGAGCCTGATCACCCCAACCACGCCTTGCCTTGCGGCGACCCGGCCACTAGGTTCCGCGACCCATGTCGACCCAGTCCGCCCTCCTCAAGGTCATGTCCGACGCCGCCCGGCAAGCCGCCCGGGGCCTCAACCGCGATTTCGGCGAGCTGGCCGAACTGCAGGTTTCCCGGAAGGGCGCTGCGGACTTCGTGTCCGCGGCCGACATCAAGGCCGAGCAGTCCATCTTCGAGAGCCTGTCCAGGGCCCGGCCGGGCTACAACTTCCTGGGCGAGGAGCGGGGCCTGATCGGGGGGACGGACAAGACCCACACCTGGATCGTCGATCCCCTGGACGGGACCACCAACTTCCTGCACGCCATCCCTCACTTCGCCATCAACATCGCCCTCCAGCGCGACGGGGCCATCGTGGCGGCGGTTACCTACAATCCCGTGTCCAACGACCTGTTCTGGGCCGAGAAGGGCAAGGGCGCCTTCGTCAATGACCGGCGTCTCCGGGTGGCGGCCCGCCAGAAGCTCGACGAGTCGGTCCTCGCCACGGGGATCCCCTTCATGGGCCACGGCCAGCACGCCCGGTTCCTGAAGGAACTGCACCAGATCAGCCAGCGTGTCGCCGGCGTGCGTCGGTTTGGCTCCGCAGCCCTGGACCTGGCCTGGGTGGCCGCAGGGCGGATGGACGGCTTCTGGGAGCGCGACCTCAGCGCCTGGGACCTGGCGGCGGGTCTCCTTCTGGTCACCGAGGCTGGCGGCAAGGTGACCACTGCAGACGGCGGCGACGACATCCTGGAGACCGGCAGCATCTGCGCCGCCAACCTCGACCTGCATCCCCTGGTCCTTGAGCGTCTGAAGGCTGCGGCCTGAGCCGGGCCGGACGGCGGCTTGACGAAACCGTCACGCCCCTGCGTTAGTCGGCTTGCATGCTCAGTTCCCTCCCTTCGCGCCGCGCCTTCGGGGCCGGCTTCGTCGCCGCAGGAGCCCTGATGGCCGCCGCCCGCACCGCCGCCGCCGCGCCGCGCCCGCAGGTCGTCGCCCATCGGGGAGCCAGCGGCTACCGTCCCGAGCACACCCGCCAGGCCTACCTCCTGGCCATCGCCCAGGGAGCGGACGTCATCGAGCCGGACCTGGTCCTGACCAAGGACGGTGCCCTGGTGGCCCGCCACGAGAACGAGATCGGCGGCACAACGGACATCGCGTCCCGTCCCGGGTTCGCGGGCCGGAAGACCGTGCGCCTGATCGATGGCGAAAAGGTCGAGGGCTGGTTCACCGAGGACTTCACCCTCGCCGAGCTCAAGACCCTGAGGACCCGGGAGCGCCTGCCGGAACTGCGGCCGGACAGCGCCCGCTACGACGGCGAGGACCAGATCCTGACCTTCGCCGAGGTCGCCGACCTGGCCCGCCGGGAATCCACCCGCCTGGGCCGCACCATCGGCCTCTGCCCGGAGATGAAGCACCCGACCTATTTCCGGGCGCGCGGAATGGCCATGGAGCCGATCATGGCCGCCGCCCTGAAGGCCGAGGGCCTCGACTCCGCCACAGCCCCGGTCCTGGTCCAGTGCTTCGAGGTGGGCCCCCTGAAGACCCTTTCCACCCTCTCCAAGGCCCCCCGCGTCCAGCTCGTCTCCGCCGAGGGCGGCCCCGCCGACCTGACCGGCGTAAGCTATGCCGACATGGTTACAGTCGAGGGGCTGAAGGCCATCGCCGGTTACGCCCAGGCCGTCGGCCCGGAATGGCGCCAGGTGATCGCCATCAACCCTGCCGGAGGCCTGGCCGGCCCAACGCCCCTGGTGGCGAACGCCCACGCGGCAGGGCTGAAGGTCATCCCCTGGACAGTCCGGGCGGAGAACGCCTTCTTGCCGCCAGCCCTGAGGCGCGGCACCGGGCCAGGGGCGCACGGCGACGTGGCGACCCTTCTGAAGGCCCTCTTCGATGCCGGCGTCGACGGCCTGTTCACCGACTTCCCGGACCTGGCCGTCGCGGCCCGCGGTGCCTAGATCCGGTTCCGATAAGTGAGAACCGGTTATCGGAACCAGATTTAAGCAGCGGCCTCGGTGAACTGCAGGGCGGCGAACCGGGCGTAGAGGCCGCCCCGGGCCGTCAGCTCGGCATGGGTTCCGGTCTCCACGACCCGCCCTTCGTCCATCACCACGATCCGGTCGGCCTTGAGGACCGTGGCCAGCCTGTGCGCGATGACCAGTGTGGTGCGCCCGCGCATGGCCGCGTCGAGGGCCTCCTGGACCAGCTTCTCGTTTTCCGCATCGAGGGCGCTTGTGGCTTCGTCCAGCAGCAGGATCGGCGCCTGGCGGACCAGGGCCCGGGCGATGGCGAGACGCTGCCTCTGGCCTCCCGACAGGCCCCGGGCGCGCTCCCCAAGGGGGGTATCGAACCCTTCGGGAAGTCCTGCGATAAAGCCGTCCGCCTGGGCGGCGCGGGCGGCGGCGAAGATCTCGTCGGGCTCCGCGCCGTCACGGCCGAAGGCGATGTTGTCGGTGGCCGAGCCTGAGAACAGGGGACTGTCCTGCGCCACCAGGGCGGCCTGGGCGCGGATGTCCCGGGGATCTGCCCGCCTCAGGTCCACCCCATCGATGCGGACGACGCCGCTAACGGGATCGTAGAACCGCAGGAGGAGGCGGAAGACCGTGCTCTTGCCGGCACCGGAGGGCCCGACCAGGGCGACCCGCTCGCCGGGTGCCACGGTGAGGGTCAGGCCATTGAGGGCCGGCGCGGCCTCCCGGCCCGGATAGGCGAAGACGACATCCTCGAACCGGATTTCACCCCGCCCGGGCAGTTTCTGGGCGTCAGCCGGCACCGCGATCCCCGGCTGGGCGGACAGGAGTTCGGCGATCCGTTCCATGGCTCCGGCGGCCTTCTGGACGTCGCCCCACATTTCCCCGAGGGCCCCGACGGAACTGGCGGCGAAGACCGAAAGGAAGGCGAACTGGAACAGGGCACCCCAGGACAGTTCTCCCCTCTGCCCGGCGTGGACCCCCAGCCAGAACACGGCCACCACGCCGCCGAACACCAGCATGATGGAGGCTGCGGTCATGATCGCGCGGGCCGTCATGCGCCTCAGGGAGGTACGGAAGGAGCGCTCGACGGCGGCGCCGAAGCGGTCAGTGGCGGTCTGCTCGCGCCCGAAGGCCTGCACGGTCTCCAGGGCGTCCAGGGTCTCGCCGGCATGGCCGACCGCCCGGGCGAACTCGTCCTGGGTCGCGGTGGTCAGGTTGCGTAGGGGCCGGGCGAACAGGAACAGGGGCACCACGACCACGGGAATGATCAGCAAGACCAGCAGGGTCAGCTTGGGGCTCACCCAGAGCATCAGCACCAGCGACCCGATCATGATCAGGGTGTTGCGGAGGAAGATCGAGGCCGTGGTGGCCAGGAGGTTCTCGATGATCTGGATGTCGGTGGTCAGGCGGGACAGGACCTCGCCCGTGCGGGTGGCGATGAAGAAGGCCGGGTCCAGGGTCAGGATGTGGCCATAGACCGACTTGCGCAGGTCGGCCACGATCCGCTCGCCGAGCCGGGTCACCCAGTAATAGCGAAGGGCGGTGAACAGGCCGAGGGCCACGGCCACGGCGCCCAGCAGCCAGAACCAGCGGTCCACGGACCCTCCGCTCCGGTTCGAGGTCAGGTGTTCGACCAGCAGGCGCACCGCGCCGCTCATGCCCAGGGTGGCCGAGGAGGTCGCCACCATCAGGAGGCAGGCGATGAAGGTTTCGAAGCTGTGCGCCTTCAGGATCGGCCAGAGGGCCGACAGGGCCGACAGCTTCCGCGTAGAGCTGCGCCGCTCGGCGGCGGACTGCATGTCCTGCGCCAGCGCCCCGCCGGCGCTTGGACGCCCTTCAACCGCGGATTCCGACAAACCGTCCGACATCTGGACCCTGCCCTTGCTCTACCGGCGCACCTTGCTGTAAAAGACGCGCTTTCCGCCCGTCGGCCTCCCGGAGGGCGGCGTACTGACACTGGCCGCTCCTTTACGTCGGATGACCCCGAGATGAAACAAGACACCCATCCCGACTATCACTTCATCACCGTGGTGATGACGGACGGCACCAGCTACCCGACCCGTTCGACCTACGGGAAGGCAGGGGCGACCCTCAACCTCGACATCGATCCCAAGACCCACCCGGCCTGGACCGGTGGCAACCAGCAGCTCCTGGACCGCGGCGGCCGTGTTTCGCGCTTCAACGCCAAGTTCGGCGGCTTCACTCGCAAGTAGGCGGTGAGCCCGCCAGGGCGGGCCTGGGGCGCAAGCCGGTGGTCAGCCCGCCAAGGCTGACCTTAGGTGCCATTCCTCGGTCAGCCTGCGAAGGCTGCCCTCAGGCGGTCGATCTGCGAGGCCACCGAGTTCACGGACACCTCGACCTCAAGATACAATTGGCGATCCATTCGGGATGTCCGCTCATACAGGCGGTCAGCGCGCTGCGACAGGCCCTCAAGCGCGTCGGGCAGCCGGCCTGGCCGGGATCTTCCGGGCCGGGGCTTGCCCAGCCGATAGCGGGGATCGGCGGCGGCCGCCGCAGGCGTCTCGCCATCCCGAACGGCCTTCTGCACCAGGAGCCAGGACGACACCTGCATGAGGCGGGTCGTCAGGCGCATGCTCTCGGCGGCGTAGTCTGAGGCTGCCTCCCGGCCGAGACGGCGGGCCTCCATCCGGCCGGAGCCGTCGAGGTAGGTCGACGCCTCCTGGACCAGGTCCATGCCTTCCCGGAAGGTTCGCTCGAAGACTTCGACCGCCGCAAGGTCAAGGACCACGCCAGACTTGGCGGCCACGGCCGAATTCGCACCCGAGGTCATGCCTGGAACTCCCACGAGGGGCCGACCGCCCCGTCGATTCGCATCTGCGCACACCCTGCGTGCGCGTTTTCAGCGCCTCGGGCAAGGGGTCGGAGGCTCAGTCCCCAGGCGTTTTGAAGAGGGCGTCCGCCGCCTCGCGTCCCGCCGACTTCAGGGCGATCTGGGCACGGCACCGGGCGATCTCGCCCCCGAGGAGGGCGATGCGCTCTTCAAGGTCGCCCCCCGAGAACAGGTCCAGGTCCTCCTTCAAGGCCAGGTCCAGGGCGGCACCCCGGCCGCGACGCGGCGATTCAGGTTCCTCGGTCACGGACCCCTCCGAAGGTCGCCCGGCAGGGCAGATGCATGATCCCTTGGCGGCGCGCCGCCCTTGGGACTATCTGACCTGCGCGGCGCGGCGCGCGCAAGGGCGAGGGAGAACCAGGATGGACCAGCCGATGATGACGGCCATTGCCGTCGAGGGCGGGCGGGGCGGGCCGGAGGCCCTGAAGACCATATCTCTGGCGCGGCCGATTCCCCGCGACGGGGAGATCCTCATCCGCGTGGCAGCCGCGGGCGTGAACCGGCCCGACCTTCTGCAGCGCATGGGCGGATACCCGCCGCCGCCTGGATCCCCGGACACCCTTGGCCTGGAAGTCGCCGGCGAGGTCGTTCAGGGTGCCGGGCGCTGGGGCGCGGGCGACCAGGTCTGCGCCCTGCTCGGCGGCGGCGGATACGCCGAGTACGCCACGGTGGACGCCCGCCACGCCCTGCCGGTTCCCGCCGGGCTCACCCTGGTCGAGGCGGCCGGCCTGCCCGAGACGATCTTCACGGTCTGGGCCAATGTCTTCGAGCACGGTGCCCTGAAGGCCGGCGAGACCCTGCTGGTCCACGGCGCCACCTCGGGCATCGGCGTCACCGCCATCCAGATGGCCAGGGCCGCCGGCGCCCGGGTGATCGCCACCGCCCGGGGGGCGGCCAAGGCGGCCCGCGCCCGGGAGCTGGGCGCCGACATCGCCATCGACGCCACCGCCGAGGACTTCGGCGAGCGGGTCAAGGCCGAGGGCGGGGCAGACTTGGTACTCGACATGGTAGGGGGCGACTATTTCGGCCGCGAGCTCGACGCCCTCAGGACCGGAGGACGGATCGTCTTCATCGCGTCCCTGGGCGGCGCCGAGGTTGCCCTACCCATTTTCCGGCTGATGCAGAAGCGCGCCGTGGTGACCGGCTCGACCCTTCGCCCCCGGGCACCCGACGAGAAGGCCCGGCTGGCCATGGCGGTCGAATCGACTGTCTGGCCCTGGATCACCGACGGCCGGTTCCGGCCCGTGATCGACCGGACATTCCCCCTGGAACAGGCCGGCGAAGCCCATGCCGCCCTCGAGGCGGGCGACCACGTGGGGAAGATCGTCCTGACCTGCGACTAATCCGCCTCACCTCCCGTCCAAAAATCCGTTCAGTTCGAGATCAGGCTTGACGACAGAGAGGCGGTTGAGGCCAAAGCGCCACATAACCAAAACAGGTGGTCCGCCTTCCGGGCCGTAGGGGAGAGAACAATGAATCTTAGGTTTTTCCTGCTCGCTTCGACTGCGCTCGTCGCATCCACCCTCGCGACCGCCGCTGCGGCGCAGAATAGCAACACCATCGAGGAACTGGTGATCACCGCCGAAAAGCGGGAACAGAGCCTCCAGGACGTGCCCGTGGCCGTCACAGCCTTCACATCCGAGCGCCGCGACCTGCTCGGTATCAACACCGTCGCCGACATCACGAATTTCACGCCAGGCCTGCAGTACTCCAGCCAGCTCGACCGGATCAGCCTCCGGGGCGTGGGCCGTCTGACCAACGTGCAAGGCGCTGACGGCGCAGTCGCCATCTACTCGGACGGCATCTACACCTCCTCGACGGTCGAGGCCGGCAAGACCCCCCTGTTCGTGGACCGCACCGAAGTGCTGCGCGGACCGCAGGGCACTCTCTACGGCCGGAACGCCATCGGCGGCGCGATCAACGTGCTGTCCAGGCGCCCGACCGAAGACTGGTACGCCGAGACCCGGGTCAACCTGGCCAACTACAACCACTACACGCTCGAGGGCGCGCTCTCCGGCCCGACCGGCATCGAAGGCGTGACCTTCCGCCTCGCCGCCAACCGCGAAAAGCAGACCGAGGGCTGGATCGACAATATCGTCCCCGGCATGCCCGACGAGGGCAACGTCATCGACACGATGATGATCGAGGGCCAGCTGAAGTTCGAGTTCGGCGAGCGCTTCTCCGGCTGGGTCAAGCTCACCAGCATCAATTGGGACAACGGTGCCGGCGGGCCCGGCTCGCGCCAGACCTGGACCAAGTCCAGCACCTACCCGACCTATGAGCAGGTCAACGCCGGCCTAGTCCTGAACCCGGGTTATGGCTGCTACAAGGACCCGGCTACGGGTGCGTCCTTTGCGACCAACGTCGTCAATGCCTCGCCCATGGGCTGCGTGAACCCAGCCGGTACCGACCCGCGCAAGATCGCCTCGACCATTCCCTACAAGGTGGCCCTGCGCGACACCCTGATCTTTGCCTCGGAGTTCAAGTATAGCTTCGACTCCTTCGACGTGAAGTATGTGGGTGGTGGCACCAAGTACCACTACTACCTCGATGGCCCGACGCCGGTGGACTACACTGCGCCGATCACCTCCTACACCCTGCCGGGCGGCCTGGTGATCAACCCCCGTTACGTGTTCAACTACCAGGAGGACAAGCGATGGTTCTCTAACGAGCTGAACGTGTCGTCGAACGGCGACGGCGCGCTGCAGTGGCTGGTTGGTGCCTACCTCTTCAACGAGTCCTACGAGCAGCCGGTCTATACCACCATGGCTGACCAGGCCCAGGTGGCCGGACCCTTCGGCCTGCCGGCAACCTTCTGTGGCAAGACCAACAACGCCTGCGCGCCCAACCCGAACCGCCGCATCTACGACAACAACCCGCACCTGGACATTACCTCCAAGGCGGCGTTCGGTCAGATCGACTGGCAGTTCACTGAAACCTGGAAGATGACCGTCGGTCTGCGCTACTCCGATGACCACAAGGAAGGCTTCGAAGAGGTCCGCGTCAACTGCTTCGCCGTGGCCTCCTGCTACGCCAAGCCCGAGCTGAACCCGGTCGTCCCGGGCGGCATCCCGGTGGTCGACCTGAGCCAGACCCCCTCGGTGGTCAGCGCCCCGGCGCCGGGCACCCCCCTGCCGGCCGGCGTCACCAGCTATACCAGCTTTGACCCCGCCACGGGTTTGGCGCGCCGCAACTACGACCAGTCCTGGTCAGCCACCACGGGTACGGTTGGCGTCCAGTGGGAGCCGGACTCCGACACCATGGCCTACGGCCGGTATAGCCGCGGCTACAAGGCTGGCGGCTTCCGCCTGGGCATCGACACCGTCCTGGGCGCCTCACCCCAGACAGACGCTGAGTTCGCGGACTCCTTCGAGATCGGCCTGAAGAAGAACTTCTCGAACCTTCAGACCAACATGGCCCTGTTCCGGTACCAGTACGAGAACGCCCAGGTTCCCCTGACGGTGGCCTCCACCTCGGGCGGCCTCGCCCAGGCCCAAGCCATATTCTACAACGTGCCCGAAGCCATCTCGCAGGGCTTCGAGCTTGAGACGATCTGGCAGCCGATCGACAACCTGCAGATCCTGTTCAACTACTCCTACCTGGACGCCCACGTCACCAAGGCCTCTGGCGTCATCGACCCGGCTGACCCGGCGGGCCTCGACAAGGACGCCAAGGTTGATGTCACCACCGTGGCGCCGGACATCTATACCCAGGGCCAGCTCAACGGCGGTTTCCAGAGGGGCCAGAACCTCGAGGGCAACCCCCTGCCCAACGCCCCGAGGAACAAGGTGGCGCTGAACGTGAACTACACCATCGAGACCGAAACGATGGGCAGCTTCACGCCTTCAGTCAGCTACGCCTGGCGGGATGAGCAGTACGGCGCCATCTTCGAGCGCGACTATTACAAGTCGCCGTCGTGGGATCAGTGGGACGCGCGCGTCACCTGGATCGTCCCCGGTGAAAAGCTCAGGGTCATCGTCTATGGTAAGAACCTGGCGGATGAGCTCGGCTACGAAGGCGGCGCTGGCGCCGGCCGTCGGGCGGGCTCCATCTACCAGAACCCGCTGCTCGGCCAGCCGCAGCTGAATGTCACCCAGGGCGTCACCAGCAGCTATCCGCTGACCCCGCCCCGGACCTTCGGCATCGAGCTGCAGTACAAGTTCTTCTGATCCGGAATTCCCGGCGGCGGTCCTCCGTCGCCCGGGCTTCCCTCGGCGGGGCGCACGGTGAGAGCCGTGCGCCCCGTTTGCGTTAAGGGGCGCCTGAAGGGCCATACCAGCTTGACAAACCCGCCCCCGCCACATGCTCTGGTCGTAGGGGGGGGAAGGAACGGCCAGGCGCAGACCCGGTCGCGAACCCGCAGGGACGGGAGACGGTATGACCGTTCAGGATGTCGAAGACGAAGCTCCCGCCCGGGGCTTTCGCAGACCACTCTCCTTCGGGACCAAGGCCTTCTATGGCGTCGGCTCTATGGCCAATGGTGCCTTTGGTGCCCTCGGCGGCCTGGCCATGTTCTTCTACAGTCAGGTGGTCGGGGTCCCGCCCCACATCGTCAGCCTGGCGATCTCCGCCGTCATCTTCATCGATGGGTTCTGGGACCCCCTGATCGGCCACGGGTCAGACCAGTTCCGCTCCCGCATCGGCCGGCGGCATCCCTT
>CAMAOY010000016.1 GCA_945859865.1 Phenylobacterium deserti
GTGCCGTCCATGTCGAGCTCTTCCGCTGCGCCATCCCGGGTCCACTTGCGCAGGCGACGCAGGGCGACCTTGATGTTGCGGGTGCCCAGCTCGACGCTGTCGTCGAGGTTCTTATACTCGCGCTTGTCCCAGACCTTCACGGCCCGGCCGTGCCGGCCCTTGTCCTGGCCAATGCGGACGCCCTCCGGGTGGTAGCCGTTGGCACCGAAGGGGGAGTCCCCGTTCGGGCCCTCGCCGCCCTTGCCCTTACCCTTGCCCTTGCCTTCACCCTCACCGTCGTCGCCGTTCTCGCGCTGCTCGCGCATCTGTTCGGCGAGGGCCTCCATGAGCTTGTCGAACCCGCCCATGGCCTCGATCTGGGCCTTCTCCTCGTCGGTGAGGAACTGGTCGGAGATCTTCTTCAGCCACTCGGCCGGGATGTCGGAGACGCCAAAGCTCTCAAGCTTCTCCAGGCCCTTGAAGACGTGGCCGAAAACCTGGTCGAACCGGTCGAGGTTCTTTTCGTCCTTCACCAGGGCGGAGCGGGCCAGATAGTAGAACTCGTCAACGTTGCGCCCGATGACCGCCTTGTCGAGCGCCTCCATCAGCATGAGGTACTCCCTGAGGGTCACGGGGACCTTAGCCTGGCGGAGTTCGGTGAAGAAACGCATGAACATGGTGGACGTCCCCTTGCGGGCGGAACGAGTGTTTGAGACGCGAATGTGAAGCCCTGAGGCCCCGCTGTCCAGTGCAGGACGCCTCAGAAAGCGGGTCTCCGCCGCAGGATGAACTCCCGGTCGATGGTGTTTCCCACGGGGAAGCCGTACTCGCCGACCTTCTGAAAGCCGCGTCGCGCGTAGAAGCGCTGGGCACCGAGGTTTTCCGACCAGACTCCGATCCAGACGTCGGGCGGGGACTGAGCGGCCATCCAGCTCATCACCGCGTCGAACAGGACCCCTCCGAGGCCACCGCCCTGGACGTTTCGCCTCAGATAGATCCGCTTGAGCTCCAGGGCGCCCGGCCCGGCCTCCGCATGGGGGAGCCCGCAGGGACCCGCTGTCGCATACCCCAGGGCCTGCCCTGAGGTGTCCTCCAGGAGCCAGCTCGCCTGGGCGGGGTCCTGGAGGCTGGCGCGCGTCGCCCCGGGGTCGTAGGCCAACTGCAGGAAGGCGGAGAGGTCGGCGGGGGGGTAGAGGGTTCCGAAGGTGTCCACAAAGGTTTCCCGGCCGATGTCGGCCAGGCGGCGGGTGTCCGCGGGCACCGCCCGTCTCAGGATCGGCGTCGTCATGATCTGGCCATACAACTGCAGGGCATGTCCCGGAAGCCCGCAGGCCCTGCGCCGTTGCAGGCGGCGGCGCGGATGACTAGCTTGAAGGCTGAATTGCGGGGATTCCCATGGCTGAAGTCCAGGACATTGACGGTCTGTCTTTCGAGCAGGCGCTCTCCGAGCTTGAGCGGATTGTTGGCCAGCTTGAGAGTGGCCAGGCCCCGCTGGAGGAGTCCATCGCCCTCTATGAACGCGGCGCCTATCTCAAGGCGCACTGCGAGGCCCGTCTTGAGCAGGCCCGCCTGAAGGTCGAGAAGATCGTCGTCAGCCCCGGCGGCGGCGTCGCCTCCGAACCCGCCAGCTTCGAGTGACCCCCGACACGGCCGGGCGGCTCGCGGCGGCGGTGGCCCGGACCGAATCCGGGCTCTTAGCCCTGCTGCCCGACGTGGAAGGCCCCGAGGGCCGCCTGGCGGAAGCCATGCGCTATGCTGCCCTTGGCCCGGGCAAGCGTCTTCGTCCCTTCCTCGTCTTCGAGGCCGGGTCCGTGCTGGGGATCGAGGCTGATCGTCTGGAGCGTGTCGCCTGCGCACTGGAGTGTGTGCATGCCTATAGCCTCGTCCACGACGACCTTCCCTGCATGGATGACGACGACCTGCGGCGGGGGCGGCCGACGGTCCACCGGGCCTTTGACGAGGCAACCGCCGTGCTCGCCGGAGACGCCCTCCAGACCCTGGCCTTCGAGATCCTGGCCACCCCTGAGACCCACCCGGATGGCAGGGTCCGCGCGGACCTTGTGGTCTGTCTGGCGCGGGCTTCGGGTGCGCGCGGCATGTGTGGCGGCCAGATGATCGACCTGTCCGGGAGCGGCGACGATCTCGGGACCGTAGCCCGCATGCAGAGGCTTAAGACGGGGGCCCTGATCTCTGCCGCCTTCGAACTGCCCCTGATCATTTCGCACGCGGGTGAGCCGGAGCGGCATGCCCTCCTGGCCTTCGCCCATGACCTGGGACTGGCCTACCAGATTGTCGACGACCTGCTGGATGTCGAGGGCGAGCCCGCCGTCGTCGGGAAGGCGACGGCCAAGGACGCCGGGCGGGGTAAGATCAATTTCGTCACCCTGCTGGGGGTTGCCGATGCCCGCGCCCGGCTGGACCTGATCGCCGCCCAGGCCTGCGCCCATCTGGATCCCCTGGGGACGCGGGCCGATCCGCTCCGCGGGTGCCTCGAATTCGTGCTTGATCGCCAACGCTGAATGCGAGCAAAGCACTGACCATGACGCCTCTGACACCGCTTCTCGACACCGTCGCAGCGCCTTCGGATATTCGCGGGTATTCGCTCGCCCAGCTGCGCCAGTTGGCCGACGAGGTCCGGGCCGAGACGATCGACGCCGTCTCGCAGACGGGGGGGCACCTGGGCGCGGGTCTCGGCGTGGTCGAGCTGACCGTCGCCCTGCACCATGTCTACCAGACGCCAGAGGACATCCTGATCTGGGATGTCGGTCACCAGGCCTATCCCCACAAGATCCTGACCGGCCGCCGGGACCGGATCCGGACCCTCCGGCAGGGCGGTGGCCTGAGTGGTTTCACCAAGCGGGCGGAAAGTCCCTACGATCCCTTCGGGGCGGCCCACGCCGCCACCTCCATCTCTGCCGCCCTCGGATTCTGCGCGGCGCGCGACGCCAGGGGACGGGATAACAGCGTTGTCGCCGTCATCGGCGACGGCTCGATGAGCGCGGGCATGGCCTACGAGGCGATGAACAACGCCTGCGAGACGACCAGCCAGCTGACCGTGATCCTCAACGACAATGACATGTCGATCGCCCCTCCGGTGGGCGCCATGAGCGCCTACATGGCCCGGCTGGTCTCCGGCGGCGGCTACCAGTCGCTGAGGAAGCTCGGCAAGTCGGTGGCCAGCGCCCTGCCGCGCCCCCTTCAGGAAGCCGCCCGCAAGGCAGAGGAGTTCGCCCGGGGCATGGTGACCGGCGGCACCTTCTTCGAGGAACTGGGCTTCTACTATATCGGGCCGATCGACGGTCACGACATGGATGCCCTGATCCCGATCCTCCAGAACGCTCGCGAGATCCGGGACCGGCCGGTTCTGGTCCACGTGGTCACCCAGAAGGGCAAGGGCTACGCGCCTGCCGAGAGCGCCGACGACAAGCTTCACGCCGTTGCCCGTTTCGACGTGGTCACCGGCCGGCAGGCCAAGCCCGCCCAGCCGGCGGCGCCCGCCTACACGCGCGTCTTCGCCGACGCCCTGATCCGACAGGCCGAGGCCGATCCGCTGATCGTCGCCGTCACCGCAGCCATGCCCTCCGGAACCGGGCTCGACCTCTTTGGAAAGCGCTTCCCGGACCGGACCTTCGACGTCGGCATTGCCGAACAGCATGCCGTGACCTTCGCGGCGGGGCTGGCGGCCGACGGCATGAAGCCCTTTGCGGCGATCTACTCGACCTTCCTCCAGCGCGGCTACGACCAGGTGGTCCACGACGTGGCGATCCAGAGGCTTCCCGTGCGCTTCGCCATTGACCGGGCGGGGCTGGTCGGTGCCGACGGCCCGACCCACGCCGGATCCTTCGATATCGGATTCATGGGCACCCTGCCAGACATGGTGCTGATGGCCGCTTCGGACGAGGCGGAACTTGCCCGCATGGTCGCGACGGCCGCCGCCATCGATGATCGCCCCTCCGCCTTCCGCTATCCCCGGGGCGAGGGCCTGGGCGTCGCCATTCCCGAGACACCAGAACCCCTTGAAATCGGTCGCGGCCGCATTGTGCGGGAAGGCTCTGCAGTGGCCATTCTGAGCTTCGGCGCCCGGCTGGGCGAGAGCCTGAAGGCGGCAGATCTCCTCGCTGCGCGCGGGGTTTCGGCTACAGTCGCCGATGCCCGGTTCGCAAAGCCCCTGGATGAGGACCTGATCCTGCGCCTTGCGCGGGAACACGAGGCCCTATTGACCGTGGAGGAGGGTGCCGCCGGAGGTTTCGGCGCCTTCGTCCTTCAGATGCTGGCGGCCCGGGGCGCTCTGGACCGGGGCCTGAAGGTCCGCACCCTGACCCTGCCAGACGTCTTCCAGGACCATGACAAGCCGGAGGCCATGTATGCCCAGGCCGGGCTGGATGCCGCTGGCATCGCCGCCTCGGCCTTCACCGCGCTTGGCGCCGGCCTGTCCGCAAGCGGCGGCCTGCGCGCCTGACCGCTCGGCCCTAGAAAGGCCAGAGCCGGGTCACCACCGACTGTCCAGCCGGGGTCTTCTGCACCGCCGAGATGTCGCCGCGGCCGCCATAGGCGATCCGCGCCTCGGCGATCTGGGTGTGCCGGACGGTGTTGCTCGACGAAATGTCCTCTGGCCGGATGATCCCCGAGACCGTCAACTGCCTCAGTTCGGCGTTGGTCCGGACCTCCTGGGTGCCATCGATGATCAGGTTGCCGTTCGGCAGGATGCCAGTGACAACGGCGGCCACCGTGAGGGAGATGGCCTCCGCCCGGTTCACGCTCCCGGAGCCGCTGTTCGAGAAGGTCGAGTCGGTCTTGAACGGCGAAAGGTTATCGAAGTCGTTACCCGGAGGCAGCAGCCGGCGAACCTTGTCCTCAAGCCCGAACATGGTGGACAGGGAGGCATCTGACGCCGAGTTCCGGTTCGAGACCGACGTGTTCGAGGTCTTGGCGGAGTCATTGATCGCGATCTGCACAGTCACGATGTCGCCGATCCGGCTGGCCCTCTGGTCAATGAAAAAGGCCCTGGCCCCGCTGCGCCACAGCGAGTTGGCGGAGGCCGGTGTGATTTCGGGTTCCGGCGGCATCATTCCCAGGTCGGTCCGGCGGTCCGGCGGTGTGACCGGATAGGCCGTGGGGCTAAGGCTGGGCCCGATGACGGCATCCTGCATCGTTGTGCAGGCGGTCATTGGAAGGGCGGCGAGGACGAGGAGGGCGGCGAAGCGCATGTGGGTAAACCTTGGCATGAGAAAATCAGCGTCGGGCGATACGGGTGGCGGCGGGGGCGCGTCCGGGGGCGGCGTCGGGACCCGTGGCCGCCTGGCCAGGTCCTGTGACGACGGCCTGCAGGGTCTTGCGGGACGCCAGGTTCTGGAGCGAGATCACCTCGCCAACGGCGCCGGCGCTCATGGCCTTCACCTGCATTGAGAGGACGATGCCGCCGTTTTCGTAGACCACGGTCACGAGGTCGCCGGCCTGGATGACGACGGGCGCGCTCATGTCCGAAGCCGCGATCGGTGCGCCCTCCCTCAGGGGTCGGCGGGCGATCATGCCGATGGCGCCCTCGGCGTCGCGAAGGGGGTTGGCGGGGGCCGCAGCGACTCGCGTCCAGGCGAGGTCCTCCGGCCGGATCTCCTCTCCAGCGGAAAGGCTGCGTGTATAGGCCAGGACCTGCACCCCGCCCTTGCGGGCCTGGGTCTGGGACGAAACCGGAGCCGGCCCGGCTTCACCGGCCCGGACGATGATGCGGCGCAGGCGATCGGGGTTGCCCCAGTCCAGGCCGCTGCGATGCGCCAGCGACTGGACCGCGGAGGCGTCGAGCACCACGCTGGGGCCCGGTCGGGCGGCGACGCGCACGCCTGCGAGGCCTCCGGCACCCTCGAACAGGTCGCCGAGGGTGACCATGCCGTCGGAATCCACCGTCTCGGACTTCAGGCTCACGGCCATGCCGGCGACCGCAGGCGGCGCGGCGGCCAGGGCCAGGCAGGCGGAGAGGGCGGCAGCGATCAGGTGGCGCATGGGATTAGCTCTTCACCTGGTTGGCCGTCGACAGCATCTGGTCGGCGGCGGTGATGACCTTGGAGTTCATCTCGTAGGCCCTCTGGGCGATGATCAGGGCGGTGACTTCCGACACCGCGTCCACGTTCGAGGCTTCGGTGTACCCTTGCAGCAGGACCCCGGTGCCATCCACGCCCGGCACGCTCAGGTTGGGGGCTCCTGAGGACCCGCTCTCGAGGTAGAGGTTGTCGCCGATGGCCTCGAGGCCAGCCTCGTTGACGAAGGTCGCCAGTTCCAGGTTGCCGACGATGGACGGGGCGGTCGCGCCAGCCTGCTTGATCTGCACCTGACCGGACTTGGAAATGGAGATGTCCGTGGCTTCCGGCGGGATCACGATGCCCGGCTGGATTTCGTAGCCCTCGGAGGTGACCAGCTGGCCCTGGTCATTCAGGGAAAGGTTTCCAGCCCTGGTGTAGGCGATCTCGCTGGTCGGCAGCAGGACCCGGAAATAGCCTCGGCCCTGGATGGCCATGTCCAGCTTGTTGCCGGTCTGGGTCGGCGCACCTTGTTCGACAATCCGGTAGATCGATCCGGCCTTCACACCGGCACCGACCTGAAGCCCGGTGGGGACGACAGTGCCCTGGTCCGAAGACTGGGAACCCGCCCGTTCAAGCGTCTGGTAGAGAAGGTCCTGGAACTCGGCGCGCTGTCGCTTGAAGCCCACCGTGTTCATGTTGGCGATGTTGTTCGAGATCACCTCGACGTTCAGTTGCTGGGCGGACATGCCGGTCGCGGCGGTGCGGAGAGCTTGCATGGGAAGTCAGCCTTTCTAATCGACGCGTCCGAGCCGCTCGACGGTTCGCCGGGACAGCTCCTGGGTAGACTCCATCATCCTGGCCAAGGACTCGTAGGCCCGGGTCACCTGGATCATGTCGGTGACCTGGAGGACGGGGTTGACGTTGGATCCCTCCAGCATGCCCTGGCGCAGCAGGGAGCCCGGCGACGGTTGCGGTTGCTGGTTGGAGGTATTTCTGAACTGGTTGTCGCCGGACTTCTCGAGGTCCGAGAGGGTATCGAAGGCGACGACACCGATCCGTCCGACCTGTTCAATCCCCTGGCTCATCGACCCGTCCCGGGCGATTTCCAGGGCCCCCTTCTTGGGGTCAATGATCACTTCCGCGCCACCGGCATCGAGAACTGCCTGACCCGCCTGGGTGACAATCCTGCCCGTCTCGTCGAGGCGGAAGTGCCCGTCCCGGGTGTAGCGCTCGCCTTCGGGGGTCTGAATCTGGAAGAACCCGGCCCCGTCTATGGCCAGGTCGAATGCCGAATTGGTGGTTCTCAGCGCACCCTGGCTGAAGTCCCGAGTGAGTCCGGCGTCGATCACGAACTTGATCGGCTTTGGGCCGTCCGCCGTACGCGCCGGAGACTTTGGCTCCGTCCGGAAGAGGGGCTTTTCGGCCTTGAAGCCAGAGGTGTCCGCATTGGCGATGTTGTTCGCCACGATGTCCAGCTGGCGCTGGAGCGTCATCTGGCGGGAAAGTCCGACGTAAAGGGCGTTGTCCATCGACTCGCTGCACCTGATCTTCGCGACCCTGAAGGCCGACGTTCACCATGCAAACCTTAGGCCAACTCGAAAAATCAATAAAATCAATAAATAAAATGGTTAATTCATGCACCCCGGCGGAAATTGCCGGGTCGTTTTTCCCCGAACCCTCGCGGGGTTAAAACGGATCGTTAACTAAACTTGGCCATGGTCTTCGGAGGTATCCCTCTGGAGTCGCGGCCGTGGCCAAGCCCCCCAAGAAGTCCGAGCCGGAAGAAGTCGATCTGGAAGGCGCTGAAGGTGCGGAAAAGCCCGAGGGCGGCAAGAAGCTCCCCCTCAAGCTGATCATCATCGCTGCGGCCGCCTTGCTGGTCCTCGTAGGCGGTGGTGCCGGTGCCTATTTCATGTTCTTCAAGAAGCCGCCCGCCGCTGAAGGTAAGGCTGACGGCAAGGCGGAAAAGAAGGACGAGAAGGGCGAAAAAGGCAAAAAGAAGGAAGGCGAAGGCGAGAAGAAGGACGGTGCCGCAGGCGCCGATGCCGTGGTGGTCACCGAGGGTCCCGATGGCGTCTTTTTCTGCACCCTGCCGAACATGGTCGCGAACATGCAGGCCGCCGATGGCCGTCCGACCTACCTTAAGCTCAAGATCACACTCGAGGCCCCCAACCAGGAAGCGGCGGATATGATCCAGCCCGCCCTCCCGCGGATCCAGGACATGTTCCAGGGATTCCTCCGGGAACTGCGCCCGGAAGACCTACAGGGCTCGCAGGGAACCTTCCAGCTCCGCAGGGAGGTCCTGCGCAGGATCAACCTGGTGATCGCCCCCGCGCGCGTGAATTCAGTCCTGATCGAGGAGATGCTCATCAGCTAGGGCCTGGCCCAGCTGGAGAAGGCGACATGGCGGAATCAGACGACATCGCAACGAGTGTGCAAGAGGGGTGGGGGCGGAGTGACTCCTCAGACGGGGTTGCCGGTGCCGAACGCATCCTCAACCAGGATGAGATCGACAGTCTCCTAGGTTTTGATCTTTCAGATGACGATTCCGGCGCGCGCAGCGGCATCCGCGCCATCATCAACTCGGCCCTGGTCTCTTACGAGCGCCTGCCGATGCTCGAGATCGTCTTCGACCGCCTGGTGCGGTACATGACGACCTCGCTTCGCAATTTCACCTCGGACAATGTCGAGGTCAGCCTGGACAGCATCTCCTCGATCCGTTTCGGGGACTATCTGAATTCTATTCCGCTTCCGGCCATCCTTGCGGTCGTCAAGGCCGAGCAGCTCGAGAACTACGGGCTGCTGACCGTAGATTCGAACCTCATCTACTCGATCGTCGATGTCCTGCTCGGCGGGCGCCGGGGAACTGCAGCCATGCGGATCGAGGGGCGTCCCTACACGACCATCGAGCGCGTGCTGGTCCAACGGATGGTGGAAGTCGTCCTTGGGGATGCCAAGCTGGCCTTCGAGCCCCTGACCCCTGTCACCTTCACCCTCGACAGGCTGGAGACAAATCCGCGTTTCGCCGCCATTGCCCGTCCTGCCAATGCTGCGATCCTGGTCAAGCTACGGATCGACATGGAGGACCGGGGCGGTCGTATCGAGCTCCTGTTGCCCTACGCAACGCTCGAGCCCATCCGCAAGATGCTGCTCCAGCAGTTCATGGGCGAGAAGTTCGGACGCGACAATATCTGGGAAGGCCACCTGGCCACGGAACTCTGGACCACCCAGATGGACGTGCGCGCCGTTCTCGACGAACAGCAGCTTCCGCTCCAGACCATCCTCAACCTGAAGGTCGGCGACACCTTGATGCTCAACGCCACTCCAGACCAGGCGGTGGAGTTGCGGGCAGGCACCGTGTACCTGACCACCGCGCACATGGGGCGTCGAAACCGGCAGATCGCGGTCCGCGTGGATGCCCCCCTCAGCGGGGTCGCACGCTCCGCCGTACAGGAGATGATCAAGTCATGATTTCCATCGCCCTCAATCTCCTGCTCATGGCCCTGCTGTGTGGCGCGCTCTGGATGGGCTGGCGACTGAACCAGCGTCTCATGGTCCTTCGCGAAGGGCAGTTGGGCTTCGCAAAGGCGGTCGCTGAGCTCGATACCGCCGCGGCCCGGGCCGAGCGCGGGCTCGCGGACCTGAAGTCTGCCAGCGACGAGATGGCCGAAGTCCTGGTCAGCCGCATTGAACGCGCTCGAATCCTCGCTGCCCGGCTTGACCAGCAATTTGAGGCGGGTGCCCGGGCGGGCCTGGCCGTGGATGCGAGGGAGCCGGAAGTCTCGGAAGCCGACATCGAGCGCCTCAGCCGGAACCTCGGTTCCCTGCTCGCTCAAAGCCGGGAGGCTCGCGCCCGGGGCCGCGATGCGGACCTGCCGGCGGCGACGCCGCGCCGGGCTGCCGTCGGCATTCGCCGGCGTCCCGAATTTGAGGACGACCTGTTTCTCGCGCCGGACAGGCCCGCGCGGTCCGCCTTCGCCGGAGCGGGTCGATGAGCCGCTTTCCCAGGATCCTTCCCCTTGTCGGGGTCGCCGCCGGCGGAGTTCTGGCGCTCAATGCGCTGGCGGGTGCCAAGGGCGCTCCGGATCTGTTTTCCGGGGCCCGCGCCTTCGCCCAGGACGTCACGGCCCAGGCCGGGGGCAAGGCGGGGACGGGCGCCAAGTCTCCCGCCGCCAAGCCTTCAGGGGGCGCGCCTGCGGATCCCACCCAGATCGCCGCGGCGGCGCCTGCCCCGAAGCCCCTGGTGTGTGCTCCGACAGCGGCAGAGCTCGCAAAGGAGGCTGGCCTTTCGCCGGCCGAGCTGCAGGTCCTGCAGAGCCTTGGAACCCGCCGAGGCCAGCTTGACCAGCGGGAGTCGGATCTCAGCACGCAGATCGCACTCCTTGCCGCGGCCGAGACCAAGCTCGACGCCAAGGTAAAAACCCTCAACGGCCTGAAGTCCGACATCAAGGGCTTACTCAAGGTCGCTGACGACCAGGAGGCCGCTGAAGTGGGCAGGATGGTCAAGGTGTTCGAGGCCATGAAGCCCAAGGACGCTGCGCCCCGCATGGTCCTGCTTAGTGACTCCGTTCGACTCCCCATCGCCGCCAAGCTGAAGGAAAAGTCCCTGGCCCTCATCCTGGCCCAGATGCCGCCAGCTGAAGCCAAGAGGCTGACGGAGTCCCTCGCCAACCGTTTCAATTCGGTCCGTACGGCGGCTGCCGACTCCGGGGCGGCTCCCGCGCCAGCTGGCGTGACCCCACCGGCGGCTGCCCAGGCGGCGGCTCCAGCCCGGCCGGGTCCAGCCTGATCCATGTTCCTGCGCCGTTCACTCGGATCCAGCGTCGCCGCAATAGCGATCGTCGCGTCGGTCGCCACCCCCATCGGTGCGGCACCCACGGCTGCATCTCAGGCTGTTCGGGTCGGCGAGGCCTCTGACTTCACCCGACTTGACTTCGGTCCCGGGGTTTCGACCCGGCGCGAGGGTGCCGTACTCACCGTGACCTTCCCGGCTGCGACACGCCCGGATCTCTCTCGGTTCCGCACCTCACCGCCCCGGTGGATCGAAGCGGTGCGTATTGCCCAGGCCGGTGGGCGCACCCAGCTGGTCCTGACCCTTTCCAAGGACGCCGACATGAAGTCGGGCGTCGCTGACGGTTCGGCATGGGTTAACCTGACCTCCCGGCCCGAACCTGCTGATCCCGCCGCGGAAGGCCCTGGGCCTGAACAGGCGTCCGTCGCCGAGGCGGCACCTGAGCTTATCGATCGGCCCGATCCGCTTCCGAAGGGCGGGATCGTCAAGGCGGATATCGCCCTCGGCCAGGGACAGGCGACTCTCACCTTTCCCTTCGCCAACCCCGCGGGGGCCGCCGTCTTCCGGCGTGGTGGGGCCATCTGGGTCGTTTTCGATGTGCCCGCCAGCCTGGACATCTCGACCCTACCCCGCGGACTAAAGCAGATGACTTCGGCCGAAGCCTACCGGGGGCCTGACTACGCCGCGGTGCGGATCGAAGCGCCTCCGGGAACGCCCTTTCGGGCGGATTCGGCCGGCGCAGACTGGACCGTCACCCTCGGACGGGCCCCTTCGCCCCAGACACCGGTGGTGCGGGTGGTGCGCGATGAGGCTGGCGGCCCTGCGGCCCTGAAGAGCGCGGTCGCGGGTGCGACACGCATTATCCGCCTCGAGGATCCGGTTGTCGGCGACCAGATGACGATCGTCACCGCCCTGGGACCCGCCAAGGGCGCCCCCCTGAAGCGGCAATTCGCCCAGGTCACGGTCCTTCCGTCGTCCCAGGGGCTCGCACTGGAATCCTTCGTTCCCGACCTGGCCGTCACCCACGATGGCGACATTGTCCGGATCGGGCGGCCCGAGGGCCTTGCCTTGTCGCCCCTCTCGGTCGGTTCCGCTCCCGAGGACGCGATCCTCGATGCGCCGCGGCCTGCCATCATGCCGGCCCTGATCGACCAGGTGAACTGGCCCCAGACGGGACCCAAGGGCTTTCTTTACCGTTACAACACACTCATCGCCGCCGCCGCCGAGGAGGCCCAGAAGGGGAGGGACGGGTCCACCGCAAGCCGTTTTGCCCTCGCGCGGTTCCTGGTTGGCAGCGAGCTGTCCTTCGAAGCCATCGGGGTATTGAACGACCTGGCCCGAGTTTCCCCTGAAGTGCTCGAATCCGCTGAGTTCAGGGGCCTGCGCGGCATCGCCAGGGTGATGGCGCGGCGCTATGCGGAGGCAGACACCGACTTCTCGGCCCCGATACTCGCCTCTGATCCCTCGGCTGCACTCTGGCGGGCCTATATCGCGGCCCAGCTCGGACAGTGGACGGAGGTCCGCAACGCCTTCTCCGCAGGCGCTGAGGCCTTCAACCAGTTCTCTCCCGAGTGGAAGTCGCGCTTTGCCCGCGCCGAGGGGCAGGCTGCGCTCGCCCAGGGAGACTTCGAGGGCGCCGACAAGGCAATCCGTCTGGCCCTCGAGGACCGTGCGAATTCGACGGAGACCCTCTCCGTTCGACTTCTCCAGGCCCGATTACTCGAAGCCCAGGGTGCAAAGGACCGCGCCGTCAGGATCTACCGGGCCGTCGCGACTGCGCCCCTCCAATGGCTGGCGACGCCCGCGGCCCTTCATGCGGCTCGCATTCGCCTGGATACGGGCCGCATCGACATCAACCAGGCTGCGGAGGAACTCAACGCCCTGAGGTATCGCTGGCGGGGAGACGGCACCGAGATGGAGATCATCCGCACCCTCGGCGGCCTCTACCTGAACCAGGGTCGTTACCGCGAGGCCCTCGAGACCCTGAGGTCCGCAGGACGCTCGCTTCCTGATCTTCCCGAGGCGGTGCAGCTACAGGCCGACCTCAGCCAGGCCTTCAGGTCCTTGTTCATGGACGGGGTGGCGGATGGGCTTCAGCCGATCCAGGCGCTGGCCCTCTTCCTGGACTTCAAGGACCTGACACCCCTGGGCGCCGATGGCGACATGATGGTGCGGCGGCTCGTTGGACGCCTGGTCAAGGTCGACCTGCTGGAGCAGGCGGCCGAACTGCTCAAGTATCAAACGGAGAACCGCCTAGACGGTGCCCCGAAGGCCCAGGTCGCGACCGACTTGGCCGTCATCTACCTGATGGACCGCAAGCCTGAGAAGGCCCTCCAGGCGATCAATGATTCCCGCACGACTCTCCTTCCGCCGGCCATGCAGATGGAGCGCCGCAGGGTGGAGGCCCGCGCCCTGATCGCCCTGAACCGGCCTGGCGATGCGATAGAACTGCTGGAGGCGGACCGAACGCCCGAGGGCGAGGAACTCCGTAACGAGATCACCTGGCGGCAGAAGAACTGGCCCCTCGCCGCCGCCGCCTTCGAGCGCAGCCTTGGCGACCGCTGGCGTCGTCCCGGCGCCCTGACCGCCGAGGAGGAAGGCAAGCTCCTGCGCGCCGGCATCGCCTACAGCCTCTCCGGCGATGACGGCGGCCTCACGCGACTTCGCACCCGTTACGGTGACTTCATAGACCAGGCCCGGAACCCCGACGCCCTCAGGGTCGGACTGACCGGGATGGAGACGGGAGAGGTCGGTGCCGCCGACTTCAGCAAGGTGACCGCAGACAACGAAGCCTTCACAGGCTGGGTCGACAAGATGCGCACCCGCTTCGCCAAGGCAGCCCCGGCGCCTGCCGCCGCCGCTGCTCGCTCCACCCCGCCTGCCGCGCGCTCGACGACGGCCGCCGCGCCTCCGGCTCCGGCCTCACCCCCGGCGCCACCGCGTCCGCAGACGCCTTCACGTCCTGCCTGAAGTGGGCCGCCTGAAGAGGGCCGCCTGAAGAGGGCGGGCGTAGCGCTCCGTCAGATGTGAAGTTCCGGGATCAGCCGCCCTGGAGCCTGTTTGGATCCGATAACTGGTTCCCACTTATCGGAACAGGATCTAGCCGCGCTGGAAGCTTTCGATCAGGCTGCCAGCCACCAGTCGCCATCCGTCAACCAGAACAAAGAAGATCAGCTTGAAGGGCAGGGACACCACGACTGGAGGCAGCATCATCATGCCCATGCTCATCAGGACGCTGGCCACCACCAGGTCAATGACCAGGAAGGGGATGAAGAGCAGGAAGCCGATCTCGAAGGCCGTCTTCAGCTCGGAAATCATGAAGGCCGGGGTCACGACGCGGATCGGGACATCCTGGGCAGTAGCGGGACGGGGAATGTTCGAAAGGCGGATGAAAAGGGCCAGGTCGTCGCGATCCACCTGGCTGAGCATGAAGGTCTTCACGGGCCCGCTGGCCGCCTCGATGGCGGCGGGTAGCTCCATCTGGTTGTTCATCAGCGGCCGGATCCCGAGGTCATAGGACTTCTGCAAGGTCGGGGTCATGACGATCGCTGACATGAACAGGGCCAAGCTGATCAGGACGGCGTTCGGGGGGCTCTGCTGGATGCCCAGTGCCGTCCTCAGGAGGGAAAGCACCACCACCATCCGAACGAAGGAGGTGGTCATGATGACGATAGACGGTGCCAGCGACAGGACCGTCAGTAGGCCGATCAACTGGACGACCCTCTGGGTCAGGCCCGCCCCCGATCCCAGGTCGATGTTCACAGCCTGGGCGAGGGCCACAGCCGGGAAGATGAGGCCAATCGCCCCCGCCAAGAGGGCGAGCTGTGCGGCCTGACGGAGATCCGCCTTGAGCTCAGCCATCCGGAGGGTCTGTGACTCGGCTCTGGACATGCTCAGACTTCCGGTTTCCGGGCCGGCGGGTTGAGTTCGCGACCGTCTCCCAGCATCAGAAGCCGGGATTCGCCGTCGAATTCCACAAGGACCAGCCGCCGCGCCGGGTCCAGCACCAGGGTCTCGACGACCTTCATCCTGCGCTCGCGGGGCGAGCCCGGCAGGCGCAGCGTCGCCCCTGGCCCGAAGCGCCGCAGCAGAACCGCAGCGATCCCTATCAGGCCAAGGGTGAAGAGGAGGGCGAAGGTCGCCCGGGCGAGATTCATAGCGTCCATAGCCAACAGCCTGCCAAGAGGATGTTAAGGAGCGATTAACCCTGTTTGTTTACCGTGCAGGCATGGACGTCTCTTCCATACCTCTCTTCGCCATGCTGCGCAGTCGGATGAACTATTTCTCCGACCGCCAGCGACTCGTGGCTGAGAACATCGCAAACTCCGCTACGCCGGGTTATCGGCCCCAGGATTTGACCCCGTTCAGCTTCCGGAACACCGGCGGCGGGTCAGAAGCGCCGACCGTCCTGCGGGTTACGAACCCGGCGCACATGCGGCCCTCGGGACCGGACGCTGCCACTGCGGCGAACGGTTTTCGAACGGAACGGCGCGCCGACACAGTCACTACGCTCGACGGAAACCAGGTCTCCCTCGAAGACGAGATGATGCGGATGGCGGACTCCCGGATGAACTATGAGGCCGCGATCGGCTTCTACCAGAAGTCCATGACCATGATCCGGACCGCCGCCCGGGCCCCGGGCAGATAGGAGCGATTGAATGGCTGATGTGCGTCCCCCGTCCAACGCGGTCCAGGCCATCGCTGCCACCGCCCTGCGCGCTGAGCAGGCCCGGATGCGGATCATTGCCGAGAATATCGCCAACGCGAATTCCACCTCCCGGTCCCCGGGCGGGGATCCCTACCGCAGACAGGTCCCAGTCTTTGAACCGGTGCGGACAGAGGCCGGGCAGGGCGTCAAGATGGTGCGGGTCCTGCCCGACCAGAGCGAGTTCAAGACCGAGTACGATCCAGGTCATCCGTCTGCCGACGCCAACGGCTACGTCAAGCTGCCGAACGTCAACACCCTCATCGAGTCGCTGGACATGCGTTCCGCCCAGCGCGCCTACGAGGCCAACCTCAACGTCATCGAGACCGCCCGGGCCATGGAACTCCGGACCCTGGACCTGATCCGGAAGTGATGGGAGAAGCTGAATGATCACCGCCCTCAGCGTTGCAAAGGCTTACGCCGCCGCCCAGAAGGGCGTGTCAGGCTTGGCCACGGACGCCTCCGGAGGGGCTGGAGGCCTCGATTTCAGCGCCATGGTCAAGACGGCTGTCGGCAATGCCATCGACACCTCGAAGACCGCCGAGCAGCAGATCGTGTCGCACGCGCAGGGCAAGGCCCAGTTGATCGATGTGGCCACGGCCGTGTCCGCCGCCGAAACCAGCCTGGAGGCGGTCCTTGCGGTGCGGGACCAGGTCATCAGCGCCTACCAGGAAATCATGCGTATGCCGATCTGACCCTTGGGGTTGGCGGCAGGGAGAGTTTCGCCATGAACGGCGCGGAAGTTCTTGATATCGGCAGAAGCGCTCTCTGGCTCACCATCCAGATGGCGGCACCCATGTTGATCGTCGGCCTTGTCGTGGGGGTCGTGATCGGACTTTTCCAGGCCCTGACGCAGATCCAGGAGGCGACCCTCGTCTTTGCACCGAAGATCGTCGCCGTTTTTGTCTCGCTGCTGATCTTTCTGCCGATCATGGGGGCCCTGATGTCGGGCTTCATGGCCCAGATCGCCGGCCGCATTGCCGCGATGTAGCGGCAGTGGAGCCCTACGCCACAGTCCAGCAGGTCTACGCCGGAGCCATGGTTTTCACCCGGATTGCGGCCATGGTCATGACCATGCCCGGGATCGGCGACCAGGCGGTGCCCGTCCAGATCCGCCTGTCCTTCGCCTTCCTGCTGACCCTCGTTCTGACGCCTGTGGTCATGCCGGTCGCGCCTGCGCCTCCTGCCGAGCTGGCGACCATGGCCCTGCAGGTGGTGCGCGAGGCCTTCATCGGCCTGATGATCGGCTCCGTGCTGCGGTTGTTCATGGCCTCCCTGTCCGTGGCCGGGGAGATCATCTCGATCCAGTCGACCCTGTCCTTCGCTCAGACGTCCGCCCCGGGCCTGGTGGAGCCCTCGACGACGGTGGCGACCTTCGTCGGTCTGATCGGCCTGATCCTGATCTTCGCGACCAACCTTCATCACCTCTTCCTGGGCGCGATGGTGAATTCCTACGTCATTTTCCCCTTCGGGACCGCGGCGCCCGTGATGGACTCCGGTGCCCTGGCCATCCGGACCGTTTCGGAAGCGTTCCGGTTGGGTATCCAACTCAGCGCGCCGGTCCTGGTCCTCGCGCTTGTCTTCAACGTGGCCTTGGGATTGGCGGCGCGGATCATGCCGCAGTTCCAGGTTTTCTTCGTGGCTTCGCCTCTGATGGTCCTCTTTTCCCTCGCCATCCTCGCCATGAGCCTCGGGCTCATCGGCGTGGTCTGGGTGAATGGCTACGGCCGCCTCCTCAACAGCTTTGCCGGGGTGACCGGTGGCTGAAGAAGACGACTCCGCGTCAAAGACAGAAGAGCCCACAGGCCGCCGCCTTGAACAGGCGCGCGAGAAGGGCGACATCCCAAAGACCGCCGATCTTCCTCAGATCGCATCCTTCGCAGCGGCTGCGGGCGTCATCGCCTTTTTGGGCGGGGCTCTGAGCCGTAACCTTCTCGCGGACCTGGCACCGTTCATCCAGGATCCGGACAAGATCGACCTGTCCCCCGGGGGGGCTATGGCGATCAGCTGGCAATTGGCGAGCATCGTCGCTCCGATCCTGCTCTTCGTGACCGGTGCCGCCATGCTGGCGGGCGTCTTCGGCTTTGTGATCCAGACCGGACCCGTGTGGTCCCCTGCAGGTCTGAAGTTCGAACTCAAAAAGCTCTCGCCACTGTCCGGTTTGAACAGGCTTTTCGGGCCCGACGCCCTGATCCAGTTCGCCAAGTCCTTCATCAAGCTGATTGTCGTCGCTGCCATCGGATACTTCGTTCTGCGACCCCACTGGGTGGAGCTTCAGCAGCTTCCCGCCGTGGATGTCGTGGCCGTGCTCCCGCTTTCCCTCGAGATCCTGAAGAAGCTCGCCGTCCTGGTGATCAGCCTCCTCCTGGCCATCGCTGGGATCGACTGGATCATCCAGATGCAGAGATTTATGAAACGCCAGCGCATGACCCGGGAGGAAGTGAAGGAGGAGTTCAAGCAGTCCGACGGCGATCCCCACATCAAGGCGCGCCAGAGAGCGATCCGTGCCCAGAGGGCGCGCCAGAGAATGATGACGGCGGTCCCCAAGGCCACGGTCGTGATCATGAACCCGACCCACTACGCCGTTGCCCTGTCCTATGAAGAGGGCGAGTCGTCTGCGCCGACCTGCGTGGCCAAGGGGGTAGACTCCCTGGCCCTCAGGATCCGCGCCGTCGCCGAGGCGGCAGGCGTTCCCGTCGTCGAGGATGCCCCGCTGGCTCGCGCCCTCTACGCTGCGGTGGAAGTCGACGCACAGATCCCGATCGCCCAGTACGAGGCGGTCGCCAAGGTCATCGGCTTCGTCCTTGCTGGACGCCGCCGCTTCTCGGCGACCCGCTGATCCGCCGAAGACCCGCCTCAATGGTTCTGAAACCCTTCTGGGGTGTTCTTCAAGCTGGAATCGCGCCTGATTCGAGACAGGCAGGGGAGGCGGGACCATGACCGGCTCGAGGCGTCGGGGACTCGGCATGGATGGCGTCGACCTGCTGGTCCTCGCTCTGTTTGCCTGCGTCGTGGCCGTTGCGGCCTGGACTGTGTTGATGTCTGGCCCTGAAACGGCGGCGAGCGTCCTGCTACTGGCGGGTCTGACGGGGTTCGTCGCCCTTGGCTTCCTTGTCTTCCGGGGCAGTCGGCCCGTGGCCAACGCCGCCCTGGAGGGTGACGAGCGCCTGGTCATGGCGCTGGAGGAGCCGGCGGCGGTCGCCGCGGTCGACGGCAGGATCCGTTCTGCGAATCGCGCCTGGCTCGACCTCGTCGGCCCGGCGGGACGTCTGCCCCGCGCACCCTCCCAAGCGCCAGGCCTCTTCCAGGCCCTCTCCGAAGCGCGCAGGGGCGGCGTGGGCCGTGCAGCGCTCAGGATGGGCGGAGTAGATCGCCCCGCCGTGGTCAGCGCGGCCGGGGCGAGACGGTTCCTGGTCCGGCTGTCTTCCGCCCCCGCCCAACCGCTGTCGATCTCTTCGTCAGACACTCTGGTCGAGAGGGTTGCTGACGGGCGTCTTGCCGTGACCCCGGACAGTCTCGACGCCTTCGCTGGAGGGGCACCGTTTGGCGCTGCCCTCCTGGACGGCGGCGATCCCTTTGCGGCCATCATACTCGAAGCCAACCCGGCGCTGGAGGCCATGGCCGGCGAGCCTCGGGCCGGAAGCGTCTTCGGCGACCTCTTCGACGCCGTATCGCTGGGCGAGGCGGCGCAGCGCCTGGCGACGGGCAGGTCCCAGCTCGAAGCCGTTGAAATGCGGTTGGTTGGCGAGTCTGCGCGGATCGTACATCTCTACCTGTCGCCCTCCGGAGAGCGGTGGCTGGCCTTCCTCGTCGACGTTTCAGAACAGAAGCAGATCGAACTCCAGCTGGCCCAGAGCCAGAAGATGCAGGCCATCGGCCAACTCGCGGGCGGTGTGGCCCATGACTTCAACAATCTTCTGATGGCCATCTTCATGCAGCTCGACGAGCTGTCGCAGCGCCATCCTGTGGGCGATCCCTCCTATGAGGGTCTGAACCAGATCCGGCAGACCTCGACACGCGCTGCAGAACTTGTTCGCAAACTTCTGGCCTTTTCCCGCAAGCAGACGGTCCAGCGTGAAAGCCTCGATCTTGGCGAACTCATTTCCGAGTTCGAGGTCCTGCTGAGGCGCGTGCTGCCTGAGGATATCGCCCTGGTGACCGAGTATGGCCGCAGCTTGCCCACGGTGCGGGCGGACCGGGGCCAGCTCGAGACCGCGGTGATGAACCTTGTCGTCAACGCCCGGGACGCCATCCGTTCCCACGGCGGCTCGACCGTAAGGATCCGGGCCGCCCGGGTCTCGGCGGCCGAGGCCCAGGCCCTCGGCTATCCCGATCCCGGGACGGAACAGGCCCTGATCGAGGTTTCTGACGACGGCGCCGGGATCTCGCCCGAGGTCATGACAAAGATCTTCGACCCCTTTTTCACAACCAAGCCGGTGGGAGAGGGGACGGGCCTCGGACTCGCGACGGTCTATGGCATCGTCAAGCAATCGGAGGGCTGGATCTCCGTGGACTCGCGGCCAGGGCAGGGTGCCGCCTTCCGCATCTTCCTGCCGGTACACGTCGCTGCCGCCACCGCGCCGACCCCGCCGCGTCCCGCCCGCCCGGCCGCCCGGGACCTGTCCGGCGCCGGTCGTATCCTGTTCGTGGAGGACGAGGACGCGGTCCGCAGCGTTGCGGCCAAGCTCCTGCGCGCCCGGGGTTATGAAGTCATGGAGGCGTCCAGCGGCGAGGAGGCCCTCGAACTGGCAGAGGCGCACGCAGGCGAGATCGACCTGATGATTTCCGACGTGGTCATGCCGGGCATGCAGGGACCCGAGCTCCTCAGGGCCGCCCGGGAGTACCTGGCCGGTGCGCCGGTCATGTTCATTTCCGGCTATGCAGAGGCGGAGTTCTCCAACCTGCTGGAGGGCGAGACCAATGTCTCCTTCCTCGCCAAGCCCATCGACATCAAGACCCTGGCGGAGCGGGTCAAGCAGGAGCTCCAGCGGACGGCCTGATCCTCTGGGCCTTGATTGACGCAGGGTCGGCGCCCGCAGAAACTCCCGGCACCGGAGGATTTCGAATGCATCTCGACCTGTCCCGCGAGGACCTGGACTTTCGGGAGGAGGTCCGCGCCTTCCTGGAGGCGAACCTTACGCCCGAGCTGAGGCGTGCCGGACGGCGCGCCACCAGTGTCTTCATGGACAAGACCTACAGCCTCGCCTGGCAGAGGATTCTGCACAGCCGGGGTTGGGTCGCCCCTGCCTGGCCTGTCCGATACGGCGGTACGGGATGGAGCGAGATGCAGCGCTACATCTTCGCAGCGGAATGCGCCCGGGCAGGGGCGCCATCGCTTGCGCCCATGGGGCTGAAGATGGTCGGCCCGGTCATCATGGGGTACGGCTCGGAGGAACAGAAGGCGCAAGACCTGCCGCGGATCCTGTCGGGCGAGGACTACTGGTGCCAGGGATACTCCGAGCCGGGCGCTGGCTCGGACCTCGCCGCCCTGCAACTCCGCGCCGACCTGGACGGCGATGCCTATGTTCTGAACGGGACCAAGATCTGGACGACCCATGCCCACTGGGCGAACCGCATGTTCTGTCTGGTCAGGACGCGGAGCGATGGAAAGCCGCAGGCGGGGATCACCTTTCTTCTGCTCGACATGGAAACCCCGGGGGTCTCGGTCCGCCCGATCGTGACCCTGGCGGGCGAGCACGAGGTCAACCAGGTCTTCTTCGACAATGTGCGGGTTCCGGTCTCGGGTCGGGTTGGTGAGGAGAACCAGGGCTGGACAGTCGCCAAGTATCTTCTTGAGTTCGAGCGCGGCGGCGGTTCGGCCGCCGGGCTGAAGGTTGGCTTCGAAAGGCTCAAGGACCTGGCCCGTCAGGAGTTGGCGGATGGGGGCGGCCCGCTCATTGAAGACCCAGCGTTTCGGTCCCGGCTCGCCGCCCTGGGCATCATCCTTGACGCCGTGGAGATGACGGAACACCGGGTGCTCGCCGAGCTCGCCTCCGGACGCAATCCCGGGCCGGCCTCGTCCATGCTCAAGACCCAGGGGACGGAGACCCGGCAGAAGCTGGATGAGCTGGCCATGGAGGGGATCGCCGCTTACGCCGCCGTTGACCAGAAGGCTGCAAGGGCGCCGGACGGAGGCCAGGGCTTCATCGGACCGGAGCATGGCCTGACGGCTATGGCGCTTTATCTCAACAACCGGGCCAGCTCGATCTACGGGGGATCCAACGAGATCCAGCGGGACATCATGGCCAGGCTCGTCCTCGGGCTCTGAAACCTAACGCAAGCCCGCCGTTGCAAGGATTGCCAGCAGGCCGACGGACATGCCGCGCACCATCTCGACCGGTTCGACGTCGATCCATTCGTCCGGTGCATGGGCGCGGCCCCCGCGGCCCCCGGCACCGATCGTCACGGCGGGAATCCCGAGGCTCATGGGAATATTGGCGTCCGTCGACGAGGCCTGCTCCGCGGGATCGAAGCCCCTGGCGGTGATGGCGGCCTGAGTGATCCGGACCAGACGGCTGTCGGATGGGGTCCTTCCTGCAGGGCGCTCGCCGATGAGCTTCATCTCGGCCTTGATGGGTCCGAAGGCGGTGGAACGGGCGGCGTTCTCGCCAGCGACCGCACTTTCCACGGAGGCCCTGAACTGCCGGTCAAGGTCCGCCAGGGCGCCGGCGTCCTCTGACCTGAGGTCCACGTCGACATAGACCGAGGCGGGAATGGCATTCACCGACGTACCGCCACCCGTCACGCTTGCCGAGTAGGTTGTCCTGGGCGTCTGCGGCGGCTTCACCGCGTAGAGTCCCGTCACTGCGCCCGCCATGGCGACCATCGGGTTGACGATCCCGAAGGCACCATAGCTGTGCCCTCCGGGACCGCTGAAAACCACATGATAGCGCCGGGATCCGACACCCGCCGTCACGACGCCCGAGGGGTCCGAGCCATCGACGGAGAAGAATGCCGAGATCTGTCCGGCATAGGGGCCCCTCTGGAAGAGGGCCTTCACCCCGCGCAGGTCGCCGACGCCTTCCTCCCCGACATTACCGACGATCAGGAGATCGGCGTCGGTCTGCACTCCGGCCGCGTCAAGGGCGCGGACCCATGCCAACAGGGTGGCCAGGGACCGGGTATTGTCGCCAATTCCGGGGGCGGCCAGCCGCCAGCCCTGCCGGCGGACCTTAACATCGGTCCCTTCCGGAAAGACGGTATCAAGGTGGGCTGCCACCGCCACGAAGGGGCCCTTACCCCGGGTCTTCAGGCCCGGACGGACCCCCGTGACATTGCCCTCCGTATCCATCTTCACATCCACCAACCCAAGGGCTTCGAGGTCGCGCCGGTAGGCGACGGCTCGACGGGCCTCTCCGAAGGGTGGTGCTGGAATCTCGGTCAGGCGAACAATGTCCTCGACCGTCCGCGCGTGCTCTGCGGTCAGCACACTGACGGCCTTCCGGTACCCAGGGCTGTTCTCGATTCGCTTCACCTCGGCTTGCGGGGTCGCTGCCTCGGCAACGGACAGGGGTATGGCGAGGGCCAGGGCTGTGCAGGCGATCAGGGCCAGGCGCATCAGGAACTCCTGTGGGTGGGGAGGCGGTTCTAACCCGGATGGTGCACGCCGGGAAACGCGTGGTAGGGTTAATCTCGTCGAAACCTTGATGCGGAACCAACCCTTTACGCGCCGGGCGCAGTATATCGCCGGTCGGACGCCCAGTAGGGTGACGGAGACATCTCGATGAACGGATCTGCCCGGATCAACCTGTCCAGCGCCTCCGTGCTTGTCGTCGACGACAACATGCAGGCGGTCGAGCTCATGTGTGGCGTTCTTGACGGCTTCGGAATGCGGAAGTT
Organism: Phenylobacterium deserti; assembly: GCA_945859865.1. Lineage (GTDB taxonomy): Bacteria > Pseudomonadota > Alphaproteobacteria > Caulobacterales > Caulobacteraceae > Phenylobacterium > Phenylobacterium deserti_B. Next base: position 23,330 of record CAMAOY010000016.1, read on the forward strand.
CAAGAGAGCCATCAGTTTTGAAGAGGCCAAGGAAGCCTGCACAGAGACCGCTTTCGACCTGATCCTCACGGACGCCCAGATGCCCGGGGTCGACGGCTATGAGTTCATCCGCTGGATACGGCGGTCTACTGACGAACAGGTGCGCCTGACCCCCGCGATCATCATCACCGCGCACACTCGCCGGAGCCAGGTGACAAAGGCGCGGGACTGCGGCGCGAACTTCATCATCGCGAAGCCCATCACGCCCAAAATCATTCTTGAGCGTATCGTCTGGGTCGCCCAGTCTACCCGGCTGTTTGTCGAGACCGAGACCTATATCGGCCCGGACCGTCGCTTCCGAAAGGCAGCGCCGCCTTCGGAATACGGTGTCGGCCGCCGCAGCGGCGATGCCGAGGCCGCCGCCGCCGCCGAAGCCGCCAAGGCCGAGATCGCCGCGCTATCCAAACAAGACGACCCCATTGCCGAAGTCCAGGAGACGACATCTTGACCACCGTTCGGAAATTTCGCGCCAAGACCCGCCTCTCGAGCATAATTAAGGAGCCGGGCGGGATTCATGTGAGCGAAGCGCTCAAGCGCGGGGAGGCGGCCATTGCCGTCCAATCTGAGACCAGCCTGGACCTGATCGACGTATCCCTCGCCAGGATCGAGGCGCTCCTTGCCGATCCCAAGAGTGATCCCGAGGAGATGTATCGCTGCTCGACCGATATCGTGGGCCTTTGCGCGGTACTTCCGGACCGGGCCCTTTCTGAGGTCGGGCGCTCCCTCTGCGAACTGCTGGATCATTCCAGTGAGACGGGTCGTCTCAAGCCCCAGGCCGTGCAGGTGCACATAGCCTCCATGAAGCTCCTTCACAGGACAGGTCTCGACGCTCAGGCCAGCCAGGAAATCCTCGAAAGTCTCAACCGGATGGTCGCCAAGCTGGATCGCTAGATCCTGTTCCGATAGGTGGGAACCGGTTATCGGATCGACACAGGATCTAACGTTCTGGGGATCATCCTTCGAGGCCGAGGGCCCTGAGGGCCCGGGTGCGAGAGGCCTTGTAGTCGACCTTGCCGTTGGGGGCCCTGCCAATGCTCTCCACGACCACCAGTTCCCTGGGCGCCTTGTAAGCCGCCAGGCGACCCCGCACATGGGCGGAGAGATCTGCGAGCTCCAGTTCCGCTGCGCCATCCGGTTCGACCACGGCGCAGATCCTCTCCCCAAACCGGGCATCCGGAACGCCCACGACCACTGCGTCGCGGACATTCGGGTGGGTCTTGAGGGCCTCCTCGACCTCCTCCGGGAAGACCTTCTCGCCGCCCGTATTGATGCACTGGGAGCCGCGGCCCAGCAGCTTGAGAGAGCCGTCGGCATTGACCTCCGCCCAGTCACCGGGGACTGACCAGCGCTGGCCCTCAAAGGTCAGGAAGGTCTTGGCGCTCTTTTCGGGGTCCTTGTAGTAGCCGACCGGTAGGAAGCCGCTGACCGCCACGAGGCCGCGCTCGCCCGAGCCCGGGGATACCCGCCGCCCTTCTTCGGTGAAGACCGCGCAGGTGGGACCGAGGACGAAGGCCGCGGTCGCAGCCTCGGCCCCGGGTGTCGAGGACGATGCGCCCAGTCCTACCGCCTCCGAGGAACCGAAGGAGTCGAAAATGGTCGCGTTGACGCAGTGATTCAGGAGTCCGCGCTTGTTTTCCTGGCTCCACATTGAACCTGAGGAACTGATCGAGAGGACGGAAGTCAGGTCCCAGCGCCCGGGCTCAGCTTCCAGGGCTTCCAGCATGGGTGTCGAGAAGGCGAGGCCGACGATTACGATGCCATCAACCCGGAACCGCTCGACCTCGCTCCACAATTCTGCGGCGCTGAATCCCCGAGATGGAAGGGTTGCGACGGTGCCGCCCTGGTTCAGGGTAATGAAGGCCGAGAACTGCCCCGTCCCGTGCATGAGCGGGCAGCAGATGAGGGTCAGGGGTGGGCGGGGTCCCTCCGGGTCGAGCCGGTCCGCCGCCGCCTCAACGCTCTCGATGGGCGCAACGCCGCGCGCTGCCTGTCCACCGGCTCCCAGGACATTGAAGAGGTCATCCTGCCTCCACATCACCCCCTTGGGCATGCCGGTGGTCCCGCCGGTATAGAGCAGGAGGAGGTTGTCCCCGGAGCGACCCCAGGGTGCCCTTGTCGGCCGGGAAGTTGAAGGATTCCCTGTGATGGATTCATAGTCGTCAGCCCAGGCGGGAACCGCGTGCCCAGGCTCGGCGACTGCGATCCACAGCTTGACCTTGGGCAGCCGGTCCCGGATCGCCTCGAGGGTCCCCGTAAACCCCGCGTGGAAGACCACAACCTCTGCGTCGGCATTGTCGAACAGGTAGACCAGTTCGTCGCCGCCATACCGGTAGTTGGTGTTGATCGGCGCAATTCCCGCCTTGAAGGCGGCGAAGTAGACCTCGAGGTACTCCGGTCCATTGCAGAGATAGGCGGCGACCTTCGCTTCGGGGCTGACGCCTCCGGCGATCAGGTGTGCGGCGAGGGCGTCTGCACGGGCGTCGAACCCGCTCCAGGTCACAACCCGGCTCCCCTGGATCAGGGCGGGACGGTCAGGAGTCTTGCGGGCGATGGCCTCCCAGACGTCGGCGATCTTCCAGTCCGTCATGTCTTCCTCCCTCGACCCGTCCCCGGAGCGATTGAGGGCTTGGGACGCGGAGGAAGTCAACGGGTCCAGGGATTGCTCAGAGCGGGGTCACCCGGTCCGGATACCCCGACCACATCCAAGCCATGGAGGGCCGCGAGACCCCGAGCATGACGCCGCCAAGGGTCGGGGGATGGATCCAGACCTGGTCTGGGTTCAGGCTCGGCGACCGCCCGTCGGGTCGGTCGATGGTCACCCCGCCGACCGGTATCGCGGCTTCTATGACCGTGAGGTCCGGCGCCTCGGCAAAGCCCATGTAGAAGCTTGCGCCCTCTCGGGAGTGATACCGCCCCATGGTCTTGGTCGGGTCGATCGGCGTGATCACTTCGAACCGGTGCAGCTGTCCTGGCCTGAACAGGGTCAGGACGCCGGTATAGCCGAACAGCTCCGAGGTGATGGTTGTGAAACCTGTCTCATCCAGGCCGAAGGCGTCGCGGATCTTGGCCACGGCACCGGCCTGGTCCGCCGCCAGGACCGTGGCCTCATAGAGGAAGTCCAGGCGACCGGCAGGCTGTCTCTCCGCCTCTGGCGACACGACGAAGCGTATGGGCGCCCCCTCGATCTCAAGTTCGACATGGTAACGGTCGCCCTCGGCCTCGACGCGGGCGCCCGCGGACCTTGCGATCCTCGCGGCGGCGGCGGGGTCCGTTGACGCTGCACCGGCCGCCCAGACGTGCGCCCGGCCCCGTCGCGCCAGGGCGTCAGCAATTGGCCCGGTTCCGTCAGGTTGTAGGAACTCGACGTCGGAACGGCCAGCCCGGACCACCGTCCGGACCGCCCCTAGCCCCGGAACGGAGTCGCGCCGCACCTCTTCTGCGCCGAGGACACGCTTCCAGGCGCTCACGCCAGCCGCGGCGTCCGGCGTTGCAACCAGCAGTCTGTCGACTTCCGTGAGCATGGGTCATCGATCCGGGTGGAGGATGTTGAGGGGAACGCTTCGATTCGGGGTCTCGACGATCCGGACGTGTTCGCGGCCCAGCTCCCGGGCGTGCCGGCAGCCACAGGAATGGGCGATCATGTCGATCTCTCGGTTCAGGCTGCGAACATAGTTCGCGACGCGCTCAGCCTTGTCTTCAACGACCAGGCCGCGCTGCAGCCGGCGATTGTGGGTCGCGACCCCGGTCGGGCAGGTGTTTGTGTGGCACCGCATGGCCTGGATGCAGCCCAGGGCGAACATGAAGCCCCGGGCGGAGTGGACAAAGTCGGCCCCGGTGCACAGGGCCCAGGCGACTTTTGCCGGGGTCACGAGCTTGCCCGAGGCGATCACCCGGACCCGATCCTTCAGGCCCGCGCTCCTCAGGGCGTCGACGGCAATCGGCAGGGCCTCCGCTATCGGCAGGGCCATGTGGTCCATCAGGGTCTGGGGGGCCGCGCCCGTACCGCCCTCTCCGCCGTCTATGGTGAGAAAGTCCGGGGCGTCCTGGGCGCCCCGGCGGGCCAGGGCTTCGCAAAGATCGATCAAGAAGCGGTCGTCGCCCAAGGCTGTCTTCACCCCGACGGGACGACCCGTCAGGTCGCGAAGGCTGCAGATCCTGTCCAGCAACTGGTCGACATTGGCGATGTCCGGGTGCCGGTTGGGACTGATCGAGTCCTGGCCCTCCGGAATCCCCCGGATCCGGGCGATCTCTGCGGTGACCTTGGCACCCGGCAGGACCCCGCCCTTGCCGGGCTTGGCACCCTGGCTAAGCTTGATCTCGAAGGCCTTGACCGAGCGGGCGATCTCCCTTGCCTTGTCGTTCGAGAAGGCACCATCGGGATCGCGCACCCCGTACCGTGCGGTGCCAATCTGCATGATCAGGTCGCAGTTTCCCTCGAGGTGATAGGGAGACAGGCCGCCCTCGCCGGTATCCATCCAGCATCCGGCCATGCCAGCGCCCCGGGAAAGGGCTTGGACGGCGGGCTGGGAGATCGCACCAAAGCTCATCCCGGAGATGTTCACCACCGACCTGGCGAGGAAGGGCTGTTCACAGGCGCCTTCGCCGATCGCCAGGGGCGGCGTTGGCAGCCTTTCTTCCTCGAGGACCGGGAAGGGATGATTGACGAACAGCACGGTGCCCGGCTCCCGCCGGTCATTTGTCGAGCCAAAGCCGAGGGCACCGCCCTCGTTCTTGGCCTCCCGATAGACCCAGGACCGCGTGGCGCGGTTGAAGGGCATCTCCTCCCGGTCGCCGGCGAAGAAGTACTGGCGGAAATACTCCCCGAGCCGCTCCAGGCCGTAGCGGAAGTG